>NZ_JBFACK010000015.1:0-261155 GCF_040640795.1 Streptomyces sp. NPDC021622
ACAACATGTGGGGCATCATCCGCGAGCTGGTCTCCGACGGCGTCACCGTCTTCCTCACCACCCAGTACCTCGAAGAGGCCGACGAACTCGCCGACCGCATCGCGGTGTTGAACGACGGGAAGATCGCTGCCGAGGGCAGCGCCGATGAGCTGAAGCGGCTCATCCCCGGCGGACACATCCGCCTCCGCTTCACCGACCCCGCCGTCTACCGGTCCGCCGCGGACGCCCTGCACGAGGCCACCTGTGACGACGAGGCACTGTCCTTGCAGCTGCCCAGCGACGGCAGTCAGCGCGAGCTGCGCGCCATCCTCGACTGGCTGGACGCCGCCGGCATCGAGGCCGACGAGCTGACCGTGCACACCCCCGACCTCGACGACGTCTTCTTCGCCCTGACCGGCAGCACCGAGAAGAGCAACCAGGCCAAGGAGGCCGTCCGATGACCCCCATGACACTCGCCGTGCGTGACTCGACCACGATGCTGCGGCGCAACCTCCTGCACGCGCGGCGCTATCCGTCCCTCACGCTGAACCTGCTGCTCACGCCGGTCATGATGCTGCTGCTCTTCGTCTACATCTTCGGCGACGTGATGAGCGCCGGCCTCGGGAACGGCGCCGCGGACCGGTCCGACTACATCGCGTATCTCGTCCCGGGCATCCTGCTGATGACCATCGGCGGCACCACGATCGGCAGCGCGGTGTCCGTCGCCACGGACATGAACGAGGGCATCATCGCCCGCTTCCGCACCATGCGGATCCACCGCGGGTCGATCCTCATCGGGCACGTCGTCGGCAGCGTGCTGCAGTGCGTGCTCAGCGTGCTCGTCGTCGGGGCCGTCGGCCTCGCCATCGGCTTCCGCTCCGTGGACGCCACCGCCCTGGAGTGGGTCGCGGCGCTCGGGCTGCTCGTGCTGTTCTCCCTCGCGTTCACCTGGATCGCGGTCGGGATGGGCCTGATCAGCCCGAACGCCGAGGCGGCCAGCAACAACGCGCTGCCGCTGATCTTCCTGCCGCTCGTCTCCAGCACCTTCGTGCCGGTCGACGCGATGCCGGGCTGGTTCCAGCCGATCGCCGAGTACCAGCCGTTCACACCGGCCATCGAGACGCTGCGCGGACTGCTCCTCGGCACCGAGATCGGCCACAACGGCTGGCTCGCGATCGGCTGGTGCCTGGCCCTGACCGTGCTCGGCTACTTCTGGTCGAAGGCGACCTTCAACCGCGACCCGAAGTAGGCCCCCCGGAGAGGGGTCACGCCCCGAAGAGGGACTGCCGGTGCACGCGCCAGCGCTCCATCATTCCCTCAAGTTCCGACTGGACGAACTCGAAGAAGGCCAGCGTCTCGGCGAGCCGGCGCCCCGCGGGGGTGTCGGCTCCGAGGCTTGAGACGCCGTCGCGCAGGGCGTCCTCCCAGCGCTTGAGCACCACGTCCCGGTTGCCGAGCGCCTCGTACCACTGGTTGCTGTGCACCCTGAAGATGTCGCGCCGCGAGCCGGGCTCACGCTCGCGGGCGACCATGTGCTGCTGGGAGAGATAGCGCACCCCGCCCGACACCGCGGCGGGGCTGATCCGCAGCTGCTCGCCGAGCTCCGCCGAGGTCAGCGCGCCCGAGTCCGATGCGAGGAGCGCCGCGAAGATCCTCGACGGCATCCTCGGCATTCCGGCCTCGACCAGCTGGGCGGCGAACTTCTCGACGAAACGCGAGCGGACCTCCGCGTCGCGGGCGGGCTCCCCCGGTGCGGGCTCGTTGGGCATGTGCCGATCATCTCCCCTGTCATCCCCCCGTACGTGCGAGCACTGCTGAGTTTATACGCTTCCTTAACTTCACAACTTTGTGAAAGTAGCGTACGTTCTGAAACATGACGAAGGCAAACCGCGCCCTTGAAGTATCCGGGCTGCACAAGTCGTTCGGACGGACGCACGCGCTCGACGGTCTGGACCTCGACGTCGAGACCGGCGAGGTCCACGGCTTCCTCGGCCCCAACGGCGCCGGGAAGTCCACGACCATCCGGGTCCTGCTCGGCCTGCTCCGCGCGGACTCCGGCGCCGCCCAGCTCCTCGGCAAGGACCCGTGGAGCGACGCGGTCGAGCTGCACCGGCGCGTGGCGTACGTGCCGGGCGACGTCACCCTGTGGCGGAACCTGTCCGGCGGCGAGGTCATCGATCTGTACGGGAAGCTGCGGGGAGGCCTCGACAAGGCCCGGCGCGCCGATCTCGTCGAGCGGTTCGAACTCGACCCGACCAAGAAGGGGCGTACGTACTCCAAGGGCAACCGGCAGAAGGTCGCCCTCGTCGCCGCCTTCGCGTCCGACGTCGACCTGCTGATCCTCGACGAGCCGACCTCCGGGCTCGACCCGCTGATGGAGGAGGTCTTCCAGAGCTGCGTCGAACAGGAGCGCGACCGGGGGCGGACGATCCTGCTCTCCTCGCACATCCTCAGCGAGGTGGAGACGCTCTGCGACCGCGTCAGCATCATCAGGAAGGGCCAGACCGTCGAGACGGGTTCGCTTGCCGACCTGCGGCATCTGACCCGCACCAGCGTCACCGCCGAGCTCGCGGGTCCGCCCAACGGTCTTGCGCAACTACCCGGCGTGCACGACGTCGACGTGACGGGGCACCGGGTCAAGCTCCAGGTCGACACCGACAAGCTGGACGCGGTCCTGCGCTCGCTCACCGACTCCGGGATCCGCTCGCTCACCTCGACGCCGCCCACGCTGGAGGAGCTCTTCCTGCGCCATTACCAGGACGACGTACGCACCGCCGGCGCCGAAGAGGCGGTCGCGCGATGACCGCCCTTGCCGACGCTTCGGCGTTCAAGACCCGGCACGGCGGGTCGCGTCAACTCGCGGGCACGGGAGCCCTGTTGAGGCTCGCGCTGCGCCGCGACCGGGTCATGATGCCGGTCTGGGTGTTCGTCGTCGCGGTCATGGTCCTGTCCATGCCGGGCTCCCTGGAGTCGGTGTACGGCACCGCGGCCGAGCGCGCCGACGCCATGGAGTCGATGAACGCCAACTCCTCGATGCGGGCCATGTACGGACCGGTCTTCGGGGACTCCATCGGCGCGCTCTCCGCCTGGCGCATCGGCGTCTACGCGGGGGTGCTCGCCGCGGTGATGAGCCTGATCATCGTCGTACGGCACACCCGCGAGGAGGAGGAGACCGGACGCCAGGAGATGGTCTCCGCCGCGATGGTGGGCCGGCGGGCGCCGCTGACCGCCGCGCTGCTCGCCGCGTTCGTGGCGAACGCGGCGGTGGCGCTCCTGATCACCGCCGGGATGGCCGGGCAGGGCGCGGGCGGCGCGCTCGCGCTTGGGCTCGGGGTCGCGGGCACCGGCATGCTGTTCGCCACCATGGCGGCGATCGTCGCCCAGCTCACGGAGAGCGCGCGGCTAGCCAAGGGGCTCACGTCGGCGGTGCTCGGGGCGGCGTTCGTGCTCAAGGCCGCGGGCGACGCGGGCACGCAGGGCGGCTCGTCCGCGCTGACCTGGGTCTCGCCGCTCGGCTGGCTGGAGAACATCCGCGCGTACGCCGGTGAGCGGTGGTGGGTGCTGCTGCTCATCGCCGCGGCGATCGTGGCGCAGGGCGCCGTGGCGTACGACCTCGCGGGGCGGCGTGACGTCGGGATGAGCTTCCTGCCGACCCGGCCGGGGCCCGCGACGGGCCGGCTCGGCACGGCGGGGGCGCTCGCCTGGCGGCTGCAGCGGGGCGGCGTGCTCGGCTGGACGCTCGGCTTCCTCGCGGCCGGTGTCGTCTTCGGCGGCATGGTGGACGGGGCCGCGGACATCGTCGGCGACAACCGGAACACCCGCGACATCATCGAGCGGATGGGCGGCCAGGCGGGCCTCACGGACGCGTTCCTCGCCACGATGGTCGGCATGCTTGGCATGATCGCTTCCTTGTACGTCGTCGCTTCCGTGCTGCGGCTGCACGGCGAGGAGACGTCGCAGCGGGCCGAGCCGGTGCTCGCGGGCGCGGTGGGGCGGCTGCGGTGGGCCGGGGGTCACCTGGTCATCGCCTTCGGCGGCGCGGCTGCCCTGATGCTGGTCGGCGGTCTCGGCCTGGCGCTCGGGTACGGGCAGGACTTCGGCCCCGTGCTGGGTGCGTGCCTGGTGCAGGTGCCGGCGATCTGGGTGCTCGGCGGCCTTGCGGTACTGCTCGTCGGGGCGTTCCCGAAGGCGGCGGTGGGGGCGTGGGGCGTGGCCGGGGTGTGTCTGGCGATCGGCTGGATCGGCCCCGCGCTTGACCTTCCGGGGGCGGTGCTTGACCTCTCCCCCTTCGGCCACCTTCCGAAGCTGCCGGGCGGGGAGATGGGCTGGGGCCCGGTGCTGGTTCTGCTGGTGCTGGCGGCGGGGCTGGTGGCCGCGGGTCTTGCGGGGCTGCGGCGCAGGGACATGATCAGCTGACGTCGGCGTCCGAGACGTGCGGCGCCCCGGGGCTGTAGCGGAACCCGGGGCGTCGCACTGCCCCGCGGCGCCACTGCCCGAACAGGCCTTTCCCGCCCACCCACCCGATTGCCCTGCGGGGTAAACGGGTGGGTGGGCGGGAGGATCGGCCGCGAAGCGGCGGGACAGAAGCCGCCAGGCTGCCGGGCAGGGGGGGCCGGGCTGCGGGGTGATCGGGTGGGTGGGCGGGGAAGATCCGCCGCGAAGCGGCGGGACAGAGAGCTGCTCGGCGGGACAGAGAGCTGCTCGGCGGGACAGTCGGACGGGACCGGGATGGCGGCGGGGCCCGAGGCCGCAGGCCGGCGCGTAGTACCTGCGACGGACCCCCAGGGACCCCTCCCGGTGGGGACGACCACGGACTGGGGGCCCCGTACCTTCGTAAGCGTGACTGACGCGACCAAGACCGCCCCCGGCAGCAACCGCAGCCCGGAGTTCCGCCTGGCCATGGACGCTCTCGGGGGGCTCCGCCAGGACCTCTTCCGGGACGCCTTCGCCTACCGGCCGCTGCAAGAGATGCGTACGGACGGGCCGGTGACCCGGCGGCTTCCGGCCCGGATACGCCGGTACGCCGGCTGGACCCCGCACGCGGCGGTCTGCACGGCCGCCTTCTTCACGTTCATGCTGGCGTACGCGCAGGACTCCCTCGGCCTCGACTACGTGATCACCGGCCTCATCCCGGCCGTCGCCGTCGTCATGACCCTGGTCAGGCCCGTCGGCGCCTGGTGGGTCATGATCGCGAGCACGCCCTTCGCCGGCGCTCTCGGCGGCCACTGGGACGGCTACCCGTGGCCCGCGAGCGTCTTCCTCGCGCACCTCACCGTGATGACGGTGATCACCCTGCGGACCCGTCCGCGCACCGCCGCGTGGATGTGGACGGGCACGGCGGCGTACGGCATCGCCGCCGAGGTCTTCCTCAGCCCGGGGTACACCACGAACCTCCCGGAGATGCTCTTCTTCTCCGCGCTCGCCCTGCTCGCCGCGTCCCTCGTGCACATCCGCCGCGAGGCCAAGCGCGAGGTAAGCGTCCAGCGGACGGTCACCGCCATCGAGCGCGACAAGCGCACGCTCCTGGAGGAGCGGACGACGATCGCGCGCGAGCTGCACGACGTGGTCGCCCACCACATGTCGGTGGTCGCCATCCAGGCGGAGGCCGCGCCCTACCGCGTGGAGAACCCGCCGCCCGAGCTGGAGCAGGCGTTCGTCACGATCCGCGAGAACGCCGTGGCCGCGCTGACGGAGCTGCGCCGCGTCCTCGGTGTCGTACGCGCGGAGGACTACGAGGCGCCGGACGCCCCGCAGCCCACCCTCGCCGACCTCGACCGGCTCATCGCGAACGTCGACGAGACGGGCCTGAGCGTCGAGAAGATCGTCACCGGCGCGGTCCGCGAACTCCCGCAGGGCGTCGAGCTTTCGGCGTACCGCATCGTGCAGGAAGCCCTCAGCAACACCCTGCGGCACGCACCCGGCGCCACGGCCCGCGTCGAGGTCGGCTACGTCCTGGGCGGCCTCGGCCTGCGCATCGTCAACGGCCCGGCCACAGGCCTTGTCAAGCCATCCCCCGGAGCGGGCCACGGCATCACCGGCATGCGCGAGCGCGTCACGATGCTGAACGGCGAGATGACGGCGGAGGAGACCGAGGACGGCGGCTACGAGGTCACGGTGTTCCTGCCGGTGGCCTCCGCGTCGGAGCCCACCGGAGGCAAGGAATGACGATCCGCGTACTGATCGCCGACGACCAGATGATGGTCCGCGAAGGCTTCTCCGTACTCCTGAACGCGATGCCGGACATCGAGGTGGTCGGCGAGGCGGTCAACGGCCGCGAGGCGGTCGACCGCGTCCGCGAACTCGCCCCCGACGTCGTCCTGATGGACATCCGCATGCCGGTGCTCAACGGCATGGAGGCGACCCGCGAGATCATCGCGTCGGACGGCGACTCCAAGGTCCTGGTGCTCACCACCTTCGATCTCGACGAGTATGTGTACGAGGCGCTGCGCGCGGGCGCGTCCGGCTTCCTGCTCAAGGACGCGTCGGCACGCCAGCTCGCCGACGGCGTCAGGGTGGTGGCAGCGGGAGAAGCCCTCCTCGCGCCCACCGTGACACGCCGCCTGATCAACGAGTTCTCCCGGCTCGGCGAGACCCCGCGTCTCTCGGCGGCGGTCCAGGCCCAGCAGTACGGCGAACTGACCGAACGCGAGACGGAGGTCCTCGTCCTGATCGCGCAGGGCCTGTCCAACTCGGAAATCGCCTCGCGCCTGGTGGTGGCGGAGTCCACGATCAAGACGCATGTGAGCCGCATCCTGGTGAAACTGGGCCTGCGCGACCGCACCCAGGCGGCGGTCTTCGCGTACGAGGCAAGACTGGTCACCCCGGGCTGACCCGGCTACCGGCTCGATTTTCGACGCGCCCCTCGCACTGCTCGGCGCCGGGGCGCCTCCCCGGCCGCGGGGTGCTGCGCCGGACTCCGTCCGCCGAGCGGTGCGGCCCCCTTCCCGGCCGGGCCCACAGCACATAGCGTCCCCCCATGAACGCCCCCACCACGGACTTCTCCCCCTGGTCACCGGAGTTCCTCGCCGACCCCTACCCCGCCTACGCGCGCCTGCGGGCAGCCGGACGCGTGCACTACTTCGAGCCCACCGACCAGTGGCTGATCCCGCACCACGCCGATGTGTCGGCGCTGCTGCGCGACCGGCGGCTCGGGCGCACCTATCTGCACCGGTTCACGCACGAGGAGTTCGGGCGGCAGGCGCCGCCGGCCGCGCACGAGCCGTTCCACGTACTGAACGACAACGGCATGCTCGACCTGGAGGCGCCGACCCACACCCGCATCCGCCGCCTGGTGTCGAAGGCGTTCACCCCGCGCACGGTCGAGCAACTCAAGCCGTATGTAGAGGAGTTGGCGGACCGACTGGTGCGGGCCCTGGTGGCGGAGGGCGGCGGCGATCTCGCCACCCGAGTCGCCGAACCCCTGCCGGTGGCCGTCATCGCGCAGATGCTGGGCATCCCGGAGAGCGACAGGGACCAGCTGCGGCCCTGGTCCGCCGACATCTGCGGAATGTACGAACTGAACCCTTCCGAGGAGACCGCGGCGCGGGCGGTGCGCGCCTCCCTCGAATTCTCGGCGTATCTGCGCGAACTCATCGCCGCACGCCGCGAGAAGCCGGGCGACGACCTGATCTCGGGGCTCATCGCCGCGCACGACGAGGGCGATTCGCTCAGCGAGCAGGAGATGATCTCCACCTGCGTCCTGCTCCTGAACGCGGGCCACGAAGCGACGGTCAACGCCACCGTCAACGGCTGGTACGCACTCTTCCGCCACCCGGAGCAACTGGCCGCCCTGCGGCGCGATCCCGCCCGGATCGTCCCCACCGCGGTGGAGGAGCTGATGCGCTACGACACCCCGCTCCAGCTCTTCGAACGCTGGGTCCTCGACGACATCGAGATCGACGGCACGGTGATCCCACGCGGCAGCGAGATCGCGCTCCTCTTCGGCTCCGCCAACCACGACCCGACGGTCTTCACCGCCCCCGCCGAGCTGAACCTGACCCGCACCGAAAACCCCCACATCTCCTTCAGCTCGGGCATCCACTACTGCATCGGCGCTGCGCTGGCGAGGGCGGAACTGAGCGCTTCCCTCAGTGCGTTGCTCCGCCTGGCCCCGAGGATGCGCCTCGCGGCGGAGCCGGAGCGGAAGCCGAATTTCGTGATCCGCGGGCTCCGCGAGTTGGTGGTCGAGGTCTGATCGGCCGTTCCCCGCCGTCTCCTGGGGCTCTGCCCCAGACCCCGGTCCTCAATCGCCGGACGGCTCTAATTTCTACCCGCAGGCCGCACCAACCCCGTCTCCCACGCGAACACCGCCGCCTGCGTGCGGTCCCGCAGGCCCAGTTTCACCAGGATGCGGCCCACGTGGGTCTTGACCGTCTGCTCGGCCACGACCAGCTTCGTCGCGATTTCCGCGTTGGACAGGCCCTGTGCGATGAGTGTGAGCACCTCCGTCTCGCGTGTCGTCAGCTCCCCGACCCTCGGCTTCAGCGGGGCGCGCGGGCCCTGGCCGATGCGGGAGAACTCGGCGATCAGACGGCGGGTGATGCCGGGGGCGAGGAGCGCGTCGCCGGCGGCCACCACCCTTACCGCCTCCGCGAGTTGGTCCGCCGACGCGTCCTTGAGGAGGAAGCCGGACGCGCCCGCGCGCAGCGCCTCGTACACGTACTCGTCGAGATCGAAGGTGGTCAGGACGAGCACGCGGACGTCCGGCAGCGCGGACGTGATGCGGCGGGTGGCCTCGATACCGCTCAGTTCCGGCATCCGGATGTCCATCAGGACGACGTCCGGGGTGAGTTCGGCGACCCGCGCCACCGCGTCGGCCCCGTCGACCGCCTGGCCGATCACCTCGATGTCCGGCTCCGCGTTGAGGAGCACCGTGAAGCCCTGGCGGACCATGATCTGGTCGTCGGCTATCAGTACGCGGATGGTGCTCATGCGTTCTCTCCGTTGGTCGGCAGGAAGGCGGACACCTCGTAGCCGCCGTCGGATGTCGGGCCCGTGGCCAGTTCCCCGCCCAGCATCGCCGTGCGCTCGCGCATTCCCAGGAGGCCGTGTCCGGCGCCGGGCGACGGTGAAATCGCCGTGCGTGGCGCTGTGTTGGTGATGCGGACGCGCAGGCCGGGTCTGGTGTGGGTGAGTGCTATGTACACGGTGGAGCCCGGTGCGTGGCGGATCGCGTTGCTCAGCGCCTCCTGCACGATCCGGTACGCGGAGAGGTCCACGCCCGGCGGCAGCGGGCGCCGCTCGCCGGTGGTGGCGCAGTCGACGGTGAGGCCCGCGGCACGGGCGTTCTCCACCAGGCCGGTCAGCCGGTCGAGGGTGGGCAGCGGGGCCTGCGGGGCCGCTTCGGGGTCGTCCTGGTTCTCCGAGCGCAGCACGCCGAGGACGCGGCGCAGCTCCGTCAGCGCTTCGAGGGCGTTCTGCCGGATGCCCTCCAGGTTCTCCTTCAGCTCGTCGGGCGGGTCCTTGACCAGGTGCGGGGCGACCTGCGCCTGGATGGAGATCACCGACATGTGGTGCGCGACCACGTCGTGCAGTTCGCGTGCGATGCGCCCGCGCTCTTCGAGGAGTGTGCGCCGGGCCCGCTCCTCCGCCGTCAGTGCCTCCTGCTCGACGAGCCGCGTACGCGCATCGCGGCGGCCGCGCAGGACGATGCCGATCAGCGTGACGACACCGAAGACATACCCGGCGAGCGGCGTCGTGTTGTCGTAGATGTCCGGGGAGCGGACCTGCTGGAGCACCGGCAGCAGACCGACGCTGAGCAGGAACGCCGCCACGGCGCCCGTGGTCGGCACCCGCAGCGCGAGCAGCAGCAGGATCAGGGTGTGCGCGACGAGCGAGGTCGCGCCCCACGGCCACGGCTCGTCCTCCAGGCGCCCCGTCGAGCAGAGCGCGGCGACCGCGGACGCCACCAGCGAGAGCCACCATGCGGGGACCGGCCGCCACAGCGCGAGCACCAGCGCGATGCCCTGCGCGAGCGCCAGCGAAAGGCCGAGGGAGTAGCCGAGTTGGTAGCGCTGCACCAGTTGTTCGAGGTTGCCGATGAACGTGCCGATGGTGATCCATACGACGACGAAGTGCGGCGCCCAGCGCAGCAGGCGCGGCCGGGACAGCGGCGGCAGCGGCATCGCCGCGAAGGTCCACAACTGATCGCGCGGCACCCGCAGTGCGGACAGCACGAAGCCGCCGAAGCCCTCTCTGCCCCGCTTGCCGTCCCCGGTCCCGTCGGTCCTGCTGTCCCCCGCCACAAGATCAACCTTAAGCACGCCGCACCGACTTCGGTGCGGGCCGGTGCACCCGCACCACCCGCGGCCCGCCCCTGCCGCTCCCGCCGCCCCCTTGCTCGTACGTACGGAACGCCGCCCAGCACACCGCGAGCCCGGCCGCGAACACCGGGAGCCACGCGATCCTGGCGGGCACCCAGCCGAGCCCGTCCGGCACCGTGTGCAGCCCCGGCAGCGGGGCGCCGGCGAGCAGGCCGAGCGCGGTGACCGCCATGAGCGCGGTCTGGTGCCACAGGAACACCGTCATCGCGGAGAGGTTCACCAGCGCCACCGCCGCCCAGGCCGCGGGCCGCCGCAGCCACCGGCCGAGCGGCTCCCGCACGAGGAGGGCGAGCCCGCACTGGGCGAGGCCGAAGGCGACGGCCGCCAGGGTCGGCGGGTCCAGGTTCGAGACCGTGGCGCCCGGGACGCCCACCATCGACGCCGGGTAGCCGGCCCACAGGACCAGCCCGGCGGTCGCCGCCGCGCCGCCCGTGAGCAGCACCCAGCCGGAACGCCGGCTCAGCTCGCCGCGCGTCCACGCGGCGCCCAGCGTGTACGGCACGAGCCAGCCCGCCGCCACGTTGGTCCAGCCGAGCCAGGAAGGTCCGCCGAGCCCGAAGCGAACGAGATCCACGTGCAGTACGACGGCCAGCGGCCACAGCGGGTTGATCCGCGCCACCAGCGGAGTCGCCGCCGTCAGCGCCGCGAAGACCAGCAGGAACCAGAGCGGCGAGAGCGCCAGCTTGACCAGCGTGTGGACGGTCTCGAGGCCGGCGCCCGACGCGAGCATGCACCCCGCCGCGACGGTCCACAGCACGAGCACGGCGGCGACCGGCCGGAAGAGCCGCGCGAGCCGGACCGTCAGCCACGCCCGGTAGCCCGTGCCGCGCGCCCGCGCCGACGCATGGCTCTTGGCGGCCACGTGCCCTCCCACCAGGAAGAACACGGCGAGCGTCTGGAACACCCAGGAGATCGGCGCGAGCCACGGCATGTGCCGCAAGGGGCTGGCCGCGTGGAGCCCGCCGCTGTCCGGCACGATCGCGGTGACCAGCCAGTGCCCGAGGACGACGCCGAGGATGGCGAGGGCGCGCAGGGCGTCGACGGTACGGTCGCGGTCGGGCGGGGTCGCGGCGTCGACACGGCGGACGAGGGCACGTAGGTCACGCATCCGAGGCCCCTTCCGGGCTCTGGCCGCGCACGATCCGCGCGAGGCTCTCCAGCGCGACGGACCCCGGCTTCAGGTAGTCGCTGTGGCCGCCGTCGCCCGTAGGGAAGACGCGCGCGCCGAAGCCGGGCGACACCGGGTCCGTCCCGAAGCCGACGGTGGTCCCGAACAGGCCGACGCTGCTGTGCGGCACGTCGGAGATCCAGTCGCCGGCGCCGCGTCCCGCCCAAATCCTGGTGTGGTTACGGGACTTGAGATCGGCGGCCCGGTCGACGCCGACACCCGGGCTGCCGTAGAGGGCGATGTCGGCGACATCCAGGCCCTGTGGCCCCTGCACCGCCGCCCGGCCGCACACGACCGACCCGTACGAATGGCAGAGCAACGAGACACGCGCCCCCGGATTGACGGCATTCAACTCACCCACGAATGACATGAGTTCGGGCGCGGCCTCCTCGGCGCGGTCCGTCGTCAGGACGGCGGGGCTTACCGTGCCCGGCGTCTCATAGCCGAGCCAGGCGACGACCGCCGTGCGCGGGCCGAGCCGCTCGTGCAGGGCGACGGCTCCCGCACGGAATCTCCCGTAGGTGTCGATGCCGGTGTCCGAGCCCGGCACCAGGACGGCGACCCGTTCCGCCGCCGCCAGATCGCCGAGCACCTCGGCGGTGCGGCCCGCGCCGCGCCCGTCGAAGGAGAGGAAGTTCCGTTCCTGACCGGCCATGGCCCGCAGCCGCGCCGCCCTGTCCCGGTCGCCGTACCGCTCGGCCATCCCCGCGGCCTCGGCGGCGTTGGCACGGTTCGCGTCGTACGCGGTGTCCAGCGTGGCCGCGGTGAGCGACGGGATGTCCGCCGGGGCGGGGGCCGGGACCTGCGGGCGCGCCGCGGCCGAAACCGGCACGACGACGGCGCCTGCCACCAGCGCGGCGAGCAGGGTGCGGCGCAGCCGCCCGACCCGGAGCTTCATGGAGTTCCTCCCCTTCCGTACGAGACGCGTCGTACGCGATGCGCGTCTCTGGAAAGGAAGTTATGGATCAGGCCTGGTAGTCGGCATCACACCAGGGAACTCACTTGCGCCGTAGCTCTCAGGTATGACGGGTAGCCCATGGGCGACCCCCTGGCCCCCCTACCCCCGTCCCTAGTAGGCCAGTTGCGCGATCTCCTCCACGACCACGGCGCAGGCGTCCGCCGCCGGATCGATCAGCGGGAAGTGCCCCACGTCTTCGAGCAGCGTGACCCCGACGACCTCGCCCGCCTTCGCGGCGGCGTCGGCGTACGACTCGGAGACGGCGTGCGGCACGACGATGTCGGTACGTCCCTGCACCACGGCGGTGGCAATCCCGGTCGGCAGCAGGGCCGCCGGATCGGCGTGCGGGAGCCTTTCTTCGAACTTCCCTTCCCCGCCCAGGAGTTGGAGTGCGGCGTCCGTGCAGACCCCCAGCTCCTGCGCGACCCGGAAGTCGGCGATCGGGGCGAGGGCGACGACACCGCGCAGCGGCGCGGGCCGTTCGGTGCGCCAGGGCGAGCCGACGGGCAGCACATGGCGTGCGGCGGCCCACAGGGCGAGATGTCCGCCCGCGGAGTGCCCCGTCACGACGGTGCGGCGCGGATCGGCGGACGGCAGGAACTCCCGGACGAGGCCCGGCAGTGCGTCGAAGGCGGCGGCGACGTCGTCGAACGTCTCGGGCCAGCGCCCGGCGACGGGCCCCTCCCCCTGCACCGGGATCGGACTCCCCCGCCGGTACTCCACGTTGGCGACGGCGAAACCGCGTCTGGCGAGGAAGTCCGCGAAGGGGGTGATGTGCTGCCGGTCGTACGGGGCGCGCCAGGCGCCGCCGTGCAGGACGACGACGAGCGGGGCGGGGGTCTCCGTACGGATGCGGGGTTCGTAGAAGTCGACGACCTGGTCGGGGTGTTCGCCGTACGCGGCGGTGACGTCCGGCGGCACCGCGGGGTGCGAGAAGGCGGCGTCGGCCTCGGCGGCATCGCGGGCCACGGCGGCGTCGTCCGGCATTGCGACAACCTCTCTGCGGGTGGGGGGACTGCGGGGCGGGGGGGGACTGATTCTTGCGATCTTCCCCTACCCCGCCCCTTCCCGATACCGGTCGCCCCGCGGGTGGTGACGGCTCGGATGGTGGACGCCCGGGGGCTGCGCCCCCAGACCCCGCTCAAGCCCGCCCACCCGATTCCCCCGCAGGTCTTTCAGCCTGTCCGGCGTTTGAGGACGAACTCGGCGAAGCCGGTGATCTGCCGCGGGCTAGCCCTCAGCCGCCAGCACCCCGGCCAGCACCCCCGCCGCCCGCTCCGCATCGGCGAAGCCCACGTACAGCGGTGTGAAGCCGAAGCGCAGGACGTCCGGGGCGCGGAAGTCGCCCACCACGCCCGCCTCGATCAGCCGCCGCATGACATCCCCGGCGTCCTCGCACCGCAGAGCCACCTGACTGCCCCGCTCGGCATGCGCCGCCGGCGTGATCGGCTCCACCCGGCCCGCGGGGACGTAAGCCGCCACGCACTCCAGGAAGAAGTCCGTCAGCGCGAGGGACTTGGCCCGCACGGCCTCGATCGAGACGCCGTCCCAGACGTCGAGCGCCGCTTCGAGCGCCAGCATCGAGAGGATGTCGGGCGTACCGACACGCCCCCTCACCGCCCCCTGGGCCGCCTCGAACTCCGCCCGCATCCCGAAGGGCTCCACATGCGAGTTCCAGCCGGGCAGCGGCGAGTCGAACCGCCCCTGCAGATCCGCCCGTACGTAGATGTACGCGGGCGAACCGGGCCCTCCGTTCAGGTACTTGTACGTGCAGCCGACCGCGAGGTCGACGCCGTGCTCGTCGAGCCCGACCGGCAGCGCACCGGCCGTATGGCACAGGTCCCAGACGACGAGCGCGCCCGCCTCGTGCACGGCGGCCGTCAGGGACGGCAGATCGTGCAGGCGGCCGGTGCGGTAGTCGGCGTGGTTCAGGAGGACCGCCGCGGTACGCGGGCCAAGGACGCCCCGCACCTCACCGGGCGCGACCGCCACGACACGGCAGCCGGTGAGCCGCGCCGCGGACTCGGCGATGTACCCGTCCGTGGGAAACGTCGTCGCGTCAACGACGATCTCGTCGCGCCCCCCTGCCGGGTCACCCGCCATGCGTACGGCGGCGACCAGCGCCTTGAAGACGTTCACGCTGGTGGAGTCGCCGACCACGATCTGGCCGGGGGCGGCGCCCACCAGGGGGGCTATCCGGTCGCCGATCCGCTCGGGGGCGGTCCACCAGCCGCTTTCGTCCCAGGAGCGGATGCGGAGTTGGCCCCACTGCCGGGAGATGACGTCGGCGACGCGGTCCTGCACGGCCACCGGCAGCGCACCCAGCGAGTTGCCGTCCAGGTAGACCGTGTCGTCGAGGACGAACTCCTTGCGCTTCGCGCGGAGTTCGTCCTCCGCGTCCAGCTTTGCGGCTCGCGCTTTCATGTCAGCCTCCGCGCCGTCGTGGGTTTTGCCCACCCGTCCCGCCCTGCGGGACGCCTGCCCAAAACCAAGCGAACCCTCAGACATGGCTCCTCGCAGTCCACAGCTCGGGGAACACGTTCTTCACGGCGCGCTTCTCCAGCCAGGCCACCCCGGCGGAGCCGCCCGTGCCGGTCTTGGAGCCCATCGCGCGGCGCGTCGCCACCAGATGGTCGTTGCGCCATCGCCACACCAGCTCGCCGACGTCCGTCAACGTCTCGCCGAGGCGGGCCAGTTCATCGCTCTCGTCACCGGAGTAGAGGTCCGTCCACACCTTCTCGACCTCGGGCGACGGCTCGTACTTCTGCGTCAGGTCGCGCTGCAGCACGGCGTCCGGCACGGCGTGCCCGCGCCGGGCGAGCAGCGCCAGGACCTCGTCGTACAGGCTCGGCTCCTGGAGCGCCTTCTCCAGCTCCTGGTGGACGCGCGGCGCGCCCCGGTGCGGCACCAGCATGGACGCGGACTTCTCGCCGAGCAGAAACTCCATGCGGCGGTACATCGCGGACTGGAATCCGGACCCCTCGCCGAGCGCGGCGCGGTAGGAGTTGAACTGCCCGGGCGTCAGCTGGGCCAGCGGGCGCCAGGAGGCGTTCAGGGCCTCCAGCTCGCGGATGCTGCGCTTGAGTGCCGCCACCGCGACGGGGATGTCGTCGCGGCGCAGGGCGTGCGACGCGGTCTCCCACTCGTGGACGATGACGGTGAACCACAGCTCCATCACCTGGGTGGTGACCAGGAAGACCATCTCTCCGGGATCTTCGGACCGGGGGTGCTGGAGGTGGGTGAGGACGTCCGCCTGGACGTAATCCTCGTAAGGGGTGGTGCCGGCGAAATCGAGGTTCGGGGTCTCCGCCTCGTGGGACATCGCGGACATCGCGGTCTCCTTGAATACGTACTACGGGTAGCGGTCCGCCCCTGCCGTTACCGACACGGGGGCCCCGGTCCCCACCGGCATCCTCCGCAACATCCCACGAAACGGCAAGACCTGCCTGGTCACAGCGGCGTCCAGGCAGGTCTCGCACGTGGTCAGAGGCTAGCCCAGCGTGTCCGCCGCCGTCTGGGACGAGTCCCTCAGGAAGCCGGCGCAGCGCTCGTACTCCTCCTGCTCGCCGATCGACTGCGCGGCGCGGGCCAGCGCGTGCAGGGCGCGCAGGAAGCCGCGGTTCGGCTCGTGCTCCCACGGCACCGGGCCGTGGCCCTTCCAGCCGCTGCGGCGCAGCGAGTCGAGGCCGCGGTGGTAGCCGGTACGGGCGTACGCGTACGACTCGACGACGCTGCCCCGCTCGAACGCCTCGTCGGCGAGCTGCGCCCAGGCGAGGGAGGAGGTGGGGTACTTGGCGGCGACGTCGGCGGGCGCCGCGCCGTTCGCGAGCAGCTCGCGCGGCTCGGGGTCGTCGGGCAGGTGGGTCGGGGGCGGTCCCCCGAGCAGATCCTTGTGAATGGCCATGGGTTCCAGTCTGCGCCATGACGCCACGCGACGGGCCCGGCACCCCGTCCTGAAAGGCGGGATGCCGGGCCCGTGGCCTCGGCAGGTGCCGGTTACTTCAGCTTCGTACCCGTGGAGCGCAGGTTCGCGCAGGCCTCGCTGACGCGCCCGGCCATGCCCGCCTCGGCGAGCTTGCCCCAGGTGCGCGGGTCGTACTGCTTCTTCGAGCCGACCTCGCCGTCGACCTTCAGGACGCCGTCGTAGTTGCGGAACATGTGGTCCGCGACGGGGCGCGTGAAGGCGTACTGGGTGTCGGTGTCGAGGTTCATCTTCACGACGCCGTTCTCAAGGGCGGTCGCGATCTCCTCGGCCGTCGATCCGGAGCCGCCGTGGAAGACGAAGTCGAACGGGGCGGTCTTGCCGTACTTGGCGCCGACGCCCTCCTGGAGGTCCTTGAGGAGCTCCGGGCGCAGGACGACGTTGCCCGGCTTGTAGACGCCGTGCACATTGCCGAAGGACGCGGCGAGGAGGTAGCGGCCCTTGTCGCCGAGGCCGAGGGCCTCCGCCGTACGCAGCGCGTCGTCGACCGTCGTGTACAGCTCGTCGTTGATCTCGTGCGAGACGCCGTCCTCCTCGCCACCGGTCGGGGTGATCTCGACCTCGAGGATGATCTTCGCGGCGGCGGCCTTCGCGAGCAGCTCCTGGCCGATGGCCAGGTTGTCGGCGAGGGTCTCGGCGGAGCCGTCCCACATGTGCGACTGGAACAGCGGGTCGCGGCCGGCCTTGACGCGCTCGGCGGAGACGTCGAGCAGCGGGCGGACATAGCCGTCCAGCTTGTCCTTGGGGCAGTGGTCGGTGTGCAGCGCGACCGTGACGTCGTACTTCGCGGCGATGATGTGCGCGTACTCGGCGAGGGCGACGGCGCCCGTCACCATGTCCTTGTTGTACTGGCCGCCCAGGAACTCCGCACCACCGGTGGAGATCTGGATGATGCCGTCGCTCTCGGCCTCCGCGAAACCGCGCAGGGCCGCGTTCAGGGTCTGCGAGGAGGTCACGTTGATGGCCGGGTAGGCGAACTTGCCTGCCTTCGCCCGGTCCAGCATCTCGGCGTAGACCTCGGGGGTTGCGATGGGCATGTGTCCGCTCCTTGTGATGTGCGGGTGTGTGCTTGGTGGCCCTGACCTAAGGGGGCGACGTCATCGTCGCCCCCATCTTTCCAGACTCGCCGGACGGCTCCAGCCCTAGGAGCCTTCGGTCCCTAGTCCAGTCCGAGATCGTCCTTCGAGTACGCGAAGAGGTACGGCACCCCGGCGCCATCGGTGATCTTCTCGCCCGCCCCGGTGGCGCGGTCGACGATGGTCGCGACGCCGACCACCTCGGCACCGGCCTCGCGCACGGCCTCGACGGCGGTGAGCGGCGAGCCGCCGGTGGTGGAGGTGTCCTCGACGACGAGTACGCGGCGGCCCTTGATGTCGGGCCCTTCGACCCTGCGCTGCATGCCGTGCGCCTTGGCGGCCTTGCGCACGACGAAGGCGTCGAGCTTCTCGCCCCGCGCGGCGGCGGCGTGCAGCATCGCGCCGGCGACGGGGTCGGCCCCCATGGTGAGCCCACCGACGGCGTCGAAGTCCAGCTCCGCCGTGAGGTCGAGAAGCACCTGCCCGACCAGCGGGGCGGCCTCGCCGTCGAGGGTGATGCGGCGCAGGTCGATGTAGTAGTCGGCTTCCATCCCCGAGGAGAGGGTCACCTTGCCGTGCACCACGGCCTTGTCCTTGATCTGCTGCAGCAGGGCGCCACGTACGTCGTCAGTCATGCCTGCCAGCTTAAAGCCGCTAAAGCCGCGTCCAGGTCCAGGTCGTCGCCGTCTCCAGGGGCTCGATCGGGGTGACGAGGCGGGGCAGGGTGTTGAGCCCGTCCGGCGGGCCGGTCTGCGGCTCGACGCAGACGGCGGCGTCCTGCTCGTCGTACACGACGACCCATGGCTCACGGCTCTTCACCTGGAGCTGAAGCTGCTCGGGCCAGGTGAGGGTGACGTCGACGCCGTCGGGCATGCCGAAGCAGTCGTCCCAGGGGCCGGGGGTGGGGTCGATGCGGCGGCCGGTGGGCAGGTGGTCATCCCCACGCTCCTCCTGCCAGGCAGCACTGAAGTCGACGCGCACGTCTTCTTCGCCCAGGTTGCGGTTGAACCAGGGATGCCAGCCCGCCTGGGCGGGGAAGGAGTCGCCGTAGGTCTCGATGCCGAGGGTGAGGGTGAGGGAGTCCTCTGTGAGGGCGACGAGCTGGGTGACGCGGCCTTGGTAGGGCCAGGGCTCGGCGAGGTCGTAGGTGAACGCGGCCTCGGTGGCGGTGGCTCGGGCGGTCTTCCACCGGGCGTCGCGGGCGAAGCCGTGGATGGCGTGCGGCGCCGAGTTGACCGGCATCTGGTGCAGGGTCCCCCCGTTACGGAACCGCCCCTCCCGGATCCGCCCACACCACGGAACCATGGGGAAGCACCCATAACGCTCCCCTTGCCGGAGCAACTCCTTGCCGCCGACCCGCAGACTCCCCACCCGGCAGCCGTTCCCCGCCTGCACGGTCACTTCCGCGTCACCCGCGGCCAGCGTCACATCATCACTCGTCACACCGTCGACCCTACGGGTTCCTTTCCCCAACCCCGCCCCTAGCCGGACGGGCTGGAAGGGTGGGCGGGCAACTGCCGGGCAATCGGGTGGGTGGGCGGGAAAGAATCCGGCGCGAAGCGGCGGTCTTGAGCGGGGCCCAGGGACCTACCGCCGCTTCCGCAACGCCCGGCCCAACACGATGGCCGAGGCGACGACCACCGCCGCGGCCGGCGCGGCCCAGCGCAACGTCGCGCTCGTCGACATCGCCTCCGCCGCCGGCGCCGGCGCATACCGCCCCCGGGGCGGCGCATGATCGACCTCCTCCGCGCTGCGCCCGATCATCGTCCGCCGAGCATGCGCAGCCTCCGCAGGCGGCGCGACGACGTCGTCGTCATCGTCCTCGTCCACCGCGTCGAACGACGACGGCGGCACCTCCGTCTCGAAGACGGACACCTCGGGAGCCACCGGCTCGGGTTCGGCCTCAGGGGAAGCCGCGGGCTCAGCCGCAGCAGCCGCCTCCTCCGGAGGAGCAAGCGCCGCGGCGAACCGCTCGAGCAGCCTCCGCACCGCCCCCTCCACAGCCTGTGGAGAACTCTCCGCGACCCGCCCGTCGGCCGAAGCCGTCCCCCCGAACAGCACCCGCGCCCCACCGTCCGCCGGAACGACCCGCACCGTCAGCGAGATCTTCACGGAGCCGCTGCCGCGCACCTCCGTACCCTCGCCCTCCACCACGTAACCGTCATCGCCCCGCGCAGCGACCCGCGCCGCGCCCCGGTACGTGATCGTGTGCCCCCCGACCCGCACCTTGAGGCGGCCGGAGAGCGGCGCGGCCGCCTCGTCCGCGTCGCGCTGAAGCCCGGGCACCGCCCCTGCGACCTTCTCGGGGTCGCCGAGCACATGCCGGAGGCGGTCTGCGGGAACCGGAACGAACACCTCATGCTCCATGGCAGCCGAGCCTACCCACGGGCCACGCACCATGTACGTCAGTTCGCCGGTTCCTCCTCAGTTCGCGTACCGCGGATGCACCAGTGTGGAGGGGGTGAGCCCCCGCGGCCGCGTCCGTTCGGCGGATTCGGCGGGCTCCACTCCCGTCTGCCACAGCCCCGCCGTCCGGGATGCCGCAAGGACGGGAACGGTCCGCGCGGCGAGCACGAAACCCCAGTCGCGCGGCGCCGCACCACCGTCCGCCGTCCGGTCGGGCCCGGCCGCGAACCCGGAGACCCTGCCGCCCGCGCGGTACGGCGCGGTCCGCAGCCCGGCCGCCCGCAGCGTCGTCTCCACCGTCCAGAAGACCCGCGGCCGCGAGGAGACGGGCCCCGCGTGCACGACGAGCCGCCCGCCGGGCGCCAGCGCGCGGGAGGCGAGGCCATAGAACTCCTGGGAGTAGAGCTTGGTGCTCGCCGTGATGCCGGGGTCCGGCAGATCGGAGATGACGACGTCGTACGTACGCGGCGGCGAGCGCAGCCAGCGGAACGCATCGGCGTTCACCACCCGCACCCGGCGGTCCCGGTACACCTGCCCGTTCATCTCGCTCAGCGCGGGATCGCGCCGCGCCAGCTGCACCACCCCCGCGTCGAGCTCCACCACGTCCACCCGCTCGACCCCCGGATGCCGAAGCACCTCGCGCGCCGCAAGCCCGTCGCCGCCGCCGAGGATCAGCACGCGCGCGTGGGGTCCGTTCATCGAGGGGTGGACGAGCGCCCGGTGGTAGCGGTGCTCGTCGCGTCCGCTGACCCGCAGCCGCCCGTCGAGGTAGAGGTCGAGCGAGCGGCGCGGCCCGCCGGTGAGCACCACTTCCTGTACGTCGGTCTGCACCGCGACCCGCACGTCCTTCCCGTACACCGCACGCCGCGCCGCCGCCTCGAAGTCGCCGACGAGCACGGCGGCCGACGCGAGAAGCCCGAGCACGGTGATGTTCGCGACGATCAGGACCCAGCGCGCCCGGGTGCTCAAGTCCCGCCGGAAGAGTCCGAATACGAGGGCGCCGCCCGCGATCGCGTTGATCGCCCCGGTCATCAGGGCGCCGGTCAGCTGCCCGAGGAGCGGGAGCAGCAGGAAGGGGAAGGCGAGCCCGCCGACCAGCGCGCCCACGTAGTCGGCGGCGAACAGGTCCGAGACCGCGCCGCTCGCGTCCTGCCGCCGGATCCGCTGGATCAGGACCATGAGCAGCGGCACTTCGGCGCCGATGAGCAGCCCGATGGCGAGCGAGAACGCGACGAGCAGATACCGCGAACCGCTCGCCCACACCTCGCCCCGGTCGCCGGTCCAGGCGAACGCCGCGTACAGAGCCATCGCGCTGAGACCGCCGACCAGCGCGAGCGCCGCCTCGACCAGACCGAACCCGGCGGCCGCTCGGTACCGCAGCCGCTTGGCGAGCAGCGAGCCGATGCCCATGGCGAAGACCATCACGGACAGGACCACCGAGGCCTGGGTGACCGAGTCGCCGATCAAGTACGAGGCGAGGGCGACGAGTTCGAGTTCGTACACCAGGCCGCAGGCCGCGCAGACGAAGACGCCCGCGAGGACGAGGAACCGCCCCGTCCGGGGCGTGACGGGCAGACGCGTTGACGGCTCTCTCACGCTGGGAACGCTACGTCACCGCATGCTCACACCGGGTCCCCCACAAGGGTGCATCTGCGCCACACCGTGCCCCTCGCGAACCCCTGGGATCCCTCAGATCCCCGCATGGATCCGCACCCCCACCCGGGTCCGCGTGGCCACCAACTGGCCGTCCTGCGGATACGCGTGCCACGTACGCCACTGCACAGCGCCCTCGTGCCGCTGCGCCAGCATCGCCGTGAAGGCGTGCGGACTGCCGGGGAACACCCCGGCGAGACCGTACGGATGCTCCGACACCAGTGCGAGCAACTCCTGGGCCCGGCCCGCGAACTGCCCCCGGGAGAGCGTCTCGACCCGCGCCGCGAATTCGTACTCCCACTCGCCGAGACGCTTGGAGACACCGAGGGGCAGCGGCGTACTGCTGCCGGGAATGCACGCGACGGTCTCGGAGCAGCTGCCCTGCTCCTCCTCGAGCAGCACCTGATGGGAGGCACCCAGGAGCCTCAACTCCATCTTCGCGCCGTCGAGTTCGAGTTCGAGTGTGGCGAGCGCGGGCAGCGGCTCGCGCCCCAGAGTCCAGGCGAGGTCCGCGGCGCACGTGTCGGTATAGACAGTCTTCAGGGTCGTGAGCATGGGTCGGCTCCGCTAACACGCAATGGAGGTGGTGCCGGCGCACCCGGTCGGTCACCGGGAGGCCGGAATGCCGGCTCGTGCCCACGAGAACGTCCTTGTTGTCCAAGTCGTCCGTCCGAGGGCGGCGCTGACGGTTAAGAGGGAATCATGGACTGCTGCACTGCCACAGCGTTTTTACCCAACTTCGTAGGGTTTCCATCCCCTCGGGGGCTCCACAGCTCAACTGTTCAATGACTTCTTCACCAGTCAACGACAAAGTGCCCGGCAGGAGTTGTCCCCTGCCGGGCACTTCAACGGATCGACGGACCAGCTGCCCCGTGTCAGCTGCCTCCGCCACCCCCACAGCCGCCCCCGCCGCCCCCGCCGCACGAGGAACCGCCGCCGCAGGAGGAGCCGCCGCCACAGGAACTTCCGCCGCTGTCGCCACCGCCGGCCCACCAGCCGCCGCCGGACGCCGCACCGCCGGACGCCCCCGAGCGCGACCCCCCGCCCCGTCCACTTCCGGCCGCCACAGCGAGTGCGACGACCACCAGAACCACCGCGACAAACACGAAGACGAAGACCATGACCTTCACGCCCTTTCTGTTCCCCCGAAGCAGGCCCCCCGTTGGGTCCGCGTTCTTTAAGACGTTGTTGTGTGCCGTTGTTGTGTGTCGTTGTTGTGTGCTGTTCTTGCACGCTGGTCTTGCGTGCCGTTCTTGCGTGAAGGGGGAATGCCCCGGGCCAAGGCGGCCCAAAGCAGAGTTGAGGAAGTCCAGAGGTTCGGCGCAGGATGGCGGCCATGACCTCCACTTCCGGGAACGGCCGCCCGCTGCTCAACCGCCGCCTCGCCGAGTTCGGTACGACGATTTTCGCCGAGATGTCCGCGCTCGCGGTGAAAACGGGCGCGATCAACCTCGGCCAGGGCTTCCCCGACACGGACGGTCCCGAGGAGATCCGCGAGGCCGCGGTCCGCGCGCTGCGCGACGGCCGAGGCAACCAGTACCCGCCGGGCCCCGGCATCCCCGAGCTGCGCACCGCGATCTCCGAGCACCAGCAGCGCCGGTACGCGCTCTCGTACGACCCCGACCGCGAGGTCCTGGTCACGGCGGGCGCCACGGAGGCGATCGCGGCGTCGCTGCTCGCCCTGGTGGAACCGGGCGACGAGGTGATCGCCCTGGAGCCGTACTACGACTCGTACGCCGCGTCGATCGCGCTCGCGGGCGGCAAGCGCGTCCCCGTGACCCTGCGCCCGGACGCGGCGGAAGGCCGCTTCCGCCTCGACCTGGACGAGCTGCGCGACGCGATCACGCCCCGCACCCGGCTGCTCCTCCTCAACACCCCGCACAACCCGACCGGCACGGTCCTCACGCGCGAGGAGCTGACGCAGATCGCGGCGCTCGCCGTCGAACGCGACCTCCTCGTCATCACGGACGAGGTGTACGAGCACCTCGTCTTCGACGACGGCGACGGCACGACGCACATCCCGCTCGCCTCCTTCCCCGGCATGCGCGAGCGCACGGTGACGATCGGCTCCGCGGGCAAGTCGTTCTCGTTCACCGGCTGGAAGGTCGGCTGGGTGACGTCGACGCCGGAGCTTGTCACGGCGGTCCGCTCGGCCAAGCAGTTCCTGACGTACGTCGCCTCGGGCCCCTTCCAGTACGCGATCGCCGAGGCGCTTGCCCTGCCCGACACGTACTTCTCCGCCTTCCGCGAGGACATGCGGGCCAAGCGCGACCTGCTCGGCGCGGGCCTGACCGCGGCGGGCTTCGACGTCTACCGCCCGGCGGGCACGTACTTCATCACCACGGACATCCGCGCCCTGGGCGAGTCAGACGGCTTCGCCTTCTGCCGCTCTCTGCCGGAGCGCATCGGAGTGGTGGCCATCCCGAACGCGGTCTTCTACGACCACCGGGACGCGGGCGCCCCGTTCGTACGGTTCGCCTTCTGCAAGAAGGACGAGGTTCTGGCCGAGGCGGTCTCCCGCCTGAAGTCGCTGTAGCCGCCGACCGGTCCCGTCACGCACGAGAGCCCGGCCGAGGGGATGCACCCCGGCCGGGCTCTCGCGTACGTATGTGAAGCGTGCAGGCTCAGGCCTCGTCGTCGCCGGGCTTCTCGTCGCCGTCGGCGGAGTCGACGTCGGCCTCCAGGCCGAGCTGCTCGACCAGCCAGCGGTCGAACTCGATCGCGGCCCGCACCCAGCTGACCGTCGACGAGACGAAGTGCTCGAGCGCGACGCCGGTGCCGATCAGCATCTGCGCCTCGCCGATGAGGCGGACGGTGCCGTCGTCGTGGGTGTGGGTGTAGACCTTCGGCCACAGCGTGCGGCGGTTCCAGTCGTCGATCGACTCGAGGAGCTGCGGCTTCTCCTCGATCTTGTGCGCGCGGTCGTAGAACGTCCGGACGGAGAAGACCTGCTGGTCGCCCTCGCCGCGGAACATGAAGTACGTGCGGAACTCCTCCCACGGCGCCGCGAGGTCACCCTCTTCGTCGACGACGTGCTTGAGCTCCATCTGGTCCAGAAGCTGCTTGACCAGGTCCTGGTCGGGGACAACGGGGCCCGCCGGTCCATCGCCCTGCTGCGGTTCGGGCTGTCCCCCGAAATTCGGAATCGAGGACGGGTCGATGCTCACGTGCTTAGTCCCTTCGTACGGATTCCGCCATCCTCCCCCATGTCGGGCGGGGGCCCGCAACCCCCGCCCCGCATGTGTCCGGGTTCTGTCCGCTTACAGCGTCTTTCCGGTGGACGCCGCGGCTGAATCCGGTGTCGCGGGTCCGACGATCAGACCGTCCCCGAACGTGTCCACGCGGACCGTGTCGCCGTCCTTGACCTCGCCCGCGAGGATCTCCTTCGCGAGCCGGTCGCCGATGGACGTCTGGATCAGACGCCGCAGCGGACGTGCGCCGTAGGCCGGATCGTTGCCCTTGTCGGCCAGCCAGGCAAGGGCATCGGGGGTGACGTCCAGGGTGAGCCGCCGCTCGGCGAGCCGCTTGGCGAGCCGGCCGATCTGCAGCTCGGCGATGTGCGCGAGCTCGTCCTTGCCGAGCGCGGAGAAGACGACGAGGTCGTCGAGCCGGTTGAGGAACTCCGGCTTGAAAGAGGCCCTGACCACTTCCAGGACCTGCTGCTTCTTCTCTTCCTCGGACGTGAGCGGCTCTACGAGGTACTGACTGCCGAGGTTGGAGGTGAGGATCAGGATGGTGTTGCGGAAGTCGACCGTCCGCCCCTGCCCGTCGGTGAGCCGCCCGTCGTCGAGGACCTGGAGCAGGATGTCGAAGACCTCCGGGTGCGCCTTCTCGACCTCGTCGAGGAGTACGACGCTGTACGGCCGGCGGCGCACCGCCTCGGTGAGCTGGCCGCCCTCCTCGTACCCGACGTACCCGGGAGGGGCACCGACCAGCCTGGCCACGCTGTGCTTCTCGCCGTACTCGCTCATGTCGATGCGGACCATGGCCCGCTCGTCGTCGAAGAGGAAGTCGGCGAGCGCCTTGGCCAGCTCGGTCTTGCCGACGCCGGTGGGCCCGAGGAAGAGGAAGGACCCGGTGGGCCGGTCGGGATCGGCGATCCCGGCCCGCGTGCGCCGCACGGCGTCCGACACGGCCCGCACGGCCTCGGTCTGCCCGATGAGCCGCTTGCCGAGCTCGTCCTCCATGCGGAGCAGCTTCTGCGTCTCGCCTTCGAGGAGCCGCCCGGCGGGGATGCCGGTCCAGGAGCCCACGACGTCGGCGATGTCGTCGGGCCCGACCTCCTCCTTGACCATGGTGTCCTTGTCCTTCGACACCTCTTCCTCGGCCTCGGACGCGACCTCCAGGTCGCGCTCCAGGGTCGGGATCTCGCCGTAGAGCAACTTGCTCGCGGTGTCGAAGTCCCCGTCGCGCTGGGCGCGTTCGGCCTGGCCGCGCAGTTCGTCGAGTTTCTCCTTCAGCTCGCCGACGCGGTTGAGGGACTGCTTCTCCTTCTCCCAGCGGGCGTTGAGCCCGCGCAGCTCCTCCTCCTTGTCGGCGAGATCGCGCCGCAGCTTTTCGAGCCGCTGCTTGCTGGCGGGGTCGGTCTCCTTGCTGAGGGCGAGCTCCTCCATCTTCAACCGGTCGACGGCGCGCTGGAGTTCGTCGATCTCGACGGGGGAGGAGTCGATCTCCATACGCAGCCGGGAGGCGGCCTCGTCGACAAGGTCGATGGCCTTGTCGGGCAGGAAGCGCGACGTGATGTACCGGTCGGAGAGCGCGGCGGCGGCGACGAGTGCGCTGTCGGCGATCTGAACCTTGTGATGGGCTTCGTACCGCCCCTTGAGCCCACGAAGAATGGCGATGGAGTCCTCGACGGACGGCTCGGCGACGAGCACCTGCTGGAAGCGCCGCTCCAGGGCGGGATCCTTCTCGATCCGCTCCCGATACTCGTCGAGGGTGGTGGCCCCGACCATCCGCAGCTCACCGCGGGCGAGCATGGGCTTGAGCATGTTCCCGGCATCCATGGCGGAATCGCCACCGGCACCGGCGCCCACAACGGTGTGCAGCTCATCAATGAACGTAATGATCTGCCCGTCGCTCTCCTTGATCTCGGAGAGGACGGTCTTGAGCCGCTCCTCGAACTCACCGCGGTACTTCGCGCCGGCGACCATCGCACCGAGATCGAGGGAGACCAGCCGCTTGTTCTTGAGCGACTCGGGCACGTCGCCCTTCACGATCCGCTGGGCGAGCCCTTCGACGACGGCGGTCTTGCCGACGCCGGGTTCGCCGATGAGCACGGGATTGTTCTTCGTACGCCGGGAAAGCACCTGGACGACCCGCCGGATCTCCTGATCCCGCCCGATGACGGGGTCGAGCTTTCCTTCTCGCGCGGCGGCGGTGAAATCGGTCCCGAACTTCTCCAGGGCCTTGTACTGACCCTCCGGGTCGGGTGTGGTCACCCGGCGTCCTCCCCTTGCCTTCTCGAACGCGTCGAGCAGTTTCTTCGCGGTGGCCCCGTGCTTGCCCAGGACCTCACCGGCGGTGCCGCCCTTGGCGGCGGTGCCGATCAGCAGGTGCTCGGTGGACAGGTAATCATCGCCCAGCTCCTTCGCCCGCTGCGCGGCGTCGGCGACGACGGCGAGGAGCTCGCGGTTGGGCTGCGGCGGCGCGACGGTGGAGCCCGTGACGCGGGGCAGGCCGCTCAGCGCCCGCTCGGCGTCGCCGCGGACGGCGACCTGATCGGCATCGACCGCGGCGAGCAGGTCGGTGATGTTCTCGTTGTCCTGCCCCTCAAGCAGCGCGAGGAGCAGGTGGGCGGGGGTCAGGTCCGGGTTCCCCTCGGACACGGCCCGGCTGGTGGCCGCGTTGATCGCGTCCCGGCTCCGGTTCGTCAGCTCGGCGTCCACGTGCGTCTTCTCCTCCTTGCGTACTGCCTTGGGTGCGTACTGGCGGTCCTTTTCCGACTGTGACTTTGTAAGTGTACATAAAGTTGAGTCGATCCCACTCAAGGGAGATGCCGGGGGTGGGGCGGGGCCCCGGTCGCCCGGCGGCTAGGTTCCACCCCATGGCCATGGACCCCCTGAACCCGACTGCCGCGTACCTCAGCTTCTGGCGCGAACGGCACCTCTGCACCCTGACGACCCCGCGCCCGGACGGCACCCCGCACGTGGTCCCGGTCGGCGTGACGTACGACCCGGAGGCAGGGGTGGCCCGCGTCCTGGCCAACAAGTCGAGCGCGAAGGTGGGCCACGTCCTCGCGGCGACGGGCGTGGACGGGCCAGGGGCGCGGGTGGCGGTCTGCCAGGTGGAGGGGCGGCGCTGGGCGACGCTGGAGGGGGTGGCGACGGTGCGTACGGAGGAGGCGGCGATCTCGGAGGCGATGCGGCGCTACGAGGAGCGCTACGGCAGGGTGCCGCGCCCCAACCCGGACCGGGTGCTGATAGAGATCACGCTGACGCGGGCGATGGGCAAGGCATAACGGCCGCTCCGGGTCCGCACACACCACAGCGGCGCCACCGTGTTCAGGTCCACGGTGGCGCCGCTGCTGGGGGAAGCACCTGCGCGATGTACAACGACGGGGGATCGCGTCAGGCGCTGCGGGGGGTGGCTGTAATGGCTCTTGTAGTGGTGGAACGGGTCGAGCTGGTGGAACGGGTCGAGCTGGTGGAACTGGTGGCGCTGTTGGAACTCTGCTGTTGCTGCTGCTTCCGCTGACCCGGCTGTTCCGGCTCGCCGACCAGCTGATGGTCACGCCGATCGAGATTGACGAAGACCATCCCGTACCGAATGGCACACCGCACGGGCTGCGGCGCACCGCGCGGCCTCCGGAGACACCGGTAGGCCCGGATCTCCTCTTCCTCGTCCCGGGTGACGACGATGGGCTCGCCGAGAAGAGTGACCATCAACGAGTCGCCTGCGTGGGGTATCGCGGTGGCGAGATCGATGAAGTGCCAGCCGGAGCGGTAGGCGGTGGCCATTTCTCGGCGGAAGGTGCGGTCGTCGGGGGGTGTACTCATGCCTCTGCACCCTTCGGGCCCAAGGTCCAGCCAAGATCCGGCGGGGCAGCGGAATCTGCACTCGCACGCGCCGGCTCACTGGCCCAGCCGAGATCGAGAGTGCTCACCGTGCCCAAGACCAGCCCTGCGGAGAAGGTGGTGACAAGCACCGAGCGAAGCATGCGCTTAAACATGGTCGGCTTCGTCCTCACTTGGTAGGTTCCTCTCCCCCGGCTCCTCAAGACGATGTCTCAATCGAGCACGTCAAAGCCACAGGGTCGATGCATCATGTTCCTGCACGTTCAGGACCCTGGGGGGTGGAGATTTACTTACAAGCGACATAAAACCGACACATCCTCACCCCTCGACCCCACTTTGTGCCGAGGGTTCGCGCCTCTATGCGACAGCTCTGGGCAACGGTCGCCTGGCACGCGCCGAGGCTGAGAACGCACCCTGCCTACTGGAATCCGCTCTGCTGCACCCGGACCCGGATGACGCGGACTGGCTACGGCCGGTTCCCCCGTCCACGGCACTGGCCCAGCGTCTCCACCCCATCGAACGGGAAATCCAGGATCGGCGGAGACTTGCCGTACAGCTCGCCGATGCCTTTGAGCCATTCATGGCGATCACCGCACGGGCCGAGCCGGCGACTCACGCGATCACCGTGCTCGAGGGAGACGCCCGCATCCATGCGGCCATTGAGCGCGCCACGGCGGAGTGCCGTACCGAAGTGCTCACCGTCCAGCCGGGAGGCGGCCGCAGCGAGAACACGCTGACGGTGGCGTTGCAACGCGGGCAGACCGTTCTGGACCGCGGCATCACCATGCGCACCCTCTACCAACACACCGTCAGACACAGCCAGGGGACACTCGCCTACGCGGCACACATGGCTCAAGGGAACGTAGAGATACGGACCTTGGAAGAGGTGATCGACCGGCTGATGATCTTCGATCGCACCGTCGCCCTCATACCCGCGCGCGCCGATCAGCAAGTCGCCCTGGAACTGCGGCACCCCGGCCTGGTCGAGTACCTCGCCAAGGTCTTCGAACAGCAATGGAGCCGCGCGACGCCGCTGATCGACGAGGTCCCGTACCCTCCCTCCACCGACGGCATCACCGGAGTCCAACGCACCATCGCCAAGCTGCTGGTGGACGGCTACGTGGACGAGGCAATCGCCCGCCGCCTGGGCATGAACGTCCGCACCTGCCGCGCGCACATCGCCAAGATCGCCGCCGCCCTGGGCAGCGGAAGCCGCGCTCAACTCGGTTATTTGATCGCCCAGTCCGGAATTCTCGATCCGGACCGCCCAAGATGACCACCGTTCACCCCTCGCACGGTCCTGACGCACTGTGCGAGGCGGGAGCAGAGCTGTACGCGCGGGCTCTGAGGGAGAAGCGGGTCGCACGAGAGGACGCCGAACCGGCTCCCTGTCTCCTCGACTTCGGCCTCCTCCACCCAGATGAGGCCGACCCACAGCGCTTCAGGCCGACGGCCCCCTCTGTCGCTCTCACGCGGTTCCTCGAGACCACCGGCGGCGAGATCGCGGAAAAACGCCACCAGCAGGCAGTACTGGCCTCAGCGTTCGAGCCGCTCCTGGCGCTTGACGCGAGCTCGGCCTTCGACGCCGGCACGGCTGCCGTCACCGTGTTGCGGGGACTCGACCGGATCAACGCCGCCATTGACCGGGCCGTAGACGCGACTTCGCAAGAGGTCCTCACGATCCAGCCCGGTGGGGCCCGCCCGGAAGACCTGCTGCCGCCCGCCGCCCCGCCCGAGCAGTCGATGCTCAGCCGAGGCGCCCGGATGCGGACCCTCTATCAGCACACGACGTGCCATTCCCTGGCGGCTCTCGCCCACTTCGAGCAACTCGACGGCGATGTCGAAGTCCGCACCCTCGACGAGGTGACGGACCGGCTGCTCGTGTTCGACCGCACCGTTGCGTTCATTCCCGTAAGCACCGATCGCTCCGCAGCCCTCGAACTGCGTCATCCCGCCGTCATCGAGTTCCTGGTCACGGCCTTCCACCGCATGTGGCGCCTGGCGACACCGATGTTCCCGAATCCGGCACCCCTGCCCACGCAGAACGGCGTCACGGCCCGCCAGCGCGCCATCGCCACACTCCTCACCGAAGGCCTGACCGACACCGAGATAGCCACCCGCCTCGGCATGAACGTCCGCACCGCCCGCGTCCACATCGCCAAACTCGCCGCACTGCTCGGCAGCGAGAGCCGCGCCCAACTCGGCTACCTCATCGGCCAGTCAGGAATCCTCGACCAGGATCAGGCGAATCCGAACCACCAGGATTAGACGCCTCAACCGCAGCCCTCATCGCCGACCGTATGCACCCTGCATAGAATCACCGCGCTTCAACGAAGCGAGAGGGGCGCATATGACCCAGGAGCACGTGCCGCACACGGTCGAAGAGCTTTGCGAGGCAGGCGTCGCCGTATACGCCCAGGCGCTGCGCGACGGCCGTATCCGTTCCGCCGACGTCGAACAGACCCCCTGCCTGGTCGACTTCGGCCTGCTCCATCCAGACCTCGACGACATGCGCTGGCTGCGCCCCACTGCCCCCGCCACCGCTCTCCCCCGCCTGCTCCGTAGCTCCCAGGAGCGCATCGAGAGCCGGCGGCAGCGCGAAAGCCGACTCATGGCGACGTTCGAACCGTTCATCGCTCTCGATGCGGAACTCGCCTCCGCCGGAGAGATTCCCGCCATCACCGTCCTCGACGGACTCGAACGCATCAACGCGGCCATCGACCGAGCCATGGTCGACGTCACCGAAGAATTTCTCGCCGTCCAGCCCGGCGGCGCGCGCCCGCCAGAGACCTTGGCCGAGGCCTTCCCCCGGGATCAGGCGATCCTCAGCCGAGGCTGCCGGATGCGGACGCTCTATCAGCACACAACGCGCCATTCCCTGCCCGTACTTGCCTACTTCGAACGATTGGAAGGCGACGCCGAGGCTCGCTCCCTCGACGAGGTCACCGAGCGCCTCTTCGTCTTCGACCGGACAGTGGCCTTCATCCCCGCGAGCAAGGACCGCAGCCTCGCCCTCGAAATCCGGCACCCGTCCCTCGTCGAGTATTTCGCCACCGCCTTCTGGCGACTGTGGCAACTGGCCACCCCCATGTGGCCCCAGTCCGCACCCCAGCCCTCCGAAGACGGCATCACCACCCGCCAGCGAGCCATAGCCGGCCTGTTGATCGAGGGCCTGACGGACACCGAAATCGCCACCCGCCTCGGCATGAACGTCCGCACGGCGCGCGTCCACATCGCCAAACTCGCCGCACTGCTCGGCAGCGAGAGCCGAGCTCAACTCGGCTATCTCATCGGCCAGTCAGGAATCCTCAACCGAAACCGATGAGGCCCCGTCTGCGGTTTACCCAACTGAGCGATTCGGAGCCGTTAACCCCGCCGCGCCCCCGTGATCGCCTCACCGATCGTGAACCCTTTCGCCGGCCCTTCGGGGATCGTGTCCTCCAGGTCTCTGGGGGCTACGAGGCAGTCCGGGATCCACGTCCTGCGACCGTGGACCTTGACGATCTGGGCATGGGCAACGCGACCCCTTCACCAGGCCTGGAGCTACTTCCGAGCCGAGCTGCCGGCCGCGTTACTCCCGCCCCACCGAACACCCTGGCCACAGCCCACCCGAGCCCCCACTACCGCCACACCCCTCCTTCCGCCCTAACTCAACGGCATTGGGCTGAGGCGCATGCCGAGGAGCTCAGCCACCCCGGCTCAAGAGTGGTCTCCAGGCCCGATGTCAAGGAACTGCGGGCCGACACCGCGCCCCGCCACCCGAATGGATCTGTACGCGTTGCGGCGAACGGGACGCCCGGCAATCGTGCTTAAGGAGATCAACCGCACTCCCAACTGGAGGAAAAATGCGTATCCGTCTTTCTGTCACCGCTCTCGGCCTGGCCGCACTCGCCCTGCTGGGCTCGGCGGCCACCGCCACTGCGGCGGCCGCCACGCCCGCAGCCAGCCAGACCAAGCTGGCACCTATCGGTGATGACAACAGCAACGGGGCCGTGGACTTTTCGGTCGGCGACATGAACGACAACCACGCCTGAGTGCCTGTTCCCGTCGCCTCGCCCCGGACGAGAAGTCCGGGGCGAGGCGACGGGCTTGTGGTGTCACGGTGGCGCGCCGTCATGACGGCTCCGAAGCGGGGTCATCCTGGGCTGGGTCACGACCGGCTCTCGTTCACCACTGCCGACCGCCACCTCAAGCACCAGGCCCCGCCCCAGGGTTGAGCCCGCCACCGGCCCCCTAGGCTCAGCCCCCTCCGTGCAAACTCAGCCCCCCGCGTGCAACCCCGATGCAACTCCCTGATCTCATCGGAGAGTTCCGGCGCAGGCCCCGACACCACCGCCCCCGGCACCACCTCCTGGATCGGCAGCGCTGCCACCGGCCCCGGCGGGGCCGAGAACTCCGTCAGCCACGTCACCAGTTGTGCCGACGACGCCGCGTACACGATCCGGCCCAGGCCCACCCAGCCATGCGCCGCCGCACGCAGCGGCGCAGGTGTCGTAGGTCCGTGTCGGACAGCTCCGGCGGCGCCGGCATCAGGACTCCGTCCAGGTGCGGAGCAGCGCCTCGCGGTCCGATGCGCGCGGCGTGCTGCCCCCGTTGGCGCGGCCCCAGTCCGCCATCGCCGCCAGCGTCGTGTGCAGGGTGCCCGCGCCCTCCGTCAGGCGGGTGAGGAGTTCCAGAGAGAGGTCGTGCTCCGCCTGGGAGTAGCCGATCGCCGCCGCCGTGTACACCGTCAGGTCCGTGTCGCCGCCGTCGGCGTCCGTGACCCGCAAGGTCATTGTCGGGGCCTCCTCCGTACCCAGGCCCACCCCAAGCGCCAGGTCAAGTAGCATGCCCACGTTCCGCTTCACCGTCTGGCCCACCGCGCCCGCGTTCCGCTTCAGGGACTTCACCGGGACGCCCTCCGCCGCCAGCGCGTGTACGTCCTCCCAGGGGAAGAAGGCCTCCTGCCCGTCCCCCAGAGCCATCACGCCCTCCGGCGTCAGCCGCGCGCCGGGAGCCAGACCCGACGGCTTCGCGCCCACGTACACGTCGCCCTCGGCGATCCAGAACAGCCCCACCATGGCCATGGAAAACCACTTCCCCGCAAATGTTCAGATTTTGGTCGATCATCGCAACGCGCGACGGGGCCGGGAGGTTCTTCCACCTCCCGGCCCCGACAAGTTACGGCACAGAAAAACTACTGCTCCGGCGACCGCTTCGGGCGCCACACCACCAGCGCACTCGCCTGCTGCACGTCCTGGTACGGGACGAGATCGCGACGGTACGAGGCGTGCACCGCCGCTTCACGTTGCTGCATGGCGACGGCGGCTCCCTCCACGGCCGCGGAGAGCTCCGCGACACGGGATTGGAGGGCCGCCACCTGGTTCTCCAGCTCGATGATGCGCTTGATGCCGGCGAGGTTGATGCCCTCCTCCTGCGACAACTGCTGGACGGTGCGCAGCAGTTCGATGTCGCGGGCGGAGTAGCGCCGGCCCCGTCCCGCCGTGCGGTCGGGCGAGACCAGGCCGAGGCGGTCGTACTGGCGCAGCGTCTGCGGGTGGAGCCCGCTCAGCTGTGCCGCGACCGAGATGACGTAGACCGGCGTCTCATCGGTCAACTGGTAGGGATTTCGACGACGGCCGTCCATCTCATGCTCCCTTCGCGGCCTGGAACAGTTCTGCCCGCGGATCGTCGTCCGCAGTCGCCTTGCGGTAGGACTCCAGGGCTTCCTTCGCCGACTCGCTCAACGATGTCGGTACGGAGACCTCCACCGTCACGAGCAGGTCGCCGCGCGAGCCGTCCTTGCGGACCGCGCCCTTTCCGCGCGCCCGCATCGTACGGCCGTTGGGGGTCCCCGGCGGCAACTTCAACGTCACCGGGGGCCCGCCGAGCGTCGGCACCTTGACCTCGCCGCCCAGTGCCGCCTCCGGATACGTCACCGGAACCGTCACCGTCAGGTTGTCGCCCTTGCGGCCGAAGACCGGGTGGGCGTCGACGTGGACGACGACGTACAAGTCGCCGCCCGGACCGCCCCGTTCACCGGGGCCGCCCTTGCCGCGCAAGCGAATGCGCTGGCCGTCGCTGACGCCTGCCGGGATGCGCACCTGCATCGTGCGCGACGACTTCGCCCTGCCCGAGCCCTTGCAGACCTCGCAGGGGGTCTCGGCGATCAGGCCGCGGCCCTTGCAGTCCACGCAGGGGTCGGTGAGGGAGAAACCTCCGCCGCCGCCCCGCGAGACCTGGCCCGTGCCGACGCAGGTCGGGCACACGCGCGGTGTGCCGTTCTTGTCGCCGGTGCCGGAACAGGCCTTGCAGGGCGCCTGGGAGGACATGCGGAGCGGGACCGTGGCCCCGTCCACCGCCTCCGTGAAGCTCAGCGTGACCTCGGACTCGATGTCCTGGCCGCGCCTGGGCTGCGTACGCGTGCCGGTCCCGGCACCCGCACCGCCCCGGTTGAACAGGCCCCCGAAGACGTCACCGAGACCGCCGCCGAAGCCGCCGCCGGCACCGCCCGCTCCACCGCCGCCCGGGGCGCCGCCTCCGAAGAGGTCGCCCAGGTCGAAGTTGAACGAGCCGCCGCCGCCCGCTCCGGGGCCGGCCCTGAAGCCGCCGTTGCCGAAGAGAGCACGCGCTTCGTCGTACTCCTTGCGCTTCTTGGGGTCCCCGAGGATGTCGTTCGCCTCGGAGATCTCCTTGAAGCGCTCTTCCGCCTTGGCGTTGCCCTTGTTGGCGTCCGGGTGGTTCTCGCGGGCGAGTTTCCGGTACGCCTTCTTGATCTCGGCCTCGGTGGCGTCCTTGGGGACGCCGAGGACCTTGTAGTAGTCCTTCTCGATGAAGTCCTTCGTGCTCATCCCCGACGTCCCTCCTCTCGCTTCACCAACACGGTCAGGTCAGCCCTCGTCCGGGCCACCGGTCTCCTTGTCCTCCGCCACGTCGGCGGAGTCCGCGGAAGCAGCGGCCGCAGCGTCCTCTGCGGCCCCCTTGACCGGCTGCGCGCCCGGCTGCGGCTCGGCGACGGCCACCCGCGCGGGGCGGATGGTGCGCTCGCCGATCCGGTAGCCCGGCTGCAGGATCGCGACGCAGGTCGTCTCGGTGACGTCCGGTGCGTACGAGTGCATCAGGGCCTCGTGGATCGTCGGGTCGAAGGGCTCGCCCTCCTTGCCGAACTGCTGCAGGCCCAGCTTGGCGACGACCGTCTCCATGGATTCGGCCACCGACTTGAACCCGCCCACCAGCTCGCCGTGCTCACGGGCGCGGCCGATGTCGTCGAGGGTCGGGAGCAGCTCACCCAGGAGGTTCGCCGCGGCGATCTCCTTGACGGTGACCTTGTCCCGCTCCACCCGACGGCGGTAGTTCTGATACTCGGCCTGCAGCCGCTGGAGGTCCGCCGTGCGCTCGTTGAGCGCGGTGCGCACCTGGTCCAGCTGGGCGGTCAGGCCGGTCAGACCCGAGTCCTGTGCGGACGTCTTGCTCGCTGCGTCCCCGGCCGGGGCCGCCGGACCCTCCGCGATGGAGGGCTCGGCGGCCTTCGGCGCCGCGTCATCAGGAGTGGCGCCGGAGGGGACGTCGGGCTGCTCGGCGTTCTCGCCGCCGAGGCCCGGGGTCTCCTCGGTCATCAGGCGGCGCCGCCCTTCGCGTCACCGGGCTTCTCGTCGTCGACGATCTCGGCGTCGACCACGTCGTCGTCCTTGGACATGTTCGGGGCCTCGGCACCCTCGGCACCGGGGGCAGCGCCCTCGGCACCCTGGGCGGCCTGAGCGTCCGCGTACATGGCCTGGCCCAGCTTCTGGGAGACGGCCGCGACCTTCTCGGTGGCCGTGCGGATCTCCGCCGTGTCCTCGCCCTTGAGCTTCTCCTTCAGCTCTTCGACGGCGGACTCGACCTCGGTCTTCACGTCACCGGGGACCTTGTCCGCGTTGTCCGCGAGGAACTTCTCCGTCTGGTAGACGAGCTGCTCGCCCTGGTTGCGGGACTCGGCGGCCTCGCGGCGCTTGTGGTCCTCGTCCGCGTACTGCTCGGCCTCCTGGCGCATCCGGTCGACCTCGTCCTTCGGCAGCGAGGAGCCGCCGGTGACGGTCATCTTCTGCTCCTTGCCCGTGCCCAGGTCCTTCGCGGTCACGTGCATGATGCCGTTGGCGTCGATGTCGAAGGCGACCTCGATCTGCGGGACACCGCGCGGGGCCGGCGGAAGGCCCGTGAGCTCGAACATTCCGAGCTTCTTGTTGTACGCCGCGATCTCGCGCTCGCCCTGGTAGACCTGGATCTGCACGGACGGCTGGTTGTCCTCGGCCGTCGTGAAGATCTCGGAGCGCTTCGTCGGGATGGTCGTGTTGCGCTCGATGAGCTTCGTCATGATGCCGCCCTTGGTCTCGATACCGAGGGACAGCGGGGTGACGTCGAGGAGCAGGACGTCCTTGACCTCGCCCTTGAGGACACCGGCCTGGAGGGCGGCGCCGATGGCGACGACCTCGTCCGGGTTCACGCCCTTGTTGGCGTCCTGCCCGCCGGTCAGCTCCTTGACGAGCTCCGCGACGGCGGGCATACGGGTCGAGCCACCGACGAGAACGACGTGGTCGATCTCGGAGAGCTGGATGCCCGCGTCCTTGATGACGTTGTGGAACGGCGTCTTGCAGCGCTCCAGAAGGTCGGACGTGAGCTGCTGGAACTGGGCGCGCGTGAGCTTCTCGTCCAGGTGCAGCGGGCCCTCGGCGGACGCCGTGATATAGGGCAGGTTGATCGTGGTCTCCGTGGAGGAGGACAGCTCGATCTTGGCCTTCTCGGCCGCCTCGCGCAGGCGCTGGAGCGCCATCTTGTCCTTGGAGAGGTCCACGCCGTGGCCGTTGTTGAACTGCTTGACCAGGTAGTCGACGACGCGCTGGTCCCAGTCGTCACCACCGAGGTGGTTGTCGCCGTTCGTGGCCTTCACCTCGACGACGCCGTCGCCGATCTCCAGGAGGGACACGTCGAAGGTGCCGCCACCGAGGTCGAAGACGAGGATCGTCTGGTCGTCCTTGTCGAGGCCGTACGCCAGGGCGGCGGCCGTCGGCTCGTTGACGATGCGCAGGACGTTCAGGCCCGCGATCTCGCCGGCCTCCTTGGTGGCCTGGCGCTCCGAGTCGTTGAAGTACGCCGGGACGGTGATGACCGCGTCGGCCACCTTCTCGCCCAGGTACGACTCGGCGTCGCGCTTCAGCTTCTGCAGGATGAACGCGGAGATCTGCTGGGGGTTGAACCCCTTGTCGTCGATGTCCACCTTCCAGTCAGTGCCCATGTGGCGCTTGACCGACCGGATGGTCCTGTCGACGTTGGTGACTGCCTGGCGCTTGGCTACCTCGCCGACCAGCACCTCACCGTTCTTCGCGAAGGCGACGACGGACGGCGTGGTCCTGGCGCCCTCGGCGTTGGTGATGACGGTGGGCTCGCCGCCTTCAAGAACGCTGACGACAGAGTTAGTCGTGCCCAGGTCGATGCCGACCGCACGTGCCATTTCGATTCCTCCAGAGGTACTACTTGAGTGGATCTGGCTCAAGAATGCACGAGCGCTTCGCTGGAGTCAACAGAGCTGAGTCGAGGCCGCTCAACTCTTATCCGGTGCTTACGCGCAACTACGCGCCGTTGGACTGGGGGCGAGGCATTCGGCTGCGGGTCCGTCGTGGCTTGTCGCGCAGTTCCCCGCGCCCCTTCGGGGCGCCCCGAAGGGGCGCGGCGCGGCAAGGGTTGCCTGAGCGACGCAGATCACCGCCTCGCTGGCTACAGTGCGGCGGAGTAAGTGGGTAGTCTCAGACGGACTGCATAAGTTACCGCTTAGTAATAGTTCGCCTCGCAGGCCCGAGGAGCCCCCAAATGCAACTCGCCGCGATCATCGTGTCGCTGGTCCTAATCGCGGTCGGCGTCGCGCTGTTCGGCCGAGCCATCGTGCAGATCTACCAGTTCATGCGGCTCGGTCAGAACGTGCCCGCCGGCACCCGCACCGACCAGCCCGTGCAGCGCACCATCACGGTGGCCAGGGAGTTCCTCGGCCACACCCGGATGAACCGATGGGGCATCGTCGGTGTCGCGCACTGGTTCGTGGCGGTGGGCTTCTTCTCGCTGCTCCTGACGATCGTCAACGCCATCGGCCAGCTCTTCAAGGCCGACTGGATGCTGCCGATCATCGGCGAGTGGGCGCCGTACAACGTCTTCGTCGAGTTCCTCGGCACGATGACGGTGCTCGGCATCGCGACGCTGATCGTCATCCGGCAGCTGAGCAAGCCCGACAACAAGCCGGGCCGCAAGTCCCGCTTCGCGGGCTCCAAGAAGGGCCAGGCGTACTTCGTCGAGGCCGTCATCCTCATCGTCGGCGTCTGCATCTTCACGCTGCACGCCCTGGAAGGCGCCCAGCACCACGTCGACAGCTACGAGGCGTCGTTCTTCATCTCGTACCCGGTGGTCTCGGCGTTCCAGAACCTCGACGTCTCGACGCTGCAGAACCTCACGTACTTCTTCGCGGGGCTGAAGATCGCGACGTCCTTCATCTGGATGATCGTCGTCGCGCTCAACACCAACATGGGTGTCGCCTGGCACCGCTTCCTCGCCTTCCCGAACATCTGGTTCAAGCGCGAGGCCGACGGCTCCACCACCCTCGGTGAGCTGCAGCCCATGACGTCCGGTGGCAAGCCGATCGACTGGGAGGACCCGGCCGACGACGCCGTGTTCGGCGTCAGCCAGGTCGAGCAGTTCTCCTGGAAGGGCCTGCTCGACTTCAGTACGTGCACCGAGTGCGGCCGCTGCCAGTCGCAGTGCCCCGCCTGGAACACCGGCAAGCCGCTCTCCCCGAAGCTCCTGATCATGTCGCTGCGCGACCACGCGCACGCCAAGGCCCCCTACCTGCTCGCCGGCGGCGGCAAGGACATGGAGGGCAATGAGAAGGCGACGGAGGAGCAGCTCAAGGACGTTCCCGCCGCCGCCATCGCGGAGGCCGAGCGCCCCCTCATCGGCACCGCCGAGGAGAACGGCGTCATCGACCCCGACGTCCTGTGGTCCTGCACCAGCTGCGGCGCCTGCGTCGAGCAGTGCCCGGTGGACATCGAGCACATCGACCACATCGTCGACATGCGCCGCTACCAGGTGATGATCGAGAGCGCGTTCCCGTCCGAGGCGGGCACGATGCTCAAGAACCTGGAGAAGAAGGGCAACCCCTGGGGCCTGGCGAAGAAGCAGCGCCTGGAGTGGCTCAAGGAGCTCGACTTCGAGGTGCCGGTCGTCGGCAAGGACATCGAGGACCTCACCGAGGTCGAGTACCTCTACTGGGTCGGTTGCGCGGGTGCGTTGGAAGACCGCGCCAAGAAGACGACGAAGGCCTTCGCCGAGCTGCTCAACATCGCGGGCGTCAAGTTCGCGATCATGGGCGGCGACGAGAAGTGCACCGGTGACTCCGCACGCCGCCTGGGCAACGAGCCGCTGTTCCAGCAGCTCGGCCAGGAGAACGTGATGGCGCTGAACATGGCGTTCGGCGAGGAGCTCGACGACGACGGCAAGGTCACGCCCGAGTCGGCCAAGCCGAAGACGGCGAAGAAGATCGTCGCGACCTGCCCGCACTGCCTCAACACCATCGGCAACGAGTACCCGCAGCTCGGCGGCGACTACGAAGTCATCCACCACACGCAGCTGCTCCAGCACCTCGTCGACGAGGGCAAGCTGGTCCCGGTCACCCCGGTCGAGGGCATCATCACGTACCACGACCCCTGCTACCTGGGCCGCCACAACAAGATCTACACGCCTCCGCGCGAGATCATCGGCAAGGTTCCGGGCCTGCGCAACGAGGAGATGCACCGCCACAAGGAGCGCGGCTTCTGCTGTGGCGCCGGTGGTGCCCGGATGTGGATGGAGGAGCGGATCGGCAAGCGCATCAACGACGAGCGTGTCGATGAGGCGCTCTCGCTCAACCCGGACATCGTCTCCACCGCCTGCCCGTTCTGCCTCGTCATGCTGACCGACTCGGTCAACGGCAAGAAGAACGACGGCAAGGCCAAGGAGTCGATCACGGTCGTGGACGTCGCGCAGCTGCTCCTCGAGTCCGTGAAGACGCCGGTGGACCCGGCGGGTTCGCAGGAGACCGCGGACGAGCCGGAGCCCGAGCCGGTGAAGTAACTCCCGCTGCCAGCGTTTCAGGCCGGTTCCGCCCTTGCAGGCGGGACCGGCCTGTTGCGTCCTGCCGGAACGGGAGCATCATGTGCAGGTTGTTGTGCTGGTTGTTGTCTCAAGGGGCGGTCGAGGTCAGGGTTGATGGTGGGCATACGGAGCGACAGACGCGGCGGCAGACGTAGCGGCAGACCTGACGGCGTACGTGGTGCCTTCCGCGTACGCCGTGGACGCCGCGCCCGGATACGGCTGACCGCGGCCACGCTCGGCTGCGCCCTGCTGCTCGCCGGCTGCGGCAGCGGCGGTGACGGCGACGCGTCCCCCGAGCACCGCCCGGTCGGCGGCATGGCCGACCAGGGCAAGGCGTCCGCGCCGCTGCCCATCCCCCGGGGCGACGGCAGCAAGACCGCCGACGACTTCAACGGTGACGGCGCCCCCGATCTCGTACTCGACGATCTCGTGCACCGCGGCCACGGCGACGACGCGGGCATCGGCGTCGTCTACGGATCGCGGAGCGGACTGCGGCCCGGCGCGCGGCAGTTGCTGAGCGCGCGGGCCAACGGGGCGCGGACCAAGGGCGAGCTGCCCGCCGCCTTCGAGTCGGAGGCCTCCTGCGACCTCGACAAGGACGGCTTCACCGATCTGCTGGTCTCCACCGACCCGCCGTACGACGGCCTCGGCCAGCCGCCCGTGCCACTGCAGATCCTCTTCGGCTCGCCCAAGGGCCTGACCGGCAAGGCCGTGAAGGTGCGGGTGCCCGCGCAGGCCCGGATCGGCAACGACTGGTCGGACCAGCCGGTCTGCGGCGACTTCGACGGGGACGGCGCGAGCGACCTCGTGCTGCACGCGAGCGGCGCCCGGCTGACCTTCCTGCGCGGCCCGTTCAAGCGGACCGGCGCCGCGCGCGCCGCCGGGAAGCCGCTGGCCGCGCCCGGCAACGACCTCGTCACCGGCGAGGCCACCGATGTGGACCGGGACGGCTACGACGACCTCCTCGTCCGCAAGGCCGCCGACGCGTCGGGCGCCGCCACCAGCGCGCTCGTCCTCGGTGGGCCGAAGGGTCCCGCCGAGACCGGGGTGCTCTTCCCCTCCGGTACGGACGTCGCGTTCGGGCGGTTCGGCAAGGGCAAGGCGGCGACGGACGCGGCCGTCGCGGGGCCGCGGGGCGTGGCTCTGCGCTATGACGTTCCGGGTGCCGGGCGCTCCGCGCTAGAGGCGCGGCGGGTCTCCTTGGATGCCGGTGACCTCGACGGTGACGGGCTGAGTGAGCTGGTCATGAGTGGGGGCGGTAGCGGGAGTGGCGGCGGTGTGGGGGAGGTTCGCGTCTTCCGGGGCCGTGCGGGTGGGCTCGACGCCAGCGCGTCGGCGATTGTCGATCCCTCTGCGGAGGGCACCACTCAGGTTCTTGGCGTTGCCGACTTCGACGGGGACGGGCTCGGTGATCTTGTCCTGCGGACGGCTCGGGGGGATGGGGCGGACTCTGTGGGGGTTTATCCCGGAATGACAGGGGACCTTGTCGCGCGTAAGCCTCAATTGACGTTTTCCACCCAGGAGTTCCTTGCCATGGGGGACGGCTCGTAGTCCGTCTGAAGGCCGGAGGGGGCTGGGCGCGCAGTTCCCCGCGCCCCTTTGGGGCCCGGGGTTCATCTGGGCGTCACCTTCTCTCCTCTCTCGCACAACCATTCGTACGTCTCACAGGTCACACCCCCGGAAGTATCGCCCCACTCCCGGGAGTTCCACGTGCGCGTACGAAACCTGGCCATCGCCGCGAGCGTCGCGGCCCTCGCCGCCGCGGGGCTGAGCCTGCCGCTCGCCGGGACGGCGAGCGCCGCGTCCACCCTCAAGGACGACTACAACGGCGACGGCTACCGCGACCTCGCGATCGGCACTCCCGGCAGCAACTCCGTGACGGTGACGTTCGGTTCGGCATCCGGTGTCGCGGCCAACCGCGCGGTCACCCTCAGCCAGAACTCGACCCAGGTCCCCGGAGTCACCGAGCCCGAGGACGAGTTCGGCGAGAACGTCACCAGCGGTGACGTGAACCGCGACGGCTTCGCCGACCTGATCGTCGGCGCCCCCGGCGAGAAGGTGGAAGGCAAGCCGTCCGGCTCCGTCACCATCCTGTGGGGCGGCCAGGGCGGCTTCACCTCCGGCGGCCGCGTCCTGAACTCCCCCGCCGACACCACGGGCCGCTACGGCGAGGCCACCGTCTGGACCGACTTCGACGGCGACGGCTCGCCCCAGCTGAGCGTGATCAGCGGCGACAACTGGTGGTACTACTCCGGCGCGGGCGAGGACGGCCGCGTACACGGCCTGGAGGTCGACTTCATCCCCGACGGCGCCCGCCTCGACGGCCTGATCGCGGGCAAGTTCAAGGTCAAGGACGGCAACGGCCTCGTCCTGTACGGCGAGCGCGCGGACGGCGGTGCCTACACCGCACACATGAACGGCGGCTTCGGCGACTACGGCTACCAGGCCGAGGTCCTCGGCGAGGGTGACGACCCGACGGCGACGCGCGACGCGGCCACCGCCGGTGATGTCAACGGCGATGGTTACGACGATCTCGTCACTGGCAACTCCCGTGCGGGGGAGGGTGGTTCGGTCACTGTCCGGCTCGGTGGTGACCGTGCGTTCGGTGCCCCGGTGACGTACGACCAGGACAGCGCGGGCGTTCCCGGCTCCGACGAGGCGGGCGACGGCTTCGGCGCCTCCGTCTCGGCGGGCGACGTCACCGGCGACGGCCTGCCCGACCTCGCGGTGGGCGCGCCTGGCGAGACGGTCGGCACGGTGGCCGGGACCGGCAGCGTCACCCTCCTCAAGTCCTCTGCGGGCAGCTTCACTTCGGGGCAGTCCTGGCACCAGGAGACCGCCGGCGTGCCCGGCGCGGGCGAGCCGGGCGACGACTTCGGCACCTCCGTACGCCTCAAGGACATCAACAAGAACGGCAAGGCGGACCTGGCCACCGGCGCGACCGGCGAGGACATCGGCACGACGCGGGACGTCGGCGCGGTGTGGGTGCTGCGCGGCACGGCGACGGGCCTGACCTCGTCGTACGCGGCGTCCTTCAACGGCTCGGACTTCGGGGTCGGCACGGCGGGCGCGGGCTTCGGCCGGACGATCCGATAGCACTTTCTGCCTCAACATCCCTTTGTTCATACGTGAGTTGGAGACTTCTCAGTGGCCTCTACGGCTGACCATCCGCGGCGACCCGCGCGGAACAAGATCCTGGCGGCTGGCGCGCTCTGCGCCGCCACCGCGCTCGGTGTGGCGGGCCTGACGGCGGGCGGCGCGTCCGCCGCCGAGCCGTCGAAGCTCAGGGCGGACTACAACGGCGACGGGTACGTGGACCTCGCGGTCGGCGTGCCGGGCGCGACGGTCGGCGGCAAGGCCAAGGCCGGGTACGTGAATGTGGTGTGGGGCGGCGCCTCCGGGCTCGGGAAGCACGGCTCGACGAACGTCGGCCAGGGCACGGCCGGCGTCCCCGGCACGGTGGAGGCCGACGACCGCTTCGGCACGGCCGTCCACTCCGCCGATCTGAACGGCGACGGCTACAGCGACCTGATCGCGTCGGCGCCCGGCGAGGCCATCGACACCACCCCCGACGTGGGCACCATCTCCGTGCTGTGGGGCTCTGCGGGCGGCTTCGCCAAGGGTGGCATCACGGCCGCCAAGGGCGGTTCCGAGGACTCCAGGATCGGCGGGGCGCTCAGTACCGGCGACTACGACGGCGACGGCACGCAGGACCTCGTCTTCCCCATCGCCGGTGAGGAGGGCACGGCGACGATGATGCGCCCCGGGCCCATCACGTCGGCGACGAACACCAGGCCCGCCCTCGTCGAGAACCACCAGTTCGGCGGCCCGCGCGCCTACGCCTCCGCCGACTTCGACGGGGACGGCAAGGACGACCTCGCGGTGACGTACAAGGGCATGGAGAGCTCAGGCACCTTCGTCGTCCGCAAGGCGTCCGGCGAGTGGCGGAACTTCTGGAGCACCGGCGACTACGGCACGTCGGTCGCCGCGGGCGACTTCGACGGGGACGGCACGGCCGACCTCGCGCTCGGCGGCGTCACGCCGAACCCGGAGGCGGACGGCACCCATTGCGAGGACCGGCTCGGCGGCGCGGTCCTCACCGTGTACGGCAAGCAGGGCGCCGCGCTCGGCGGCGGCTCCGCGTGCACCACGCAGAGCACGCCCGAGGTCGGCGGCAGCCCGGAGTCCGGGGACAACTTCGGCGCATCGCTGGCGGTGGCCAACCTCGACCGGGACGGGATCGACGAGTTGGTCGTAGGCGGCGACGCGGAGGCGGTGGGCACCGCGGCGAACGCGGGCACGTACTGGGTCCTCGCATCGGCCGGCACGGGGCAGCCCCTGGTGGGGCCCGCCTTCAGTCAGAACTCCGCGGGCGTCGCGGGCACGGCCGAGGCGGGCGACCGCCTGGGTGCCGGGGTCGCCGCCGGTGACTTCAACGGGGATGCGTACCCCGACGTTGCCGTCGGCGCGCCGGGCGAGGACGGCCGGTCCGGCGGCGTCTGGTACTCCGCGACCCCGAAGGAGGGGCCGAACCCGGCGGTGGTCTCGGTGACTCCGGGGAAGCTGGGGCTCACCGGGGCGAGCGAGTACGGCACCGTACTGGCACGGTAGGCCCGCCGCTTCGCGGCGGATCTTTCCCGCCCACCCACCCGATTACCCCGCAGCCCTGCGAACCCACGAAACAACAGGAGCCCAAGAACATGCCCAAGCACAAGCGCCCCACCCCCCGTACCCACAGACCCGGCCGCCTCGCCGCGGCCACCGCCGCCGCCGCGGCCCTCACAGGCGGCCTCCTCACCCTCACCACGACGACCGCGACCGCCGCCCCCGCGGCGACCCAGCCGGACGACGCGGACTTCAACGGCGACGGCGCGGCCGACCTCGCCACCTCCGCCACGCACGCGAACGTCGGCGGCAAGGACAAGGCGGGCCAGGTCGTCGTCACGTACGGCGGCGCCGAGCGGCGGCACACCACCTACAGCCAGAACAGCGCGGGCGTCCCCGGAACCGCCGAGGCGGGCGACGCCTTCGGCGCGGACACCGCGTACGGCGACTTCGACCGCGACGGCTACGACGACCTCGCGGTGGCCGCGATCGGCGAGGACGTCGGCACGGACGTGGACGGCGGCACCGTACAGATCCTGTGGGGCTCGGCGGCCGGCCTGTCCGGCGGCAGCACGCTCGCGGACCCGCGCCCCACCAAGCACGACAAGTTCGGCGGCCCCATCCAGGCGGGCGACTTCGACGGCGACGGCACGGACGACCTCGCCGTGGGCGCGAGCTCGGGCGCCGCCACGATCGACCTCTTCGACGGCGGCATCGCCCGCACCGGCACCCCCGGCGACCACTACACGGTCCTGCCGCCCATCCACAGCGGCGAAGGCGCGGGCCCCTTCAACCTGCACTCCGGCGACGTCAACGGCGACGGCCGCGACGACCTGATCGTCGACGGCTACTCCACGGCGGACGGCTACAACGCCAACCTCTGGCTGCCCGGCAGCGCGAACGGCATCACCACGACCGGCGTCCAGCGGCTGCCCGCCGGCTACATCACCGACGTGGGCGACACGGACAGCGATGGCTACGGCGACGTCATCATCGGCCTGACCTGGGACGAAGGCATCGACGGCGCCAACAAGGGCGGCACGGTGTACGTCGTGAAGGGCAACGCCAACGGCCCCTACGGCGGCAGCGAGACCATCACCCAGGACTCGCCGGGCATCCCCGGCGGCAGCGAGAACGGCGACAACTTCGGCGCCGAGCTGGACCTCGGCGACATCAACGGCGACGGCCACCTCGACCTCGTCGTCAGCTCCCCCGGCGAGGACCTGGACGGCGTCTCGGACGCGGGCTCGGCGACCCTCGTCTACGGCGCCGCGGACGGCTCGGGTCTCTCCACGCAGGGCGCGGTCCTGCTCAGCCAGGACACCCCGGGCGTCCCCAACTCCCATGAGACGAACGACTACTTCGGCTCGGACGTCCACATCGACGACCTGAACGCGGACGGCCGCGGCGAGGTCGCCATCGGCGCACTGGGCGAGAACGGTGCCAACGGCGCCTTCTACGTCCTGGACTCCAACGCCGACGGCACGCTCACCTCCGGCGCCGGCATCTACACGTCCACGGTCGGCATCTCCGCCACGGGCACCCCGCGCCTGGGCTCCAACTTCGCGGACTGACCAGCTACTTCACTCCTCCCCATTCCCCCAAGGCCCTCCCCAAGGCCGCCGGGCCCGCACGCTCCCCCCGTGCGGGCCCGGCTTCCCCGATCTCTCACCCGGGAGCTCCCGTGCGCCTCCGCGCCATCCCCCTGGCCGCGTCCCTCACGACCACCGGCCTGGTCACCGCCCTGCTCTCCGCCCTGCCCGGCACGGCCACGGCCGCGCCGTCCGGACTCTCCGGAGATTTCAACGGCGACGGCCACCGCGATCTGGCGATCTCCGCCCCGGCCGCCACGGTCGGCGGCAAGTCCTGGGCGGGGCATGTCGCCGTGGCGTACGGATCGGCTTCCGGCAGCCCGGACCCGGCCCGCCGCACGGTCATCAGCCAGAACTCGCCCGGAGTACCGGGCGAGGCCGAGACGGACGACGAGTTCGGCCACCGGATCGCGGCGGCCGACCTGAACCGCGACGGATACAGCGACCTCGTCGTCACGTCCTCGCGCGAGAAGGTCGGCAGCCACCCGGACGCGGGCACGGTGGTGATCGTCTGGGGCTCGGCGGGCGGCCTGTCCGGCGGCACGACCGTCGACAACCCCCAGCCGCTGCACGGCAGTTACTTCGGGCTCGGCCTGGCCACAGGCGACTTCACCGGAGACGGGAAGCCGGACATCGCCGTGTCCGCACAGGGCGATACCGGCACCAATCCCTTCAAAATCCGCCTGATCCGCGGCCCGTTCACCAAGTCAGGATCGACCGGCACCATCACGTCGTACGCCGCACCGCTCGAAGGCCCGGCCCTCACGGCGGGCCGGGTGAACGGCGACGCCAAGGCCGACCTGGTGGTCACCGGCAGGAAGACCGACAGCGACCACCTCGGGGCGGCCGTCTACTACAAGGGCACATCGGCGGGCCTGACCAAGGGCGCGAGCCTGCGCGCGGGCACCACGGCGGCCATCGGCGACCTGGACGGCGACGGCTACGGAGACATCGCCGTCGGCAACCCCGACGAGCCCGGCGACGAGCCGTCCGGCTCCAAGGGCGGCGAGGTCAGCGTCGTCTACGGCACCTCGTCGGGCCCGAGCGCCACCCGCCGTACGACCCTGACGCAGAGCAGCGCGGGCGTGCCCGGCGCCTCCGAGTACGGGGACAACTTCGGCGCGTCGGTGGCCGTGGGCGACCTCGACGGCGACGGCCACGCGGAGCTGACGGCAGGCGCCCCCGGCGAGAGCCTCGGCGCCGAACCGGACCTCATCGTGGGCGCGGGCGCGGTCACCGTCCTGCGCGGCTCCGCATCGGGCCTCACCACCACCGGCGCGCTCAACCTCACCCAGGACAGCCCCGGCGTCCCCGGCAGCGCGGAGTCCATCGACGGCTTCGGCGCGACCCTGCTCTCCTCGGACATCGGCGCCGACGGCCGCCAGGACCTCACCGCGACGGCCTCCCAGGAGAACGACGACGCGGGCGCCGTATGGCATCTCCCCGGCACGTCGGGCTCCCTCTACTCCACGACGGCATCCACCAGCTTCGGCCCGAGCGGGCTCGGCCTCTCCACGGCGTACTCGGCCTTCGGGTCGGACCTCGCGGGCTGACCGAGGGACACGACTCATGCGCAGACGCATCATCGCCGCCGTCGCCACCCTGGCCACGACCTCCTCAGGCCGGCGGACTACGGCCTGGCTGCCGGCTCGCATCTGGGTGAGGCGGTCAATGACTGAGACGGCACCCTCGCCCGGACTTGTGCATCACCCGTACCGAAGTTCCCGTATCCACACACGAGTTGGAGTCCTTGTGTCCCTGCGCGCACGCGTCACCACCATCGCCGCCACGGCCACCGCCCTGGCCGCCACCGGCCTCGCCCTGCCCTTCGCGGGCACCTCCGTCGCCGCCGAACCCACCCCCGTGGAGAGCGACTTCAACGGCGACGGCTACGCCGACCTCGCCGTCGGCGTGCCCAGCGGCAGCGTCGACGGGAAGGCCAGGGCCGGTTACGTCAGCGTCGTCTTCGGCGGTGAGAACGGTCCCGGCCGGCACGGCGCACGGCGGATCACGCAGGCCACCGTCGAGGTGCCCGGCACCCCGGAGGGCGGTGACCGCTTCGGGGCCGCCGTCACCTCCGCGTACATCGACGACGACCCGTACGCCGACCTCGTCATCGGCGCCCCCGGCGAGGACATCGACGCCAAGACCGACGCCGGCTCGGTCACCGTCCTGTACGGCGCGGGCGACGGCTTCTCCGAGGCCGGCACCGCCGCCCGCGGGGCCGCGTCGGGCGACACGTACGGAAACGCCGTCGTCGCCGCCGACTTCACCGGCGACACGGACGTCGACCTGGCGATCGGCGGCAAGGACAAGGTCGTCGCCAACTTCAACCCGCTCACCGCCAACACCAGCACCGTCATGGGCGACCGGATGGGCGGCCGCGCCCCCGTCATGACGACCGGCGACTTCAACACCGACGGACTTCCCGACCTCGCCCTCGGCTACTACACGCAGAACCAGCCCTACACCCAGTCCCACCTCCGCCTCTACGGCTGGAACAAGGACGAGAGCTCCATGGGCAACTTCTGGAACAACTCCAACGGCGCCGCGAACGCCCTCGCCTCCGGCGACTTCAACGGCGACGGCTACGACGACCTCGCCGTCGGCAACTGCCGCGAGATCGCCGACGAGAACATCGACGACCCGTGCGGTCCGGAGCAGCTCACCAAGGGCGGCGGCATCCACATCCGGTTCGGCGGCGCCAACGGCAGCTTCGGCTGGGAGCAGCAGACGTTCAACCAGGACACCACGGGCGTGCCCGGCGTCGCCGAGACCGGTGACGGCTTCGGCGACGCGCTCGCCGTGGCGGACATCGACGCCGACGGCCACGACGACCTGATCGCGGGCGCCCCCGGCGAGGCGGTCGGCAGCGCGGCCCGTGCGGGCAGTTTCACCGTCCTCAAGGGCGGCGCGATCGGCCTCCTCGACGCGTCCGGGTCGGCGACGGGGGTCGGCTACCAGCAGAACTCCGAGGGTGTACCGGGCGTCGCCGAAACGGGTGACGCCTTCGGCGCGGCGCTCACCATCAACGACCACAACGGCGACGGCCACGCGGACCTGAACGCCGCCGCGCCCGGCGAGAACGCCGCGGCGGGCGGCGTCTGGCACCTGCCCTCCTTCTCACCCGGCCCGGTCATCACCCCGAAGTCCCTTTCCCTGCCCGCCTCGTCGGACCCGCCGGCCTACGGAGCGGTGCTCGGCCACTGACCCCTCGGGGATCCCCCTAGGGGTTGTCACAGGTCGGCGGCAAAGCCCCTCTCCTCCTGGGGAGGGACGACTCGACCCCTTCAGACCAGGTACGTTCGATTCGTGGCTGGATTCAGGATCGGACGCGGCCGGGACAACCGCGCCCCGCAAGCGCGACCGCAACAACGACCGCGGCAGGAGCCGTACGGGCAGCAGGCCCCCCAGGGCCAGCAGCCGCCGTACGGCTATCCGCAGGCGCCTCCGGGCCCTCAGCAGTACGGGCGTCAGCCCTACGGCCAGGGGCCGGGCGGGCATGGCGGCCCCGGCGGCCCCGGCGGGCAGCAGTGGCCGCAGGCGGGCGGCAATCACGGGGAGCCGGAGTACTTCGGCGGACCGGATGACCCCGCTCACGGCGGACCAGGGGGACAGGGCGGCTACGACCCGTACGCCGCGAACAACCCGGGTCACACCCAGGCCTTCTCCATCGGCGAGGACCCGTACACCCAGGGCGACACCTACCGCGCGGGCCAGGCGAGCGCCCCGCCGATGGGCCCGCGGCTGCACTGGAAGGACCTGCTGCGCGGCATCGTGCTGCGCCCGGGCCCGACCTTCCTGCAGATGCGGGACTACGCGATGTGGGCCCCGGCCGTCATCGTGACGTTCCTGTACGGCCTGCTTGCGATCTTCGGCTTCGACGCGGCCCGCGAGGACGCGATCAACGCCACGCTCTCGTCGGCCGTCCCGTTCGTCCTGACGACCGGCGTCGCGATCACGATCAGCACCTTCATCCTGGGCGTGGTCACGCACACCCTCGCCCGCCAGCTCGGCGGCGACGGCGCCTGGCAGCCGACGGTCGGCCTCTCCATGCTGATCATGTCGATCACGGACGCGCCCCGCGTGGTGGTCGCGATGTTCCTCGGCGGCGGCCAGCCCTTCGTACAGCTGCTCGGCTGGGTGACCTGGATCGCGGCGGGCGCGCTGCTCACCACGATGGTGAGCAAGTCGCACGACCTGCCGTGGCCGAAGGCGCTGGGCGCGGCGTCGATCCAGCTCCTGGCGATCCTGGCGATCATCAAGCTGGGCACGTTCTAGTACGAGGACGAGCACGCGGAAGGGCCCCGGTGGACGAGAGTCCACCGGGGCCCTTCCGTTCACGCCTGTTCACATGTTCAGGCGTCGAGAACCTGCCCCGCACGCTTCACGACGGGCGGCTCGACACTCCACGGGAAGTTGATCCACTCATCGGTCCGCTTCCACACGTACTCGCACTTCACGAGCGAGTGCGACTTCTCATAGACAACGGCGGACCGCACTTCAGCCACATGATCGAGGCAGAAGTCATGGACGAGCTTCAGCGTCTTCCCGGTATCGGCGACATCATCAGCGATCAAGACCTTCTTGTCGGTGAAGTCGATCGCGTTCGGCACGGGCGCGAGCATGACGGGCATTTCCAGGGTGGTTCCGACCCCTGTGTAGAACTCCACATTCACCAGGTGGATGTTCTTGCAGTCGAGCGCGTAGGCGAGCCCGCCCGCGACGAAGACACCACCGCGGGCGATGGAGAGCACGACATCCGGCTGGTACCCGTCGTCGGCAATGGTCTGCGCGAGCTCCCGCACAGCACGGCCGAACTTCTCGTACGAAAGATTCTCGCGCACGTCACTCATGCTGGATGTCACACCTGTGTCCGATGGAAATTGAGGAAGGAGCGGGAGGCGGTCGGCCCGCGCTGCCCCTGATAACGCGACCCGTACCGCTCCGACCCGTAGGGCGACTCGGCGGGTGAGGTCAGCCGGAACATGCACAGCTGCCCGATCTTCATCCCCGGCCAGAGCTTGATCGGCAGCGTGGCGAGGTTCGACAGCTCCAGGGTCACGTGCCCGCTGAACCCCGGGTCGATGAACCCGGCGGTGGAGTGCGTGACGAGCCCGAGGCGTCCCAGGCTGGACTTGCCCTCCAACCGGCTCGCGAGGTCGTCGGGCAGGCTGATGACCTCATACGTCGAGGCGAGCACGAACTCCCCGGGGTGGAGGATGAACGGCTCGTCACCCTCGGGCTCCACGAGCCGCGTCAGGTCGGCCTGCTCGACGGAAGGGTCGATGTGGGGGTAGCGGTGGTTCTCGAACACCCGGAAGTAGCGGTCGAGCCGCACATCGATGCTCGAGGGCTGCACCATGGATTCGTCGTACGGATCGATCCGTACCCGTCCGGCGTCGATCTCGGCCCGGATGTCCTTGTCTGAGAGAAGCACGCACCGAGGATACGCAGAGCGCGCGGGCCCGCCCCAATCGGACGGTTCCCGCGCGCCTCACTGCTGTCGCCCTGCTGTCGCCTGCGACCGTCTCCGGTCGCGCCCCGCTACCGCTTCTGCGCCGTGACCGGCACGGCATGCCGCAGCCGGGCACATCGTGGACAGCGGATGAGACGGCCGGGCCCGAGCCGGTCGGCCTTCTGCATCGGGAACGAAGCGGTGCTGAACACGTGCCCTTCGGCACAACGGACGACGGTGCGCTCCATCAAGTCCTCGAGTCCCTTCCCCAAAGCCGTAGTTGAGCTCGCAGCTCCTCGCACAGTGCACGCACGGTGCGCGTACGCGAGCTGACGACGAAGGGCCACATTACGGGACGAAAGGGGCGCCCCTCCAGGCGGCACTCCGACCCCTCACGGTACGCCCCAACTCCCGCGCCCCGCAGCGCCATCCACGCCCCGAACGCCCCCCGGACACCAGGAAGCCCCGGGGAGAAAACACCCGGGGCCCGGCATGAGGTAGAGTGTGCGGCATTACGACACCGTCTCGGACGGCGTCCTACGCGGGTGTAGTTTAGTGGTAGAACATCAGCTTCCCAAGCTGAGAGTGCGAGTTCGATTCTCGTCACCCGCTCTTGTTTGAACCCCCAGGTCGTGGACCCGGGGGTTCTTTGCTGTCCTAGGCTCGGGCCATGACGCCCATAGACGCGGAGCTTGTGCACGACCTGGCGCCCACCGGAGTGCTGCGCGCCTCCATCAATCTCGGCAACCCGGTCCTTGCCCAGGGCACCCCCGACGAGCCGTCCGGAGTCACGGTCGCGCTTGCCCGTGAGGTTGCCGCGCGGCTGGCTCTGCCGGTGCGGTTCATCTGCTTCGATGCGGCCCGCAAGTCGTACGCCGCGATGGCCGAGGGCCGCGCCGACCTGTGTTTCCTCGCCGTGGATCCGGAGCGTGAGAAGGACGTCGCGTTCACCACGCCGTACGTGCACATTGAGGGGGTGTACGCGGCTCCGGTGAACTCGGCGTTTGTATCTGCCGATGACGTGGACCGGGACGGGGTGCGCGTCGGCGTCAAGAAAGGGTCCGCGTACGACCTCTACCTGAGCCGCACCCTGCGTCACGCCACCGTGGTGCGCGGCGACGAGGGGGTCGACGTCTTTCACGCCGAGGGCCTGGACGTGGCGGCCGGCATCCGCCAACCGCTGACCGCGCACGTTTCCCGGCGGGCCGAACTGCGCCTGCTGGAACCCGCGTTCATGACGATCCGGCAGGCCATGGGTACCACGAAGGGGCGGCGTCCGAAGACCGCGCAGTTCCTCAGTGAACTCGTGACCGAGCTGGTGGCGTCCGGATTCGTCGCCGAGGCGCTGCGCCACTCCGGTCAGGACCCGACGCTGGCTGCCCCCACCACGGTTTGAGTTCGATTCTCGTCAGCCGCTCCAGCACGCTCCTGACGCAGGGGGAGCGGGCGGTCGTAGGTGGTCAGATCGAGTCAGATCGCATCAGGTCGAATCAGGTTGGGGTGGGGCTTCCTTGTTGTCCTGGTGCGGGGGCGCGGCGAGTGGGGCCTCGGCCTCCGGGTCGAGGAACTCGATGACGGCGAGCAGTGCCAGCAGACCCAGGGCCAGCCAGAAGGTGACCATGCCCGTCGGGTGGTCCCACAGGGCGAAGGCGAGGGCCGTGAGGAGGACCACCGCCCAGTTCAGCCAGGTCTTGTGGGCGTGGACCCACGGTCCGACGGGACCTGTCCATACGCCGGACGCCCCGCGTACGGCGCCGATTCCCGAGCGCCACATGGTGCGCGCCTTGACCGCCCACTTGCCGGGGCCGCTCAGCCAGCTCCCGAGGGCGACGAGCGCGCCCAGGGTGACGACGGCGCGGACGGTGTAGCGCAGGAAGCGGGTGAGGGCGTCGTAGACCGAGCCCGCGGCCGGGCGGCTGATCGAGGCGGGCACGGCGTCCAGGTAGAACGCGCGGAAGACGGCGAGGCCGATGCCGAGGATGCCGACCGCGACGGCGACGGCCAGGGCCGCGGTGATCAGTGCTCTGCGGCGGCGTACGGCGAGCAGGACGCCGCCGGCCGCCAGGACGACCGCAATGACCGGGAGCCAGGCGCCCATGAGCTGCAGGAGGCGGAAGCCGGTCTTCGCCCTGCCGATCTGGTCGGAGGTCATGACCGTGAAGTCGGTGTGCACCTCGGGGATTTTCGACGCGACCGTCAGTCCGCTGTCGACCAGGCGGTCCTTGACCCGCTCCACGACGGGCGCCAGATCGACGGTGACCTCGTCGCCCTTCAGCTGCACCGCGCCGTCGCCGCTGCCGGTGAGGGCTTCGTCCACCGTCTGGTGGACCCGGCGGTTGAGTTCCGTCCACAGGGTGTCGAAGGCGTCGCTGCTGACGAAGCGGGCGGTCACCGACTCGACGAGGCCGCGAAGGCCGCTGGTGAGGGGACCTTCGAGCCTGCCGAGCGCGGCTTCGAGGCGGGGGCGGTCGGCCGGGGCGACCTGCTGGAGGAGCAGCTCCACGTCCACCCGCTCCATCACCGCGTCCGTCACCCGTTTGGTCACACCGGCTTGTACGTCGGGGTCCGAGGCCAAAGGGGCGACGGTCGCCACGTAGCGGTCCGTGTCCCCGACGATGTCGTTCGCCCATACGGCGACGACGCCGAGCGGTGCGAGCACGGCCGCCACGGTGATGAGTACGACGGCGAAGAACGACCGGGTGTGGTGCTTCCTGGGCTGTGCGGCACGGGCCTCCACCGCGCTGAGCCTGGTGCGCAGTTCGGCGAGCTCGGCCCGTTCGGCGGCGGACAGCGGGCCGTCGTCGGCGGCATCGGCATCTGCGTCGGCATCGGTCATGGCACCTGCACCTGTCCTCACTCACCGTGATCCGGAAGCAACAGATCCAGATAAGGCCACGGTGAGGTGGCGCGCCATTCGTGCGGCCCGCATAAGCCCGTACAAGCACTGATAAACACGGATAAGCACAGACCAGCCCGCACATGTATCACCAACAGGACGAAACAGGTGATCAGCGGGAAAATTTAGACATGGATGATTACCCGCTCCTCGACGTGTTCCTGACCATGCTCTGGTTCTTCCTCTGGATCATGTGGCTCTTCCTGCTGTTCAAGGTCGTCGCCGACATCTTCCGGGACCAGGAACTGAACGGCTGGTGGAAGGCGCTCTGGCTGGTCTTCTGCATCGTGCTGCCGTATCTGGGCGTGCTGGTCTACATCATTGCCCGCGGCAAGGGCATGGGCCGCAGAGACGTCGAGCAGGCCAAGGCATCGGAAGCGGCCTTCAAGGACTACGTCCGCAAGGCGGCCGGCAGTGCCGAGGGCGACGGCAAGGCGAGCCATGTCGACGAGCTGGCCAAGCTCGCCGATCTGAAGGAGAAGGGCGCCCTCAGCGAGGACGAGTTCCAGGCGGCCAAGCAGAAACTGCTCGCCTGACCTGACAGCCTCACCACGCCTCCGACTCCGAAGCAGGCCCCTCCGGCATCGGCGCCTTGCGCTCCTTGGCGCGTACCCGCAGGGCGAGCAGCGGGAAGACCAGGACGGAGACCATGGCGGCGCCCACCAGGGCGGCCGCCTCGCCCTTCTCCAGGACCTTCTCGTCCAGGCCGATCGTGGTGATGGCCACGACGAGCGGCAGACAGGTCGAGGAGTACAGGGCCAGCGCCCTGCGGTCGGCCGGATTCAGGTCGCGCGGTGCAAGTGCGTACGCCGGAAGGCCTCGTACGACGAGGAACAGGAGCAGGAAGACCGGGAGCAGCAGGAGGGCGCGGCCGCCGTCGAGCAATGAGGCGAGGTCGAAGTTGATGCCGGTGACGATGAAGAACAGCGGGACCAGGAAGCCGAATCCCATCGCCTCCACCTTGCCGAGTACCTCATCGCCGCTCTCGGGGGCGGCCCCCTGGAAGACGAGCCGGGTCAGCAGACCCGCGGCGAACGCGCCGAGCAGCACGTCGAGGCCGAACGCGTGCGACAGAGCGAGCATCGCGACGAGCAGCAGCATCACGAAGCGGACGGCGAACTGGCCGCTGGTGTGCAGCGTCGTACGGATGATCTGGGCGAACCACGGCGGGTGGGGGCGAAGGGCCCAGTAGATCGCCGCCGCCGTGATGAGCGCGAAGGCGGCGAGGACCACGGTGGACACTCCCGGGTCGCGGCCGCTGAGCAGCACCGCCATGGCGATGATCGGCCCGAACTCGCCGACCGCGCCGAAGGCCATCATCACGGTGCCGAAGCGGCCGCGCAGATCGCCGCTGTCGCGCAGGATCGGCAGGACGGTGCCGAGGGCCGTGCTGGTGAGCGCGGTGCCGATGACCACGCTCTTGGAGAGGTCCAGGCCGGAGAGGGCCAGGGCGATGCCGAGGCCGAGGGCGAGCGAGAACCCCCAGGCCCAGACGGAGCGGCGCAGGGTGTCGCCGCGGATCGCCGCGAACTCGATCTCGTACCCGGCAAGGAAGATGAGCATGGAGAGGCCGAGCTCCGAGAGCACCTCGACGATCTCGTCCTGATGCGCCCAGCCGAGTACGTCGGGGCCGATGAGGATGCCGAGCACGATCTCGAAGATGACCAGGGGGATGCGTACCCAGCGGCCCGCGCCGTGCGCGAGGAGCGGTGCGAGCACGGCGACGGCCATGATCAGGATGAGGGTTCCGGGATAGTTCATGCCGCTGCCGGTCAGTCCTTGCCGAGGGCAGCAGCAGCGGCCTTCGTGTCGACGACGCCGAGGCCCAGCTTGGCGAGGCCGGCCGGGTTCTTCGCCGTGCCGCGGATGGCCTTCATGATCTGGTCCGGGGTGCGGTCCTGCTGGTGCAGGAGGGCCGCCACTGCGGACGGGTACGGGTGCGCATGGTCCGAGCGTCGGGGTGGTGGCGGCGTACCGCATGTGGGGGCGGACCGTGCGGGCGAATTGTGGGGGCGGAGTCGCTGCTTTGCCCCTTGGTCTGCCCCGTGCGCCGACACCGCAGAGCCGGTGCGACCGGCCCCCTGGCGGGAAATTCTGAATGCTGGTTCACTCCTTGCATGGCCTACCGCAAGACCCCTGCCGAGCTCCGTCGGCTCGAAGCCGCCCGGGAGCACCTGATCGCCTGCGCCACCTCCGTCGTCGCCGAGGTGGGCTGGTCACAGGCGTCCGTGACCGCCGTCGCCGACTCGGCCGGCATCGCGGCCGGCTCGGTCTACCAGCACTTCCCGTCCAAGGCCGCACTCGCCGTCGAGGTGTTCCGGCGGGCCGCGGGACGCGAGGTGGAGGTGCTCGGCGAAGTGCTGCACGGCCCCGGCGACCCGGTCGAGCGCCTCGTCCGCGGCGTCGAGGTGTTCGCACGGCGCGCCCTGGAGAACCGCGGCCTCGCCTACGCCCTGCTCGCCGCCCCCGCCGAACCGGCGGTCGGCGCCGAGCGCCTCGACTTCCGCCGCCGCTACCGCGCGCTGTGGGCCGAGGTGGTGCGGGAGGGCATGGCAAGCGGCCAACTGCCCGCCCAGGACGGCGAGATCACCGCGGCCGCGCTCACCGGCGCGATCGGCGAGGTCCTCGTCGACCCGCTCGGCACCCCGGACGAGAAGGCCACCGACGAACTGCTCACCGAACTCACCGCCACGGCCTTGCGCTGCGCGGGCGCCGCCACGGCCGACTGACCCAACCGACTGCCCCACCACCCGATCCCACCCCGCCGCCCCGGAGGAGATCCGATGCCCGTGACCAGTCGCCCCACCGCCGTGACCCACGAAGTGGCCAACCAGGCGCCGCCGTTGACCGGGCACGACCCCGCCGACGACCCGGTTCTCCTTGAGGGCGTGCGCAGGGAAGGCGCCGGGTGGCATCTCGACGAGCTGCACCGTTTCGGGCGGTTCGCCGGAAGCGCGGAGGCGCGTGCCTGGGCGGATCAGGCCAACCGCCATGAGCCCGAGCTGCGGACGCATGACCGCTACGGCAATCGGATAGATGAGGTCGACTTCCATCCCGCGTACCACTCGCTGATGGAGGCCACGGTCGGCGCGGGCGCCGCCGGTACGGCCTGGGCGGACGAGCGTCCCGGCGCGCATGTGGCGCGCGCCGCGACCTTCATGGTGGCGACCATGCTGGAGCAGGGCCACATGTGCCCGGTCTCCATGACGTACGCCGTCGTCCCCGCCCTGCGGCGTGCCCCCGACCTCGCCAAGGTGTACGAGCCCCTGCTCACCAGCAGGGTCTACGACCCCGGTCTGCGCACCCCCGCCGGCAAGCGCGGCCTGCTCGCCGGGATGGGCATGACGGAGAAGCAGGGCGGCACGGACGTCCGCGCGAACACGACGGCCGCCGTCGAACAGGCCGACGGGACATGGCGGTTGCGCGGGCACAAGTGGTTCACCAGCGCGCCGATGAATGACTTGTTCCTCGTGCTCGCGCAGGCACCCGGCGGGCTTTCCTGCTTCCTGGTCCCGCGCTTGCTGCCCGACGGCAGCCGCAACACGTTCCGCATCCAGCGGCTCAAGGACAAGCTCGGTAATCGCTCCAACGCGAGCAGCGAGCCGGAGTTCGACGACACGGTGGCCTGGCTCGTCGGCCACGAGGGCAAGGGCGTACGCACCATCATCGACATGGTGACGATGACGCGTCTGGACTGTGTCCTCGGATCTGCCGGGCACATCCGCGAGGCCCTCGCACAGGCCGCGCACCACACCCGGCACCGCTCGGTGTTCGGCGCCAAGCTCATCGACCAGCCGCTGATGCGCAACGTGCTCGCCGACCTCGGCCTGGAGTCGGAGGCCGCCACCACGCTCGGCCTGCGCCTCGCCGGTGCCGCCGACCGGGCCCAGCGCGGGGACACCGGCGAGCGCGCGTTCCTGCGCCTTGCCACCGCCGTCTCCAAGTACTGGGTGTGCAAGCGGCAGCCCGCCTTCGTCGCCGAGACCCTGGAATGCCTCGGCGGTAATGGGTATGACGAGGCGTCAGGTATGCCGCGGCTTTATCGTGAGGCCCCGCTCAACGGCATCTGGGAGGGGTCCGGCAACGTCAACGCCCTCGACATGCTGCGGGCGTTGGCCCGCGAACCCGAGTCCCTCGAAGCCTTCCGTACGGAGATCGAGGCGGCGTCCGGCGCCGACCAGCGCCTCGACACGGCCTGGCGCGCGCTGCAGGGCGAACTCGTCCTCACCGAGGACGCACCCCTGCGCGCCCGCCGCGTCATCGAACGGGCCGCACTCGTCCTCCAGGGCTCGCTCCTGGTCCGGCACGCACCGCCCGCCGTCGCCGACGCGTTCTGCGCATCGCGCCTCGCCGGCGACCGGGGCCTTGCCTTCGGAACGCTGCCGCCCGGCACGGACTTCGCGGCGCTGCTTGAGCGGCTCCCCGCCTGACGGGCGCAGGCAGCGGTGGCGGGGCGAGCGCCGGAGAGGTCAGAGGGGTCATAGGGATCAGAACTTCGGGATTCCTCCGTTCACCTCGTCGGCCTCCTCGTCCCTCCCCAGCGCCCGCAGGTTCGCCTCCAGACGACCGCGCGTGCGCTTGGTGGTCGAGTGGTCCTTCCCTGCCGCGCTCTCGAATTTCGGCAGCAGGGCCGCGTTGATGGCGCGGGCCGCCTCGTGGTCGCCGAGCTTGTCGAGGGTCATGGCTACGTTGACCTCGGCGCCCAGCGTCAGCAGGGAGTTCTCGCCCGCTGTCCGTCGGCGCCGCTTGTGGATGTCCCGGAAGCGGGCCAGCGCCTTGCGGAGTTCGCCGAGCCGGAGCAGGCTGCTCGCGAGGTTTCCACTGGCCAGGATCGTCGTCTCGTGGTCCTTGCCGAGGCATCGCTCACATCGCCGTACGGTGTCGTCGTTCATCCGCAACGCCGCCCGGTCATCACCGAGTTGGGTGATGCACGCGCCCACGTTGCACGCCGCGAGGAGGGTGCCGGGATCGTCGTCGCCGAAGGTCCTCGACCGCAGGAACAGCACCCGCTCGAAGAGGGGCCGGGCCTTCTTTGCGTCGCCCCCCGCGAACAGGCACGCGGCCAGTCGTTCCAAGGCCCTGAGGGTGTCAGGGTGCGTCTCTCCGATCCTGGCCTCCCAGTCGCGGTGGACGATCTCCGCCAGGAGGATGCCGGGCGCCGCGTCGTCGGCCTCGTAGAGGTAGCACAGGACCCGGATCAGCAACGCGCGGAAGCGCTCCGGCTCGCTGCTCGGTACGCCCGCCTCGCTCAGGTAGCCGATGAGCGTCTGTACGTCCTTCGTGATCAGTGCGTACGAGCTCCAAGTGCGCGGATCTCGATCGTCGAGGGGCGGGAGCGCCGCGAGCCGATCCCTGGCCGCGCGGCATACGGCTGCCAGTTCGGCGGGACCGTCGGCCGGATTCTCGCGGAACAGGCCGATGACGTCCGCGTGCGCCTGCCGCACCGCGGGGTCGACGGGATGCGTCATGACGCCCGCCTCCGGTCCGCGGGGCCGGTGGCGGCAAGTTGCCCTAGGCGTACGCCGTCCACGACTTCGGGTGCCGCGCCCCGCGGGGATGTGCAGGCGAGCCCGCGGGCGACGGCCGCGCCGAGGGTGGCGCCCGCGTCGGCGTCCCATGCGTCGAGCAGGGCGTCCGGGACATGTTCGAGGAGCGCCATGGCGAAGGACCAGTTCGTCGAGGTGACTTCGTAGAACTTGCGCAGCGCGACCGCCGGTGCGCGCTCGAGCAGGGCGGGGAACAGGCGGGCGGTGGCATCCCGGGGGATCCACGTCTCGCCCGGCCAGGCGAACTCGCAGCGTTCGGCTTCGCGCAGCAGACCGACGGGGTCCACCAGGTCGCCGAGGCCGGGAGAGGCCGCGAGCGCGGCCAGTGCGTCAAGGCCGATCGCGGAACCGTCCCCGGCCTTCGCCACGACCTCGGCGGCCAGCTCCAGGAGTTCGTTCCGGTTCTCCGGCCTGACTTCCGCGCCGAAGGCGAGCAGTTCGGCCGCCGCGGGCAGTGGCCCGGAGTCCAGCATGTCCCGCAGCCGCCGCACGAACGCCGGGCTGAGGGGCGCTCCGGGAGCGGGTGTCACCAGGTCGATCGCGGCGGCGTAGATCGGGTCGTCGATGCGCACGCCCGCCGGGCGGAAGGCGTGTCCCGGCACCTCGCGGACGATCCGGTGCTCGTGGTGCGCGGCCGCGGCCGCCGCGCTCTTGGCCATCTCGTCGGCCTGGTTCAGCTCTCCTACGGGGCAGAGGTTCTGGAGATGGAGCTCGCCGAAGATCTGCGGGGGGCGCCTCCCCTCGATCACGTCGGCGGCATACACCTCGGACGCCCATGCGCGCCTGGAGTGCAGATGGGCGAAGGACAGGTAGGGCAGCTCCTCGACGGCCAGCATGTCCGATTCCCGGCAGCCCAGGGCGCGCACCGCGAGCTCGAAGCAGACACGGTGGTCGGGGCGCACGTACGCCCATGCCTTCTTGTCCGCGTCATCCCCGAGGGGAACCGTCCACCGGTAGCGCGGCAGTTCGCTGAGCGCGCGATCGATCTCCTTGGAGAACGCCTCCGCATCGGGGCCGTGGTGGGACGCGCTGCCGGGGCCGTGCGCGGCCCGGTGCAGGTCGGCGAAGCCGATGGCCCGCTCTCCGGGGTCCGCGATGGCGCGGACGAGGGCGCCCGCACGGGCGAGGTCCCGCTGTGCGAGGCGCACCGCGAGGCGGCGCATCACTCGGGCCGTGCTGCTGTACGAGCCGATCTCGACGGCGCGGACGACATCGGCCGGATCGCGGTAGAAGTGGGCCCGCGCACGGGCGGCCCAGTCATGGCTCAGGTTGAACAGGGCCGTGAAGCCGTGGATGTTCACCCGTTCCAGATCGTGCCTGGGAGCCGGTTCGAGCGACTCGGGCGAGGAACTCACGAAGGTCGCACCGTCACCGCCGCCGCCACCGAGCGGTACGGGCCGCTCCCCGCTCCTCAGCATCTCTTCCAGGAGCGCGGCGGCCTTGGCGCTCTCGCCTCGGGCGACGTGGACGTGGGCGATGTCCGCGAGGAGCGAGTACCGGTCCCGACCGACGACCTCCCGCTCCGTGCTCGTGGTCCCTGCGATGCCGCCGCGTTCCCAGTCGGTCCGGGCTATCCCCCGTGCCATCTCTGCCGCCCGGCCGAGGTCGTGCCCGGCCATCCGCTGCGCCACCCCGGCCAGGTCGTCGTCACGCTCGCGGCTGCGCCATCCGTACGCCCGTGGATCGGCGGGCGGCGCCGGGACGGCGGCATGGACGCGCTCGATGATCCGCAGTTCCTCCTCCGGGCTCGACTGCCCGAGGGCTCGCATGACGTCGAGCTGCACCCAGTCGCCGCTCGCCCACGCGCGGTACCGGTCGACGAGGGCCCGCGCCCGCTCGGGCGCCCCCCAACGGATCCACAGCCCCGCCCCGTCCAGGGCGGCGCGGTCCATATGGCCGTTGACCACCTCCGTGTCCAGGCGGGCGAGCAGAAGGCGTGCGGTGGACCGGTCCACGTCCGCCAACACCCCTGCCGACTTGACCAGTTGACCGGCGAAGCTGAACCTGAGCCTGTCCTCCTCACCGGCTTCGAAGACCTGAGCACGCACCTCCGCGAGGAACCACCGGCAGGTGTCCGGATCGTGGTTCGCCCACACCGCGGCCAGTCTCGCCAGGGCCAGAAGGCGGTTCGCCGCGTCCACGCCCTGCAGCGACGCCTCGGCCGCGCGCATCAGCTTGAGAGCCGTTGCCGGGTCGTCGGCGCGATCGGCCAGGTCCAGGTAGTCCGCCCAGCGCTCGCCGCCGATCCGGTCGACGAGGGTGCGGGCCTTGTCCATGTCCTGTCCGGCGGCGGCGAATGCGGCGGCGCGGTACACGGCGTCCGGCTCCTGGTCCGGCTTGGTGCCGGAATCCCGCCGCGGCGACATCTCCTGTCCGTACCGCCAGAGCCGCAGGGCGCGTTCGAGGTCGTGCGGGGCGAGGAGCCGTGCGGCCGACCCGATCGCTCCCCGTGCGTCGAAGTCACGGAGGTCGCCGGTGCCGCTCAGCGGAATCGTCAGCGCGCACTCGACGAGCAGGTCGAGCAGTTCGTCGTACGAGGGGTCATCGGGGCCGGGACGCGCGTACCGCAGGATCTCCTCGAAGGCCGTGAACTGCCACAGCGAGGGCGCGATCCCGGCGGCGTGCTCCAGCGCCTCCTTGAGGCGTCCCGTCCGGGCGAGCAGGCCGATCACACGGGGCGGCAGCGCATTGCTGGCTTGCGCTGCCTGGTGACGTACGACGCCGAGATACGTCAGGACGGACAGCCCGGTGGCGACGGAACCGCTATCCGCCACGTGGTGGGCTATTCCGTCCACCAGTTCCAGAAACCTGGCCTCAGCCCCGAACTCGCTTCTCACGGCCCGCAGCAGACCGGGGCAGACGAGGTCGACGGCCTCGGCGGAGACGCGCGACCCGGCGTTCAGGACGTGCGCGACGAGATGGACCAGGCCATAGCGATCCACCTGAGCCCACTCCACCTCCGCCCAGCTCGGCGCGGTGTCGCGATAGTGCCGCGCTATCTGTTCGTGCCATCTCGCCTCGTCGATCCAGCACTCCGGGTGCTTCTCGCGAGCTTCCTGCCCTACGAGGAATTCACCGATCGAGGTGTGGAAGAAGGCGATCCGATCGCCACGGCGGTCAAGGAGCCAGCGCAGACTTCCGAGGACCTTCTGCGCGGGCGCCTCCCTTACGGGCGTACCGGACAGGGCGGAGAGCTGCCCCTCCGTCAGTGCCTCGCGCGCCACGGTGAGGGTGCCGATGATCGGCAGCCCGACCCCTTCCCAGCCGGCCGGCTCGCCTGCTCTCCCCCTGGGCCGTGGCGTGAGCTCCTCGCGGACCAGCTCCACGAAGAATCCGTAGAGGCCGGTCAGCCGTCCCGGTACGCCGTTGAAGACGAGCAGCCGGTCGACAAGATCCTCGTCCCGTTCGGCGGCGGCTTCGTTCAACGCCCGCGCGTAGGTGGCCAGATACAGAAAATTCCCGGCGGCCCTGCGCACGGCGTACCGCTTCGTACTGCCCGGGAGATTGCCTCTGGCCTTCTCCGCGGCGATGACGGCATCCGTCTCAAGGACCCGGTCCGCGTACGTGTGGAGATCGCCCACGACCTGGGGCGAGCCGGCGTCGATGACGACATCCGTGAGCCGCTCCTCGCGCGCCGAGCGGAAGAGCCGCAGCCCGGAGTGCGGCCGCGACGTCATGACCACCTTGACGTTGGCGGGCAGTTCGGGGGAACGGGCCAGCCAGCGCAGAAGCCCCTTTCTGGGCTCGGTCGTGTCGTCGTCGGCGATCTCGTCGAGGGCGTCGAGCAGGATGACGATCCTGGCGTCGGGGTCCTGTGCGGCAAGGACCTGCGCGGGCCCGATCAGCGCGAGGTGCGCGAGGTTGTCGGGGTCGAGGAGCCGGGGCTCCAGATGGGCCGTGCCGATCTCGACGCCGACGGCCGTGCCCTCGACGGCGCCGATCCGCTGCTCCACCTCCAGGGTGGCGGTGCGGTGGAACGGGGACACCTTCAGGTCCTCGATCCTGATCCCGACCACGCGTCCCTCGGCCTCGACGGAGTCGATGTGCTGCTGGACCGCCACCGCGAGGCGTTCCGGCTCGAAGAGATCCGGGTGCACCCGGGCGAGCTGATGCCCGATGGCCAGGAGGAAGGACTGGATGTCACCGCCGGTGAGCGCGGTGCGGCTGTCCCGCCGGAAGAAGTAGCGCAGCCGCTCGGGACGGGCCTTGGCCATGCCCGCGAGCAGGCTGGTCTTGCCCGCTCCCGGCTCGCCCGTCACCAGGACGTACTGGCCACGCTCCGACTCCAGGGCCCGCTCGATCTCGTCGTACAGCCACTGACGCTCGACGAAGTCGGCCTCTGTCCGGGCGCGGACCACGTCCTCGAAGGCACGTCCGCCGCCCGTCCGGGCGCGGTCGGCGGTCACTTCTCGCCTCCGGCGGTGCGGATGTCGACGCCGACGACGCTTCCGCCGGCCTCTACGCGGCCGATCTCGGCGGTGCTCTCGATGGTGCCGCCGACGGCCCGGTCGGTGCGTACGCCGGCGGCGTATCCCGCGACGTCGTCCGCGATGAGCTTGACGCGGACTGCGGGTAGGGCGGCTGCGGATTCACGCTGCGTACCGTCGGCACCGTCGGCTTCGGTGGCGTCGGTGGCGTCGGTGGCGTCGGCAGCCTTAGCGGTCGCCTGCCGGGGCGGCCGCGGGCCAGGGGCCGCCTTCGGGCCGTCGCCGGGCTTCCCGTCCGGGTCCGGACTCCGCTCCGGGCCCGAGCCCGGACCCGCCTCCCGGCTCGACCCCGCCTCCAGACCCGTCTCCGCACCCGCCCGCCGTACGCCCCCGCCGCCCGGCACCCAGATCCACGCCTCTCCCCGGTACTCCTTCTCCTCGACCCGCACCTGCCGGAACTCGTCACTGCGCAGGCTGGTGTACGCCTCTCCGCGTACGACGTCGTGGAAGACGACCGCCGAGACCGCGACCGCCAGGCAGGCGTCCGACGCCTCCGCCAGAGCGGTGCGCAGGGCCGTGGAGTCGAGGATGCGTCCGATCTCGACCGGGGCCGAGCCGACGAATCCATTGGCGCCCAGCGAGGCCGGGCCGAAGTGGACGGCTGCCCGCAGCCGGAGCCAGGCCTGCCGCACCCGGTTGTGGTTGAAGGCCCGCAGCCCTGCGTCCAGGCCGCGCATGAACGCGTCGACCAGGACGGGCTCGGCGGCGCCCAGGTCCGCCGGCAGGACCGCGAACAGCGAGTCCCCGCCCTCCTGCGTCACCCATCGCGCGCGATCGAGCCCGGCGGCGTCGGCCGCCTCCCCCGACAGCCGCGCGATCGCCTCCTGGAACTCGCGCTGCGTCAGCACATCGGCGCGGCCGTATCCCTCCGCGTCGACCGCCAGCAGCAGTCTGCGCCCGAACTCTCCCATGCCGCCCCGCCCATCCTGACCGTTCCCTGCCATGACACCTCTCGGGTTACACACATTCGTACACCCCCGCCCCGCGGTGAACCCTGTGGAAATACGGATTGCGGAACCCACAGAAGTGACTGGTTCTGTACGGGAGTTAGCCCCGTACTGGAGGAAGCAAGGGAGCACACCTTCACCGACCGGAGGAACGTCCATGGCACGGACCGGGCAGGTCATCACCGGCAACCGCCCCGCGCAGTACATGTTCACCGCACTGCAGACCACCCATCAGCACGCGGACGCCAAGGCAGGCATCCTCTCGGCGGCGCAGGCGGGCCTTGCCGTCACGGCGGGATCGTGGAGCGGCCGAGCGGTGCAGATCTGGGAGCGGGGCGGGGTGGCAGCGGCGGTGGCGGGGACGCTCCTGGTCCTGTTCGTCTGCGGTCTGATCGGTGGCGCGGTGAGCCTGGCGGCGGCGTTGAGCCCGCGGCTGCTGCGGGGCACGGATGTCAACCGGTACAGCTTTGTGCACCTGGCATCGGGCCCCGACATCCTGCCCACCGCCGAGGACGCGCGGCCCGACGAGGCCGCGGACCGCCGGGAGTTGTCGCACACCGTGCGGTTCCTCGCCCATGTCGCCGTACGCAAGTACCGCTGGCTGACGGCGGCGGTGGTGTGCACGGCCGTGATGGGTGTGAGCGCGGGGCTGAGCGTGACGTTGCAGCCGGCACTGCTGTGACACCGGCGGTCGCGCCGCTAAGGCAACTCACCCGTCAGATCCCCGAGTTGCCTGAGGCTCGGCAGGTCGCGGATGGTGGTGGTGCGGTAGCCGGTCTCCAGCAGGCCCTCGTCTCGCAGCTCGCGCAGCACCTTGTGGATGGTCGTCTCGGCGGCTCCGACCAGCGTGGCCAGCTCGGGCTGCGTGAGCCGGCAGCCGATGACGACTCCCCCGCTCCGAGCAGCCCCATAGGACGCGGCGAACTCCACCAACAGCCGGACAAGGCGCACCTTCGCCGGATATCCGCGGAAGTCGAGACGCCGCCGGTTCGCCCAGCGCAGCCGGTCGGCGACGATGCCGGTCAGCGCGATGGAGACCTCGGGGCGGCGCAGCTGCAGCTCCCGGAATTCGCCGGTCCGCAGTATCCGGGCGGTGACCGGACCGCAGGCGGTGACGGTGGCCGAGCGGGGGGCGCCGTTCATGGCCGCCATCTCGCCGACGGTGTCCCCGGCGGCCCTGACCGCGAGGAGCGAGGTCTCGCCGTTCTCGACGCTCGCGGTGACCTTGACGAAGCCGGACAGGAGCAGCAGTACGTGCCGGTCGTCCATGCCCTCGCGGAGCAGTACGTCACCGGCGTCGAACCGGACTTCGGTGCCCAGACCGAGGAGTTCCTGCCGTGCCGCGGGTGACAGCATCCCCAGCAGACTGCGGGCGGGCCACTCCTCGGGCTTGGACATGGCCCCAAGGTAGTTCAGGCACCGCCGATGAGCGCGAGGACCCGTTGGATCGCCGCGACCACGGGGGCCCCGACCTCGCCGACGACCGTCGCGACCCCGCCGATGGCGCTCAGGGCGAGCCGCAGGGTTCCGGGATCGACGTCGCCGCCGGCGCTGATGGTGCCCAGGGAATCATCGATGACGCGCCGGTCCTCGGCCGATACCTGACCCCGCAGCACCTGAATTGCCTGGATCATTTCCCTGAAGGCCGCCTGCGGGTCGACCGGCCCTTGATTCTTGTTGATTCCGACATTTCCCATCCCGCCGGTCTGCGTGACGGAGTCCCCATAGTGATTGCCGCCGTTCAACTTCCCACCCGCTTCCCCGTATTACCGACGCCGCCGATCTGATTGATCTTGTCGCCGATGTGGCTGTTGTAGAAATTGGTGATCTCGGTACGGAAGTTGGCCTGCGGATTCGATATCGCATCCGTGATTCGGTAGACAAGCCCGCCCACTTCACGCGGGTCGGCGCTGACCAGCACGGCCCGCGGCGTCCCCGAAGTCTCGATGACCAACGCGTAGTACGTACGCATCGCGAGGACCAGGCACAACTGGATCGTGAAGGCGGCGGCCAGGACCAGCACGACGATGGTCACGCCGCGCATGACGTCCTGCTCGTTGCCGTACTCACCGCCGGGCCATTCGATCCTGTCGCTCACGGCAGAGGCGGCCACCGTCAGGACCGCCAGGATCACGGCGTACCTGATGAAACGCCACACGGCGGCCTTGCGGTCTGGTTCGATCCTGATCGTCGTGGCCCGGGCGATGTTGTGCAGCGGATATGCCTCGCCACCGACCCAGAGAATTCCTCGGGCCACTTGAACAACAATGACCGTGCGCTTGGCCATGATGAGCCCTTCCCCCGAAGCGGACAGAGTCCGCCGTGAGGCAGAGCATCCTCTCCAACCACCATTCCTACAAGGGAATTTGAAGAGTACGACCCGGTCGGGGTACGCGCGGAAACCCACCTTTCCCTGACGCCTCAGAGGCGTGCCACGAAGAACTCGTACTGATACTCCTGCTCACTCACCGCGGCCACGGTGGCGAAGTCACTGGCGAGGAAAACCCATGCGGCTTCCCTGGCCCGGCGGATCAGTTGACGGCGAGCAATCGGCCGTAGATCACTGAGCTTCCCAAGCTCATGTCGATGACGACCGGGGTCTGGGACACCGCCCGCTGCGGCAGCCGGGCCGCGCCACCGCCGGGCGGGGTGTACTGCTCATCGGCGTCGTCGCCGACGGGACGCTCACGCAGGGCGGGGTTCTCCTCGGTCACCAGCGCCTCTCGGCCCTGACGGGCAAGGGGATGAGGCGGGCGTTTGCGTGAACCATGCACGCGTCCGGAGTGTCAGGGCAGGTCGGTCTACCTGTGGCGGCTCACTCTGGAACGACGCGATGCGGGGCCGTCCCGCAGACCACCGCTGGAACGAGGCCCATCATGCCTCCCACTCGTCGAGCCGTCCTGCGCTCCGGTGCGCTCGCCGCCGACGGGGCCGCGCTGCCTCTGGGATACGCCGGCCGCCCGGCCGCGGCCGCCGCGCCGTCCCGTACGGATCAGGCCGCCGAACCGGCCGCATGGCGCGAGCTGCGCCGGAAACTGAGCCCGGCCGCACGGCTGTACCGGCCCGGCCACCAGGACTACGCCTCCCAGGCGACGGCCGACAACCAGCGGTACGCCGACGTCCGCCCGGCCGGGATCCTCGCCTGCGCCACCGAGGACGACGTACGAACCGCGGTCCACTGGTGCGCCGAGCACCAGGTGCCGTTCGTACCCCGCTCCGGCGGCCACAACTACGCCGGCCACTCCACCACGCCCGGCTTGGTCCTCAGCCTCCGGCCGATGCACGACGTGGAGCCGCGCGGGCGTCGGTGTCGCCGGCCTCACCCTCGGCGGCGGCCTCGGCTTCAACGACCGCAAGTGGGGCCTGACCTGCGACCGGCTCACCGAGACCCGTGTCGTCCTCGCCGACGGCACCCTGGTACGCGCCACCGAGGATGAGAACGCGGACCTGTTCTGGGCGTGCCGCGGCGGGGCGGGCGGCAACTTCGGCATCAACACCGCCTTCGTCTTCGACGCCGTACCCGTCGACCGGCAGCGCGCCACCGTCTTCGACCTCTCCTTCCCCCTCACCGCCGGACCTGCCGTGGCCGACGAGCTCCAGCATCTCCTCGACACCGACGCCTCGGGCGACCTCGACGTACGCATCGGCTTCAAGCACGCCGGCGACGGCACCACCGCGGTATGGGTGCTCGGCCAGCGCCTGGGCCCCGAGGACGCCCTGCGCCGCATCTCACCGGGCTGCTGAAACTCCGGCCGACCAAGACCTTCATCGAGGAGCGCGGCTTCTGGGCGGCCCAGGACCACCTCATGGAAACCCCCGGTGCGAAGGACTGCTACGCCTCCCGCTCCCTCGTCCCCGACCGGTGGCTGACCACCGACACCGTCGCCCACATGACGGAGTGGACCCGCACCTGGCAGCCCGGCCCCGCCCAGGCGACCGGCTACATCACGCTCTTCGCCATGGGCGCCGCCAACTCCGCACCACGCCCCGACCAGACCGCCTACCCGCACCGCGCGGCCACCTTCGTCATCGACATCGGCACCCACTGGAAACCCGGCACCCTACGTCAACTTCCCCGACCCCGACCTGCGTGCGGGAGCAGCTCGCCGCGATGGACGCACAGCCGGCAGGCCGAGCCTCTCGGCCTGCCGGCGGACACCCACCGCCTGCCCGGGCAACCGGAGGAACCGGACCCCCAATGGGGGTGATGATCACGACCTGAGGCGTGACGGCCCCGGGCGGCGGCCGCGAGGTGCCTAGGCTCGCGGCCGGCCCCACTGGACTCCGACCCGGGAGACGCACCGTGGCCCTGTGGCTGCTCAACCACCTCAGCACCCTCGCACTGACCCTGTTGATCGTCGGCGGCACCGTCCTTCTGACGGTGGCAGGAAGCCTGCTGGTCCGCCGCCGGTTTCCGAGGCTGGCCGAGGGTGAGCACAACGAGATGGTCGGCGTGGTGCTCGGCATGTTCGGCGCGATCTACGGGATCATCCTCGCCTTTGTGATCGTGACCCTGTGGACGCAGCTGGAGACCACCCAGGCGGTGGTCGCCGCCGAGGCCACGGATGCCGCGGTGATCGTGCGCGATGTGGGCGCGTTCCCCGAACAGGCGCAGACCCACGTCAAAGAGGCCGTCGGCCGCTACCTCCACCACGTGGTGGAAGTGCAGTGGGCGAACATGCGGGCCGGCGGGATGACCCTCTCCTCGGGGGAGCAGATGCAAGGAATCTACGACGCCCTTCAGAGCTACGAACCCGTCACAGAAGCGCAGAAGACCTACTACGCGGAGGCGGCCGACAGTCTCGACGACATGGCCACCCAGCGCCGGGCCCGGCTCACGATCGCCGGCCAGGAACTGCCGCTGCTCCTCCAGGTGCTCGTCTTCGGCGGCGCGCTCGTGATCCTCCCGATGACCTTCCTCTACGGCACGCGGAGCCGGAAGATGCAGCTGATGTTCGTCGCAGCGGTCGCTGCGCTGATCGGATTCAGCCTGCTCCTCGTGGTGGTTCTCGACCGTCCCTTCGCCGGAGACCTGAGCGTCAGCCCGGAGCTCTTCCACCAGGGGAAGCTCGAACAGTTCTGGCCGTCCCGCTCGTAGGACTACGGGAGCAGGTTCCGGCCCCCGAAGCCGCCGGTGGCCGCTGCCAGCGCGGAAGGCCGTGCCACAACGTGCCAGTAGAGGCGGTGAACAGCGGTCAACAGGGGCGTGCCAAGTACCGCGCGGAGAAGGCCGCCTGAGCACGTTTCCCCAGGTCACCGGCTATGCGGACCTCAAGTGCCGGGTGATTCCCAAGCTCATAGCGCGGGTGGATGGTCAGCAGCTCCACCCGGCCGGGACAGACGCCGTGCAGCACCTCGTCGTTGGCGGCGGTGTGCGACGCCTGCTCGCCCTCCAAGACATGCGCGTACGCCTGCGCCGCTACAACGGAGTCCCGGAGGCTCAGGAGCTCCGCGAGCGCGCAGCCCACGTGACGGGCTAGGTCTCTGCTCTCCAGGCCTCCTGGTCCAGATGGGCGTCGACGTCGTTGGCGAGGCGGTAGGCCCGCCGACGTACTCGGCCTCCTCGGCATCGCCGCCACCGAGGCCGCGATCATCGCCAGAACCGTCGTGCCCTCGTGAAGCGTCAGGTTGAGCCCCGGGGCGCTACTCGATGTCGAGCGGCTGCCGTCAGTCGTCTTTCATGGTGAGGCCGACGTGCCGCGCCAGCCGGTGCCAGGTCACGCCGCTGGGTCCATCAGGTGTGCAGACGGCTGTTGGGGCCGTCCTGATCGCCGGCGCTCTCGTCGTTGAACCAGTAATCACCGGCGGCCAGGTACCGGAGGGAATGCGCGCTCTCGCTCGGCAGTTCGATCGCGACGGCCCGCTTCCCGTCTTTGCGCGGCCGCAGGGTGCGGGCACCGGGCTGCTGCCCCATCCCCGGCGCTGAGGGGACGGCCCGCCTTCCGACTCCGCCACATCAGGCACGGACGTCACCCGTGTGCCTCGCCTCGGAGTCGACATGATGCAGACCGTCACTGTGCGTGTCAGCGTCGTCCGAGAGGAATCCGTACCCCACGCATCAAGAGGAGTCGCCGTCATGGGCGGTGAGCAGGACAAGCGCAAGGAGCCGGGACAGGGCCGCGAGGCGCAGGAGCATCATCGCCCCGGAGACCCCGCGCACCCCCGGCCGGGCAAGGCGTCCCGCGAGCAGGCACAGAAGCAAGGCCAGAAGCAGGGCCAGGAGGAGACCTCGCGCCGCCGCGAGGACGACCTGCTGCGCGAAGAAGACCTGCACGACGAGACGCTCTGACCAGAGCACCACTCGCCCACACGCCCAGAGCCCGGCCGCGGGAGTGTCAGGTCTTGACCCGGGCGATGAGCAGGGCGACGTCGTCGTGATCGCCGGGGTGGCGCAGTGCGTGGAGGAGCATGTCGCAGGTCTCCTCCAGGGATCGCGGCGGCTTTGCGAGGAGGGCAAGGAGAGCGTTCAGGCGTTCGTCGATGGCCTGGTCGCGCGTTTCGACCAAGCCATCGGTGTAGAGGGCCAGTTGGTCGCCCGGGTGCAGATCGAACGTGGTGGTGTGGAAGAGGACGTCGCCGACGCCGAGAGGGACTCCGGTGGGCAGTTCCCATAGTTCGGGAGGCCGTCCGCGACGCATCAACACGGGGGGCATGTGCCCCGCGTTGGAGATGAGGCATCGGGTGTGGTGGGGGTCATAGACGGCGTAGACGCAGGTCGTGATGGTCTGCCCCATGGGGTCGGTCAGGCGGTCGAGGTGACGCAGTACCTGGGCGGGGTCGAGGTCGAGTTCGGCCAGTGTGCGGGTGGCGGTGCGGAGCTGGCCCATCGTTGCGGCGGCGCTGATGCCGCTGCCCATGACGTCGCCGACGACGAGGGCGGTCTTGTCCCCCGTCAGGGGGATGACGTCGAACCAGTCGCCGCCGACCTCGTCCGCCGCTTGGGCGGGCTGATAGCGGTAGGCGATCTCAAGGCCGGGCGGGTCCGGTGGCTGCTGCGGCAGAAGGCTGCGCTGGAGGGTGAGGGCGGTGTTGCGTGCCTGCTGGTACCAGCGTGCGTTGTCGACGCACACGGCGGCGCGCGCGGCCAGCTCGCCGGCCAGGACCTCATCGTCGGCGGTGAACGGTTCCGGATTGCGCAGGCGCTTGAGGTCGAGGGCACCGAGGACCTCGCCGCGGGCGATGAGCGGCACGGCCAGGTAGGAGTGGAGTCCCGCGGCGGCCAGCATTCTGACGGCTTCGGGACTGCGGGCGATGCGGATCAGGTCATCGTCGTCCACGTGGGGCACCCGGACCGGGCGGCCGGTGTTCACACACCGGGTGACCAATCGGTCGGCTTCGTAGCGTGCCACCTCACCCGGCGGATCGGCCGCACGCACCGCGTCTGTGGGGTACGCGGCAGCCACGGCCAGGGCCCTGAATACCGCTGACCCTTCGTGGACGGCAACGGCCGCACGGCTGTGCAGGATGCTGTCGAGCACGTCCACCGCGGCCACGTCGGCCAGTTCCGGCACTGAGACCTCGGCGAGTTCGCGGGCGGTCTGGTCGAGGTCGAGCGTGGTCCCGATGCGCAGGGAGGCCTCGGCTACGACCGCGAGGCGCTGCCGGGCCCCGGCGGCCTCGGCCTTGGCGCGATGCCGCTCACTGACGTCGACGACGGACGTCGCGACGCCGAGCACCTTCCCGTTGGAAGCCTCCAGCCGATAGAAGGACACCGACCACACATGCTCACGGTCCGGGTCGGCCGGGGTGCGCCCCGTGGACTCACGGTCAAGGATCGGAATTCCGTCGGCCAGAACCTCACACATCGCGGACTCGATGGCCTCGACGTCCAAAAAGGGCAATGCCTCACGGACGTTCCGGCCGACATGCTCGGCAGCCGGCAGGCCGTTGATGCGTTCCAGCGCCGGATTGACGGCTACGTACCGCAGATCGGTGTCTACCACCGCCAGCCCGATCGGGGACTGCGAGATCAGCCGAGTGGACAGCGCCAGATCCCGCTCCACCCGCCGCAACGTCGCCTGGTCGGTAGCCAGGCTCAGGGCATAGACACCTTTCCGGCCGTCCTCAAGGCGCATGTTCCGGAACTCCAGCAGCCGCGTGCCGCCATCCTTGTGCCGCACGGGAAACACGCCGGCCCAGCTCCCCCCGCCCGCCATGACCCGCGCGAACAGCTCGACCACCAGCTCCAGGTGCTGCTCGTGGACCAGCAGCCGGCCCGCGAACCGGCCGAGAGCCTCATCTGCGGTGTATCCGAACAGTTCCTCGGCCTGCGGGCTCCACAACGTGATCCGCCCGTCCGCGTCGAGCACCACGGCCGCGACCTTCAGGACATCCAGTAGCCCCCCGGGCTCGGGCGAATCACCCTCCGACGGCTGGCTTGGGTGGGCCGGGAAGGATTCGGTTGCGCGCATCCCGGGACTCCTTCCACCCGCTGCCCGCGTTCCACCCGCTGCCCGCGCCAGGCGTCCCGGGCCTGCTTCTGCCCTCGCCTTTGCTGCCCGTGACTCCCATCCTCCCTCCCCCACAGCAGACCCCGCACCTCTGCACGAGCAACGAGGGGCTACTCGTCCGCAGGGGCGGTGGTGGGGGCGATGAGGATCTGGGCGGCCTGGGCGATGTTGTCGGCGCGGACGGCGCGGGCCATCGCGTCGCGGGCGGCGTCGGCTGTGGTGTCCGGGGGAACCACCAGCAGGGTGAAGTGGTCGTTGTGGCCGCGGGTGATGAGCACGGTGTCGTCGCCGACCGGGTCGGAGTCGAGGTGCACGACCTGGTCGTCGATGACCAAGCGGGTAGGGATGTCCTGCCAGGCGGTGGCGTCCAGACCGACCCGCGTGATGGGCCCGAGGTGCCCGGTCAGTGCCGTGATCAGGGCGGGCAGCTCGGCCGTGAGGTCCCGGGAGCGCGGCCACCAGGCGCCGTCGAGGACCCCTTGGCGGGACTGTGTGGTCTCCAGCCGAAGCAGGGTGGGGCCGGGCTTGACGGCTTGGTGGATCGCGTCCGGGAGGAGCTTCAGAGGGACGGGGACGGGGGTGTCGGATGCGGCCATGATGGGTCCGCCTGTCTCGCGGTGCGGCGGCACCCCGTCCGGCCGACCGGCAGCGGCGTCGGAAGGCTCTTGAGCTCGGAAGGCTCTTGAGCGGGGAAGTGCCTCCGTCGTTTCACGCTACTCCGTCCGCACTCCGTCCGCCCCCGCAGTGAAGCACTCTCCAACCGAACCGTCGCAGCTGGAAAATACCTGGTCAGAACCTGCTTCCAGGACCTCGAACCGGAGTACGGTGAAGGAACCGGGAGTATTTCGCACACCCGCTCCGCTGCGGACGTCGTTTCCGGCGATCACTGCACCGGGCCGTTCGCGAACGGCCCGGGGACGGGTCCGCGACATGACTACGACCCTTGGCCGCGCCGAGCCCCGCGTGGGCGCTCCCGCCGTTCCGGCGCGCCTGTCCCTTACGCCCAAGACCGCTCTCGCAGGCCAGCTGGACGGCGCCTGGTGGCCCCGTTCCCGTGACCTCGAAACCGAGCTCCCCGCGCTGGCCGCCGCCCTGGAAGAGCCCTGGGGGCGCATCACCCGCGTCACCGTGAACCCCACCCGCTGGCCCGTCATCCCGCACACGATTGCCGTGGCCGGGCACACGCTGCACGTGGGCTGGTTCACCGAACAGGACCCCGACAAGCTGATCCTGCTGTCCTACACCGTGGGCCGCTGGGACCTTCTCGTCGTCCCGCCCGAGACCGAGCCCGCCGCCGCGGCCCGGCTGATGGCCGCCGCCGCGACCCCCGGCAGCCTCCTCACCGCGAGCGTCCTGATGGCCAACGAAGCCGCCATCGGGCGCGGCATCCGCGACGCCCAGCGCCAGGAAGCCGGCTGGGAGAGCGAAGGCGGAGCCTGCATGTCCCCCTTCGGGAATCCGATCGACCGAAGCACCCTCCCACTTCCCGGGAACGGCTGGAGGTGAGCTCCATGGAGACCATTCCTCATCGCGGTGATGATCCTGGTGACCGGTATGGGAATGCACCTGATCCACCTGCTCAACGCGCAGCACGACGCACGGATCGCGGCCCACCACTTCAGCGACCCCCTGCCGAGACCTCCCGGCCTGCCGGACGACACCAGACGTCGAGCCCACCGCGCGGATGCCGACCTCTCCGCCCACTCCGAAGGGAACACGCCAACGTGAAGCACACGGCAACACCCGCCGGCCCCGCCCGCTCCGACGGGATCTGAGAGCCCCCACGGGCCCCGGAGCCCACTACCGCACGGGAAAGGACGCGGTCATGGCCACACTGCGTGAACGTAAGACCTACCGCGACCAAGTGCTCCAGGTCCTGTACGAAGCCGTCGAAGGCAACCGCCTCCTCGGCATCACCGGAGCACAGCTGCGACGCGACCTCCACGTACCGGAACAGGACCTGGCCGCCGCCTGCACCTACCTGGCGGGCGAGGGGCTGATCACCGTCGACTGGGAACCGGGCAACACGCCCGCGATGGTCACCCTCACGCACGAGGGAATCCGCCGCATGGAGGCCGAGGAGGAAGAGCGCGGCTGAGCCCGCGCAGCACGTCGGCGGGGATCGGCCTGGACGGCTCCTGCGCCCAGTCGGCCACCTGCTGCCGCCAGTGCCTCAGCATTCGCCGGGCCTCGGCGAGCGCGGCGCTGGTGACCGTGACCGGCGTGCGGTAGGCGTGGCCGAGCAACAGCATCCTCACAGCCAGCGGGTCGGTCCCCTCCGGGGCGAATGCGTCCGGGGGTGCCGGGCTGACCTGGCCCACGTCGATCCGGAACCCGCCGACGGCGTCCTGCACGGAGGTGCCGTACGCGAGCACGTGCAGGTCGGCAGCGGCCGCGTCTGGGCCGGCTCAGGCGGCAGGTCTGGCGTAGCGAGGACCGTGATGGACTGCAGCCCATGCAGCTCCGCAGTGCGTGCCAGTACGTCACCGACCAGGGGCGCCCGCACATGCACCGCGCCGATCCCGGTGTCGATGACCGGCAGGTGGACGCAGATGCGCAGCAGGTGGCGGTGTGCGGAGGGGATCTCCACGAGGCGGCCGGTGCGAGTGTCGGCGATACGCAGCGCGGGCCCCAGGTGGCCCATACCGCCGCGAAACATCACCGGTGCCGGAGAAGCGCCAGGGGCATACCATGATGAATGGGTCGGTGCACTCTCACGTGCAGCGCCCGGAAGGGCGGCCCCGGCGTGACTCTGCCGGGGTCGTTGGGTCACCCTCGTCGCACCGCAGGGAGCGGGGCATGATCCATTCAGCCGAAATCCGCGAGTGGCGCGACTGCGACGTCGTCGACCCAAAAGGACACAGGATCGGCTCGCTGGAAGCGATCTACGTGAACACCGCTACCGACGAACCGGCCATGGCCACCGTCCTCACCGGCTTGCCCACCCGCCGGCGCCTGGTCTTCGTTCCTCTCGACGAGGCGATCGTGGGACCCGGCTACGTCAAGGTCGCGCATGCCAAGGCAGTCGTGAAGAAGGCGCCGGCCATCGGCACTGATGACATCCTGCCCGCCGAGCAGGAAGAAGCGATCTTCAAGCACTACGAGATGGCCTACCAGCCCGGCGCCCACGGCGAACGGAAGCTCGCGCGCCGCTGACCGCCCCGAGCCGCTTGCCAGAGGAGGTGCTCGCAATGGCGATCTTCCTGTTCCTGCTTCTCGTGGCCGTCATCCTGGGACTTGTCGGCGCGGTGGTGGAGGGCATGCTCTATCTCCTGTTCATCGCCATCCTGCTCGTCATGGCCGACGTGGCCTTCATCGCCACACGACGGTCCCGACGTTCGCATCGCAGCCACGGAGGGGCACGTTAGCGGGACGTCAGCCCGACGTGAGTGGGACGCCAGCGGGCCCCGGCAGTGTGGTGTTCACCGCGGAGGACACCGCCGCGGAGACCCAGACCACCGCACGGGGGAACCTCACAATGCGTACCAACCGAATCCGCGCCACCGTCCTCGCCGCAGCCGCCACCGCCCTCGCCCTGTCCCTCACCGCCTGTGGCGGCAGCGACAGCGGCTCGGACGGAGCCAAGGCCGACAGCGGCAAGAGCGCGGGCACCACCGTCGACGGGTCGAAGGGCTCGCAGGACTCCGGGGAAGCATCAGCCGAGACTTCCGGTGGCACCGTCCAAGCCGACAGCGGCCAGGGCTCCGGAGCCGCTGCCGCAACTGCCCAGCCGTGCAAGGGCGATGAGATGTCGTACTCCGTACTGCACCGCTTCCCGGCGGAACAGGGCGAGCACCTCCTCATCACCGCCGTGAACGCCGGCACCAAGCCCTGCTGGGTCACCTCGTACCCGTCCGTCATGCTCGGGGACACGACCGACGCCCTGCCCCACACCTCGAAGGACGCCGACGGCGGCACGGCCGAGGTCACCATCAAGCCCGGCGGCAAGGTCTACTCCGCCGTCGCCCTCTTCGCCGACGGTGACCAGACCCACACCTCCTCGAAGCTCTCCCTCGCCCTGCGCGACCAGACCGGCGACAGCGGTCCGGGCTACGACAACGAGGCCTTCGACGGGAAGGGCGCGCCCTCGGAATTCACCTGGGACACCGCCGAGGTCACCAACTGGAACACCGAGAAGCCGTACGACTTCTGACCCCGTTACAGTCGGATGATCCCGCTGGATCAGGTCCAGCGGGGCCAACCACATGGGGGATCGTCATGGCACTGTTCGGGAACGCGCACACGATCAATCCGGGCAAGGCGCAGCAGGACTACGCGCGGCTGCTCGGCCACGGTGAGCAGGTGCAGGCCGCGTATCTGCTGATCCGCGACACGATGCTCTTCACCGACCGGCGGCTCGTCCTCGTCGACAAGCAGGGGATAACCGGCAAGAAGATCGAGTACCACTCCGTCCCGTACCGGAGCATCACGCACTTCGCCGTCGAGACCGCCGGGCACTTCGACCTCGATGCCGAGCTGAAGATCTGGATCTCGGGCGGCCATGAGCCGATCCAGAAGACCTTCACCAAGGGCGTCGACATCTACGAGGTGCAGGCGATCCTCACGCAGTACGTGGCCCGGTAGCCGCCCGCACCGCCGGGACGATCTCCTCGGCCCAGCGGCCGAGCGAGACGTCCAACGGGGTGTCGCCCACCGGGAAGTGGATGATGCCGGACGCGCCGTGTTCGAGGATCGCGCCGGTCAGTTCCTCCGTCCACTGGGCGACCGACCCGCCGAGCCAGCGGCCTTCGGCGTCGCGGGTGGTGGCGAGCGGGGTCTCGGTGATGACGCCGGGGATGTTGTAGACCGTGGCGATGTCCTCGGGGGAGCGGCCCACCGCTGCCGCCGCCTCGTCGATGACGGGGCGGGACTCGCGGTACCGGGGGCTGAGCCAGTCCGCCGCGTGGCCCGGGATCCAGCCGTCGGCCACCCGGCCGGTCGCGGCGAGGGACTTCGGGCCGACCGAACCCGTCCAGACCGGGGCGGCCGCGGCAGCAGCCGGTTCCAGGCCTGTGACCTGGTAGAACTCGCCCTCAAAGGTGACCGGTTCGCCGCCGCCCGACAGGAGTTTCACGAGCGTGATCGCCTCCTCGAAGGCGCGGACTGCGGCTCCTGCACCCAGCCGCTGCGTCCCGAGTCTGGTGATCTCGTCCCAGAGCCCGCCGACGCCCATGCCCAGCACGATCCGGCCGCCCGACAGCGCCGACAGCGAGGTCACCGTGCGCGAGAGCATCGGCGCGGGGCGGCTCGGCAGGTTCGTCACGCTCACCAGGCCCGCGATGGACTCCGTACGGCCGAGGATGAAGCCGAGCTGGGCGTAAGCGTCGAGACGGGCGCCGTAGTAGGGGTGGTCGGAGACCGTGAAGAGGTCGAGGCCCGACCGGTCCGCGCGGACCGCGAGCCGCAGCGTCTCCTCGATCTCGTCCACGGCCGTACTGATGCCGATCCCGAAATGTGTCATTTCAGTCATACCCCTCGCACACCCTTCTCAGTAAGTAGTTCGTGGTACGAATCTCATCACGCCGCCCTGCCGTATTCTGAGGCAATGGGGAATTCCGAGGGTGAAGAGATGAGGATCGCGACCGCACTGGTGCGCTCCTCGTTCCTGGTGAACGCCGTGTACGCGGAGGCCGCCCGGGAGTACGGCATCACCGCTCAGCAGGGGCAGCTGCTGTGCGTGTTGATGGGCCGGCCGCTCGGGATGAGCGAGCTCGGCACCATGCTCGGGCTCGCGAAGTCGAGCCTCACGGGGCTCGTGGACCGGACCGCCCAGCACGGGCTCGTCCGGCGCGAGCCCGACCCCCGGGACGGGCGGGCGGTCCAGGTAGTACTCACCCCGAAGGGGCGCGGCGTCGTCGAGCCGTTCTACGCCGAGACCTGCCGCCGCGTCGACGAGCTGCCGGTCGGCTTCAGCGAGGCCGACCGGGCCAAGCTCGTCGAGCTCCTCGCCCGCGTGGTGCGGGACAACAAGGTGCCCGCCGTCTTCGCCGACTGAGACAGCCCCCTGGGGTCACGCCGTGCCGAACAACTCCGCGAAACGGCCCGCGAAGAGGTCCTTGCCCTTGTACTCGCTGACCGCCTGGGCCGGCAGGACGGTCGGCCCGTCCGGCGTCGGCACCTGACCCACGCCGCCGTCCGGGCCCAGCGGGAGCAGGACCGAGGGGGTCGGCGCGGGGATGTAGGTGGCCGTGGGGCCCTCGCCGCGCAGCTGGGCGGTGATGTTCTCCGCGATCACCTCGGCGTGCTTCATCGCGTACCCGGCCATCTTGGCCTCCGCGATGGCGGTGAGGTCGCCGAGCGCGTAGATGTGGTCGTGGCCGATGACGTTCAGCGTCTCGGTGACCTGGATCTGGCCCTGCGGGGTACGGGCGGTGTCGAAGGCCCCGAGGTAACCACCGTTGACACGTACGCCGTAGCAGCGGAACCAGAGGTCGGCGGTGACGGAACCGCCGTCGGTCGTCGCCGCGGTGAAGGTCTTCGTACGGCCCGGCTCCGCCGGCGGCTCCTCGACGAGCGCGGTACCGAGCCTCAAGTCGACGCCCAGGGCATCGAGTTGGCGGTGCAGCTCCTCGCGCACCTCCGGCAGGAATCCCGGCATGAGCTGCTCGGCCGGGTCGATGACCGTCACCTGCTTCCCCGGCCAGACCGCCTTGATCTCACCCGACAGCTCAAGCCCGACGGGTCCGGCACCGACAAGCAACACCCGCTCCGCACGCGACAGTTCGTCATGCGTCGCATGAATACGCTCAAGCGCCTCGCTCGTCACGTCGGTGTCCGTCTTCGCGGGGAAGGGGTATCCGGAGCCGGATGCGAGGACGACGTAATCGGCGTCCACGCGGGCGCCGGAGGCGAGGGTGACTCCTGCGACGTCCACCGATGCCGCCCGCTCCCGTATGACCTTGCCGCGCCGCAGCAGCCTGTCGTACGGGAAGAACATGTTGTCCCCCGCCCAGTCCGGCTGGACCAGCGCCCGCAGCGATCCGGCGGCGTGCACGAAGGCGTCCTTGGGCTCGACGAGGATCACGTCGGCCTCTTCGTCGAGGGCCTTGGCTACGGCGGCGCCGCCGTAGCCCCCACCGATCACAGCGACGGTACGGCCATTGCTCACACGACTGACACGACTCATGGTTCTCGCTCCTGGTAACCCGAAGAAGAAGAAGTTCGTCCCACGAACCATATTAGTTCGTGGGACGAACTGCAATCTGTTCAGGCAGTCGGGACGCGGTCCAGGAATCCGTGCACGGTGCGGATACGGCCGTCATCGGCGAGCGCGATGACGTCGAAACCGGCGACGGGAGCGGATCCGTCCGCCACCGACACCAGCTCCCAGCCGAAGCGCGCGATGTGGTGGTTGCCGTCGACCGCGCCGGTCTGCCGGAACTCGAAGCCGGGGAACTGCTCGTGCGCCCCGGCGATCACGGCGGCGATGGCGGCGTGCCCGGTGACGTCGGCCAGCGGGTCGGTGTAGCTGCCGTCCTCGGTCCAGGCAGCGGCCACGGCCTTGGCCACGTCATCGGCGCTCGCGGCGTTCCAGGCCTCGAAGTAGCGGGCGACGGCGGTCTCGTACGCGGCGGTGTCGTGTGCGGTCATGGGAATCGGCCTCCTGCGAGTGAGTAGCCAACCGGCTTGGTGTGGCGATGAGTTGAGCTTGCCGGGCCGCCGCGCAGGGGTCGATTACGTCCGGGGTAATACGAACGCGCCAGGACGCTGCCCCGTGTCTTCTCACACGGGTGCGACTGTGCTTGCCTAGGGACCCTTTCGGTCGCTGGGGCGGGAGTTGACGTATGCGCAAGCCGTGGATCGGTGGGGTTCTTGCCGGTGTCCTGCTGCTCGGGGCATGTGGCGACCCCGGGTCCGGCACCGGGGCCGCGCCGGCCGACGCCCCGCGGGCCGAACCCTCCGAGCTGCCGCCCCCTTCGACCACCCAGCAGCGCGCCGCCGAGAAGCCCCGGCCGAAGGCCCCGAAGGTGCTCTACCTCGGCGACTCCCTCGCCATGGAGAACCAGAACGTCCTGGGCGGGCTCCTCCGCGACGAACTGGGCGCGACTTACCGCAGCGCGCCCTACTCCGGCACCACCCTCTGCGACTACCTCGACGACACGGGCAAGGACTCCCTCGTCCCCGACAAGCACAAGGCGGCCGCCCTGGTGCGCGCGGAGCGGCCGGACGTCGTTGTGCTGCAGTTCTGGGGCAACGCGTGGGGCTATACGCCGTGCATGGACGGCATCACGTACGACAAGCAGCGCGAGAAGTACTTCGAGCGGTACGCGACCGATGCGGAGGCGCTGGCCGCGCAGATCGAGGCGGCGGCAGGGGCGGACGGGCCCCGTGTGGTGTGGGTGCTGCAGGGCCCCGACCCGATCACGCCGGACCGCGTGCGGCGCGTGAACGGCATCTACGAGAGGCAGGCGCGGGCCTCCGGCGGGCGCGTGGCCGACGCGGGCGGCACGGTCGCCCCGGCATCGGACCGATACACCTGGGTCGAGAAGCTGCCGTGCACGGCGTACGAGCGGGAACACCCGGAGTACTGCACGGATTCTGGCCGCGCGGCGCTGCACCGGGCGGACGACTACCTGCACTTCTGCCTGGCACCGACAACACCCAAGTCCCGCCCCTGCCCGACGCGTTCACCCGGAATCCGCCGGATGGCGGCGGAGGTTACGCGGGTCGTGGCCGAGGTGTCCTGAGCCCGGGACGGACGACGATCACGCGGCACTTCCGGGATCGGGCTCGGCTTCACGCGTCACGGCGTCGGCCACCGCGTCCCGGACCTCGCCCTTGGCCAGGGTGCGCCCGGGCCCCGCGAAGGTCCGGGAGAACAGCGGCTCGTCCCAGGGCGGTGGTTGATTGGCGCCGGGGCCGCCCGGTTGTCCTGAGGTTGGCGGTTCCGGGCTGGGAGTCAAGGGCGCTCCTTCGTCGCGTCGGCTGCGCCGATTACGCTTCGCTTCACCCTTGACACCCACCCCTCCACCGCACGAGGGAGATGACCGGGCGGCCACGAAGCGGGGCTCTCGGGACGGCGAGGATGGGTCATCCGGCTTGAACGCCGGGTGCGGACTGGTTCGTAGCAGTGTGCCGTGAGGCTGGAGGGGTGCGCGGCCGGTCCGGGGATCGGTCCCGGCTTCGTCAAGCGGGCGCGGACCGGATCTTCCGAGGTGACCGTCACTTCCGGGGTGGCCATCACGCATCACAGGTGGAGGTGGGGGACCTACTTTGGAAAAGTAGTGTTCTGGCACAAGGGGGGCGCGCGGCACTACGAAACGCAACTTTGCCGAAGTAGGTTCCCCACACCCTCCTCTCTCCCGGCCGGGAGAGGAAGATCCGGTCGGCAGACGCTTGACGAAGCCGGGACCCATCCCCGAGCCGACCGCGCCCCCCTCCCACTCGGCTGCGCTGCTACGAACTAGTCCGCACCCGGCAGGAAAGCCGGACGCCCCAAGGGCCCGTCCCCGTGAGCCCCGCTTCGTGGCCGCCCGGTCGTCTTCCTCCTCGCGGTGGAGGGACGGGTGTCAAGGGTGAAGCGAAGCGCAATCGGCGAAGCCGACGCGCAGCGCAAGCGGAGCGCCCTTTACACCCGGCCCGGAACCGCCAACCTCACGACAACCGGGCGGCCCCGGCGCCAATCCACCGCCGGGTTCGTCAGCCCAGTCACTCCAACGGCCCGGGCCCGGTCGCGGGGCCCCGGCGGCCGTCCCAGGCTCGGACACAACCTGTACAGACAGAAAGAGGGGCGGCCATGAGCAGCGGCAGCGCGTCCAGCAATCCCCCGTCCGGAGGCGCAGGCGGCGCGCCCCGCCGAGGTGCGAGCGCCGAGAATCTCTGGGCGTCCGGCGGCACCATGTTCGCCGGTGTCCTGATGCTCATGAACGGCATCCTCGGCATCCTCGAAGGCATCGCGGCCGTCGCGAAGGACGACGTGTACGAGCGCATCGGGGACTACGTCTACAAGTTCAATCTGACCACCTGGGGCTGGATCCACATCGTCCTCGGCATCCTGGTGGCCGTCGTCGGCTACGGGATCCTGAAGGGCACGTCCTGGGGCAAGGCGACCGGTGTCGCGGTGGCCACGGTCTCGGTGCTCATGCATTTCATGTGGCTGCCGTACCAGCCCGTGTGGGCATTCATCTCCATCGCGATCGGCGTCTTCGTCATCTGGGCGCTGTGCACGGACCGCTCGGACCGCGACGACGCGGGCAGGGCTGCCAAGTCGACAGCCAAGTCGACTCAGAACACTGGCAGTTGGGGCACTCCCGGTGGCACCGGCGCAGGCGGATCCGGGACCTCGGGCGACACCGGAAGCGATCCCTACGCACCCTGATCCCGCCGCTCCGTCGAACGGAACCGCACCATGAGTGCCAGTGCCAGCGCCAGTGCCAGCGACCCCGCGAGCAGCCTCCCCTTCGACGACACCGCCGACTTCGAGAGCGCCGACCGCGGGTTCCTCGGCGCTCTCGTACCGGCCGTGATCAGGACGGACGACGGGCGGGTCGTCTGGGACAACGACGCGTACGGGTTCCTCAGGGGCGACTGCCCCGACAGCGCCAACCCCAGCCTGTGGCGGCAGGCCCAGCTGTGCGCGCGGCAGGGCCTGTACGAGGTCACCGAGGGGATCTACCAGGTCAGGGGCCTCGACCTGGCGAACATGACCCTCGTCGAGGGCGACCGCGGCGTCATCGTCATCGACCCGCTGATCTCCGCCGAGTGCGCGGCCGCCGCCCTCGCGCTCTACCGCGAGCACCGCGGGGACCGCCGCGTCACCGGCCTCATCTACACGCACTCGCACGCCGACCACTTCGGCGGCTCGCGCGGCGTCCTGCCGCGCGGCATCGGCGACGGCGTACCGATCCTGGCACCCAAGGGGTTCCTGGAGCACGCGGTCAGCGAGAACGTCTACGCGGGCCCGGCCATGACACGGCGCGCGAGCTTCATGTACGGCGACCGGCTGCCGAAGTCGCCCGACGGGCAGATCGGCGCGGGCCTGGGCATGACCACGTCGACCGGAACCATCACGCTCATCCCGCCCACCGTGGACGTCACCCGCACCGGCCAGGAGGAAGTGGTCGACGGCGTACGCATGGTCTTCCAGCTCACGCCGGGGACCGAGGCGCCCGCCGAGATGAACTTCTCCCTTCCCGACAAGCGCGCCCTGTGCCTGGCCGAGAACGCCACGCACAACATGCACAACATCCTGACCCTGCGCGGTGCCGTGGTCCGCGACGCCCGCGTCTGGTCCCGCTATCTCGACGAGGCCATCGGCTTCTTCGACGAGACGTACGACGTCGCCTTCGCCTCGCACCACTGGCCGACGTGGGGCCGGCGGAACGTGGTGAGGTTCCTCGCCGAGCAGCGGGATCTGTACGCGTATCTGCACGACCAGACGCTGCGGATGATCAACCAGGGACTCACGGGCCCCGAGATCGCCGAGGAACTGAAGCTGCCGCCCGCCCTGGAGCGGGCCTGGCACGCGCGCGGCTACTACGGCTCGGTCAGCCACAACGTGAAGGCGATCTACCAGCGCTATCTGGGCTGGTTCGACGGCAACGCCGCGCATCTCTGGGAGCATCCGCCGGAGGAACTGGCCGTTCGGTATGTGGAGTTGGCGGGCGGTGTGGATGAGGCCCTTGCCAAGGCCCGGGCGTACATCGACGCCGGTGATCTGCGGTTCGCCGCCACGCTCCTCAATCACATCGTCTTCGCCGACGCCGGGAACACGGCGGCGCGCGAGGCCCTGGCAGGCGTGTACGAGCGGCTGGGGCGCGGGTCCGAGAACGGCACCTGGCGCAACTTCTATCTGACGTCCGCCCTCGAACTGCGCCAGGGGCCCGGCTCCAACGAGCTCGATCTGTCCAACCCCGAGGTGGCGATGGCGCTCACCACCGAGCAGCTCATCGACTCGATCGCGGTCACCATCGACGGACCGCGCGCCTGGGACGAGAGCCTCACCATCGACCTCGTCCTCACCGACGAACAGCACCGCCACCGCCTGACCCTGCACAATGGCGCGCTCACCCACCGGGACACCCCGTTCGGCGAGTTCCCGCACACATCGGCGGGGCTCACGCTGACCCTCACCAGGCCCCAACTCCTGGGCGTACTGGCGGGGAAGGGCCTGGGCGGGATCGGGACCGAGGGCGATCCTGAGCTGCTTGCCCGCCTGCTGTCGTACGCGACGAAGCCGGACAGGTCCTTTGGCGTGGTGACCCCCTGAGTCCAGGTCTTCGTCAGCCGGTCAGTCGCGTTCCAGGCCGGGAACACCGAGTGCGAAGAGCCCGTCGAGGACCAGGTCCACGCCGACCGCGGCGAGCAGCAGACCGAGCAGCCGCCCGAAGAGTTCGACGGTCGCGTGGTGCGTGCCGCGCATGAGGCGGGCGAGGACGATCACGCAGACCAGGTCCAGGGCGATCACGGTCACGTACGCGCCGACGACCGTCGACCGCCACGACCAGGAGTCGCGGGCCGCCGCCTCGATGAGCACGGCCGTCATGGCGAGCGGACTCACGATGTACGGCATCAGCAACTGCCGTACGCCGCTGACGAGATCGGAGGCGTCCTGGTCCGAGCCGTCCGAGCCGAGGTGGATTCCGAGGACGAGCCCCACGGCGTAGATGAAGAAGATGAGGCCGCCCGCGAGCTGGAGCGCGGGCGTGCTGATGTGGAAGAGGTCGAGCAGCCACGGCGCGGTGAACCCCGCGACCAGGCCCACCAGTACGGCGGCGGCCGACGAGACGAGGGCGATCTTCCGGAGTTCGGTGACCTGATGGTTGTGCGCGAGGCCGCCGAAGGCGAGCAGTACCTTGGGCGGGCCGACGACGGAGAAGAACGTGATGAATGCGGCGGAATAGCTCAGAGCGTTCACGCACGGAATGATCGCCGCAGACCGGGCTAGAAGGGGGCCGGGCCGTCGTTCGCCTCGACCGTGTCGCGGACCGCCTCGATGAAGGCGTCGACGCGTTCATTCGAGCCCGCCGCCGTGCGCCAGATCAGCGCGACGTCCGCCGACGGGACGTCGTGCAGGGGTACGAAGGTGATGTCCGGGCGCGCGTAGTACTTCTCCACGGACGCCACCACCGGCGAAATCCCCTGCCCTGTCGCGACCAGCGTCATCAGTTCCTGGAAGCCGGCGACGGAGCGGCCGCGGCGGATCGGGCGGCCGCTCGGCGTGCGCTGCGGGACGTGGAAGTCCCACCAGTAGGCGGGTGCGCCGTTGACCACGCCGAAGAACGTCTCGCCCGCCAGCTCCTCCAGGGAGACGCTCGCCCGCCCGGCGAGGCGGTGGCCGAGCGGCACGGCGAGCGCGCGGGGTTCGTTGATGACGACGGGGCCGACCGTCAGATCCGGCTCCTCGACGGGCAGGCAGGTGAACAGGACGTCGACCGTGCCGCCGCGCAGCGCGCCCAGCGGGTCCTCGAACTGGGTCTCGCGCATCCGCACCTCGCAGCGTGGGCGGCGCTCGCGGAACGTCTCCAGGATCGCGCTCGTCAGCGTGCCGGCGCCGGAGCCGAGGAAACCGATGGTCAACTCGCCGTCGACGCCGCGCGCGACGCCCTTGGCGCGGGCGAGCGCGGCCTCCATCTCGCTGTGCAGCGGGGCGAGATCGTCGTAGAGCTGACGGCCGAGGGGGGACATCTGCACCCTGCGGCTCGTGCGCTCGAAGAGCGGGGCGCCGATCTTGCGCTCAAGGCGCTTCACGGTCTGGCTGACGCGGGCCTGGGAGAGGAGGAGGCGCTCGGCGGTGCGGCCGAAGTGCAGCTCCTCGGCGAGCGTGAGAAAGGTTTCGAGCTCCTGCCGCTCCACGTGCCCTCCCGGTGAACCATGCCTGACCTGCATCGATAAGCCTGAGCGCGGTAATCGTTTCATGGATCGCCGTTGATCGGGGGGTGGCATCGGCGGATCTTTGAGGAGTCCGGTTCACCACGGACCGAATGCGCTTCTCCTTCCTCAACTCCCCGGAGATTTCCATGCTTTCGCGTACCCGCACGTCCGCTGTCGCCGCCACCGCCGCCCTCGCCCTGACGGCGGGCCTCGCCGTCACCGGCGCGCAGGCCTCCGCCGGCCACGAACCCCGCAAGGAGGCGGCCTGGACCGCCGCGTGGGCCGCGGCACCGCAGCGCGCGAGCACCGGCTTCAAGCCGAACTGGTCGGAGGACGGCTTCTCCGGTCAGACCCTGCGCCAGGTCGTCCGCGTCACCGAGGGCGGCGACAGAGCGCGCATCCGGCTCTCCAACGCGTACGGCACGTCCCCGCTGCACATCGCGGGCGCGACCATCGCGCGTACGAAGAAGGGGGCCGCGGTCGAGGAGGGCTCGCTGCGGCGGCTCACCTTCGAGGGGAGGCGGTCGGTGTCCATCCCGGCGCACGGCCAACTCTCCAGCGACAAGGCCGGGTTGGACCTGAAGGCCTTCGACTCGGTGACGGTCACGCTGCATCTGGCGCGGACGACCGGTCCTGCGACCTTCCACGCGCAGTCGTTCGCGACGAGCTACCGGGCGGAGGGTGAGCACACCGGGGACACGGGGGCGTCGGCGTTCGACGCGTCGACGGAGTCCTGGTACTTCCTGTCCGGGGTGGATGTGGGCGGGCAGAAGTCCCGCCGCGGGGACGGGAACAGGGACGGGATCGTGCTCTTCGGCGACTCCATCACCGACGGCTTCGCCTCCTCCACCGATCGCAACCGCCGCTGGTCCGACGCCCTCGCCGAACGCCTCGCGCAGGAGGGCACCCCGCGGCCCGTGCTCAACGCGGGCATCGGCGGCAATCTCGTCCTCAACGACTCCGCCTGGTACGGCGAGCGGGGCACGGCGCGGATCGGGCGCGACGCCCTTGACCTGCCCGGGGTGGGCACGGTGCTCGTCCTCGCGGGCGTGAACGACATCGGCTTCAGCGAGAGCGACACCCCGACGTACAAGCCCGCGCCGAAGGTCAGCGCGGCGGAGCTCATCGCGGGCCACCGGGCGCTGATCCGTGCGGCGCACGCGAAGGGCGTCAAGGCGGTGGGGGCGACGCTGCTGCCGCTGGGGGGCTCCGACCACTACGGGGAGCGGGCGGCCGCGGTGAGCGAGGAGTTCAACGCCTGGGTGCGGAGTTCGGGCGAGTACGACGCGTACGTCGACTTCGACAAGGCCCTTGCGGACCCCGCTGATCCTGAGCGGATCGCTCCCGAGTACGACAGCGGGGACCACCTGCACCCGAACGACGCGGGGTACCGGGCGATGGCTCGGGCGGTGGACCTGGCGGTGCTGTAGGGACCCCGCTCAGTCGGTCTCGCGCGTGTAGTAGCGGTAGAACGTCACCATGAACACCGCCGCCGCGATGCCGAGCGCCATGATCGTGGAGCGCAGGACGGACGGGCCCGGCATCCCCTGGCTGTATACGCAACCGAACGTCACACCTGCGAAGGTCGCCCACGCCGTCGCGCGCAGTTCGCGCGGCAGGCGGGGCGCCATCGCGTACATGCCCATGAAGAGGGCGGCGAAGAGGACACCGGTGACGATGCCGAGCCAGGCGTTGCCGTCCGCGACCGAACCGGCGTCCCGCTGGACCACCACGATGCCGTACAGAAAGCCCATGACCACGGCCGAGGCCCCGGCCCGGGTCGTGCCGGTCCCGGCCAGTACCCGCGGTGCGGGTGAGGTGGGTGAAGTCGGTGCCGCATGTGCCATGACGGGTCCTCCAGACTCTTTCGCCCCAGTACCAGGGCACACCCGCACCCGCCGAGAGGCAACTCGACGGCCCAGATCACGGCGTGATGGCGATTGTGGTTGTCGCCGTCCGCTGATGTGGCGGATGCTGGGGACGCACCTTCCAGCAAACACCCGTTCGGACCGACGCTCCACCGGGCGATGAGTTTGCGCCGCGGCGCAAGTCTGACCTCGTAACGGAACGCACTGACCTGGAGAGGGCGTACGGACATGAACAGCGTGGCCATCGAGACCGCGGGCCTGGTGAAGACCTTCGGCGACACCCGCGCCGTGGACGGCGTGGACCTCACCATCCCGGCCGGGACCGTGTACGGCCTGCTCGGCCCGAACGGCGCCGGCAAGACCACCACGGTGAAGATGCTCGCCACCCTGCTGCGGCCCGACGGGGGCGACGCCCACGTGTTCGGCCATGACGTCGTGCGCGAGGCCGACGCCGTACGCAGCAGGGTCAGCCTGACCGGTCAGTACGCATCGGTCGACGAGGATCTGACCGGCACCGAGAACCTGGTGCTGCTCGGCCGCCTCACGGGACATGGCAAGAAAGCGGCGTACGACAGGTCGGCGCAGCTCCTCGAAGCCTTCGGGCTGAGCGACGCGGCCACCCGCCAGGTGAAGAACTACTCCGGCGGCATGCGGCGCCGCATCGACATCGCGGCATCCATCCTGAACACGCCTGATCTGCTGTTCCTCGACGAGCCCACCACCGGGCTCGACCCGCGCAGCCGCAACCAGGTCTGGGACATCGTGCGGGCCGTCGTCGGGCACGGGACGACCGTTCTGCTCACCACCCAGTACCTGGACGAGGCCGATCACCTCGCATCGCGCATCGCCGTCATCGACCACGGCAAGGTCATCGCCGAGGGCACCAAGGGGGAGCTGAAGGCGTCGGTCGGCGCGGGCTCCGTGCATGTGCGGCTGCGGGACGCGGAGCAGCGGGCCGAGGCCGAGAAGGTGCTGCGGATCGCGCTCGACGCGGAGGTCCAGCTGGAGCCGGACCCGGTCGCGCTCACCGCCCGCGTCGGCAACGGCGAGCGCAACGGCAGGGGCGCGGCCGAGAAGGCGTCCCGCGCGCTCGCGGAACTGGCCCACGCCGGGATCACCGTCGACAACTTCTCCCTGGGCCAGCCGAGCCTTGACGAGGTCTTCCTCGCCCTGACCGGCGCCCCCCATCACGCAACGGACCTGGCCGGAACGGCCGGCACGGCGAAGGAAGAGGCACAGGCATGAGCACCGCGACCACCACCTCCGAGGCCCAGGACCTCGCGCCGGTCAAGGCCGAGTCCCTCGCCGAGCTCCTGATCGCCGGTGACCGGCCGCAGCGCCCCAGCGCGTTCGCCGCGTCCCTGACGTTCGGCTGGCGGGCCATGCTCAAGATCAAGCATGTGCCGGAGCAGCTCTTCGACGTGACGGCATTCCCGATCATGATGGTGCTGATGTACACGTACCTCTTCGGAGGTGCGCTCGCCGGATCGCCGAGCGAGTACATCCAGTACCTGCTGCCGGGCATCCTCGTGATGTCCGTCGTCATGATCACGATGTACACGGGCGTCTCGGTGAACATCGACATCGAGAAGGGCGTCTTCGACCGCTTCCGTACGCTGCCGATCTGGCGCCCCTCGGTGATGGTCGGGTACCTGCTCGGCGACATGCTGCGCTACGCCATCGCGTCCCTGGTGATGCTGGCCGTCGGCATGATCATCGGCTTCCGCCCGGACGGCGGCGGCCTCGGCGTCCTCGCCGGAGTACTGCTGCTCCTGGTCTTCTCGTTCGCCTTCTCGTGGGTGTGGACGATGTTCGGACTCCTGCTGCGCACCGAGAAGTCGGTGATGGGCGTCAGCATGATGGTGCTGTTCCCGCTGACGTTCCTCAGCGACATCTTCGTGAAGCCCGAGACGATGCCGGGCTGGCTGCAGGCCTTCGTCAACAACAACCCGATCACCCATGTCGCCTCCGCCGTCCGCGATCTGATGGCGGGTACGTCACCGGGCTCGTCGCTGGTCTGGGCGCTCGGCTGGGCGGTGCTGCTCGTCGCGGTCTTCGGTCCGGTGACGATGCGGCTCTACAACCGCAAGTAGCTCAGGAGCAACGGCAGGTAGCTCAAGAGCAACGGCAAGTAACTCAGGAGCGGGAAGTAGCCCCGGAGCGGGAAGTACTTGCCCCATATGCAGTCGCCCCGGTCGCGCATCGCGTGACCGGGGCTTTGTGTTGGCGGCGTGCCCCTCCAAGTCGCGGGCCTCTGGCTCCCGCTCGCCGCGGTGCTGCTCGCCGTGGCCGGCATCCTGCTGGCCCTGCGCCGCCGCCGGGCCGTCATCCTCACGTCCCTCGGCACGGCCCTCGCGGGGGCGTTGCTCGCCCTGGCCGTCACGGTGATCCGCGGCATCGCCCTGGACGACCTTCCCGCCACCGCCTCCAGGGCGGCGGCGGGGGCGGTCTACGACACGCTGACGCATGCGCTGCGGGTGGCGGCGTGGGTGATTCTGGGGGTGGGGCTGGCTACCGCGGTTGGCGCCTGGCTGCTGCGGCGCCGTCGGTCACCGGCTCCGCCGAATCCGTCCAAGTGACCGGCAGAGCTGCCGGACCGTAGATGTTGGCGTGCTCGCGCATCCGCACCTCCTCCGGCGGCACCGCAAGGCGCAGTCCGGGGAAGCGGGCCAGCAGCGCGGGGAACGCGACCATCATCTCCACGCGGGCGAGCTGCTGGCCCAGGCACTGGTGGGGGCCGTGACCGAAGGCCAGGTGCCCGGTGGCCTTGCGCTGGATGTCGAGGCGGTCGGGGTCGGGGAACCTGTGCGGGTCGCGATTGGCGGCCTGCACGGAAATCGTCACCGTCTCGCCCGCCTTGATGACTTGGCCCGCCACCTCGATGTCCTCCAGCGCCGAACGCAGGATCGGGTCGGCGACGCTGAGGTAGCGGAGCAGTTCCTCCACGGCCTGCTCGGCGAGTGCGGGGTCGGCGCGCAGGGCGTCCAGCTGGTCGGGGTTGCTCAGCAGGGCGAAGGTGCCGAGGCCGAGCATGTTCGCGGTGGTGTCGAGCCCGGCGGCCAGCAACAGCCCGCCGATTCCGGCCAGTTCCTCGTCGGTGAGGTCGGAGGCGGTCAGATCGCTGAGCAGGTCGTCGGTGGGCTCGGCACGCTTGGCGAGGACGAGCTCGCCCTGGTACTTGAGCAGCTCCGCATAGGCCTCGCCCTTCGCCTCCGCTTCCGCCGCCTGGTCGAAGATGGTCGCCACGTGGCGCTGGAAGCGATCCCGGTCGGCGTACGGCACACCGAGCAGCTCGCAGATCATGAGCGCGGGCACGGGGTGCGCGAACGCCTCCACCAGGTCGGCCGTGGGCCCGGCCTGCTCCATGGCGTCCAGGCACTCGGCGGTTAACTGCTCGACCCGCTCGGCGAGCCGGCGCATCCTGCGGACGGTGAACTTGCCGACGAGCAGCCGCCGGTAGCGGGTGTGTTCCGGGGCGTCGAGGCCGATGATGTCGCCGACGGGCGCCGGCGGTACGTCCCCCGTGTGGCCCGGCACCGGCTCCGGCAGGTGCAGGAGTTCATAGCGGGAGCTGATGCGCGGGTCGGCAAGCAGCTCGCGGGCGATGGCATGGCCGGTGACCAGCCAGCCCAGGTGTCCGTCGGCGTAGCGCATGCGGCGCAGCGGCCGGTCGCTGAGCGCGGTGAGTCCGGCGGGCGGGTCGAAGGGGCAGCCGGTGTGCCGGTCGGTGGGCAGGGTGGGCGGCTCGTCGGCGTCGGCGGTGCTGCCGGTGGCCGTCGGCTCGTACGACATGAGGTCCTCCGTGACGTGGGGCGTGAGAGCTCCTTGACGCCATGATGGCGCACTAGCGGCGCCATTGCGAGCCACATTGGCACTTCGGTCGTGAACACGCCTTTGACCTGGGAGTTTTTCAGTATCAAAGCAGGGAACAGCACCTCTGGAGACGAGGTCTTGGCTCGCGGAAACGTCCGCAGCGATGTCGTCACGACGCCACTTGAGCGGCGAGTTGGCGCCACCTGAGGCCCATCTGGCACCGGCGCCGGCCGACCGGGGAAAAGGAAGAAAAGGAACCCTTTCCCCGCATCCGGCCGTCTCTCAGGGAAGATTCGAGAACCACCCCCTACGGAGAGGCCGGTCCTTGGACAGCATGACGGCGGCAGCGGCAGGGCGGCAGGAGGACCGGGCGGAGGACGGCGAGCCGGGGCGGCGCAGGCTCCGGAGCCGGGGCTCCGCCTACCTCGCCGCACTGCTCCTGACCGGTGTCACCGGCCTCCTCGGCTTCCGCGTCGCCGACTCCGACGGCTTCACCCCCGTCCCGCAGCTCCTCGCCTTCCTCCCCTGGCTCCTCGCCCCGACCGTCGCCGCGCTCCTGCTCGCCGCCCTGGCGAGGTGGCGCATCGGTCTGGTGTGGGGAGTCCTCGCCCTCGGCGGCGTCGCCTGGTTCCTGGAGCCCTACGGCCGGGCCGACGCCCCGGACGGGCCCGCCGTCGCCGAGATCCGCGTCATGGCGTCCAACGTCGAGTTCGGGCGCGGGACGCCGGGTCTTGTCGACGCCGTCCGGAAGGAGAAGCCGGACCTGCTCTTCGTCCCGGAGTGCGACTACACCTGCTCCGACACGCTCCGCGACAAGCTGCCCCGCTCCCAGTACCCGTACCGCAGCGGCAGCGAGGCGAGCGGCGCGGAGGGCTCGCTCATCGTCAGCAGGTTCCCGCTGAAGAAGGCCAGCGGCATCCCCGGCACCCTGGGCATGCCCGGCGCCGTGGCCGAGCTGAAGGACGGCCACGAGATCCGCGTCCAGCTCGCCCACCCGATGCCGCCGCTGCCCGAGCAGGTCCACGTATGGCGCTCCGAGCTCGGCGGTCTTCGCGACTACGCCGCCGCGGGCAAGGGCGGCTCCACCATCATCGGGGGCGACTTCAACGCCACCCAGGACCACGCCGCCTTCCGCGACATCCTCGACGCGGGCGGTCTGCGCGACGCCGCCCGGCTCGCGGGCTCCGCCCGCACCCCCAGCTGGCCGTCCGCCCTGATGTCCCCGCTGGGCACCCAGATCGACCATGTGCTCGCCACCCCGGACTTCTCGGCCCGTGACGCCCGCTTCCTGGAGATCGGTAACACGGACCACCGGGCGCTGGTGGTGGACCTGACGCTCCATCGGCAGGAACAGGACCGCTGAGGTCCGGGCAAATCACGTAAAACAGCGATAATGGGCGCATGCCCCGTCCCGAATCACCCGGCCCCGCGGGCCCCCTGAGCACACTCACCCCGCCCGGCTGGCTGGCCAGGACGCTCAAGCCGCAGTCCGCGCCCATCCCGTGGGCCGCGGTCGCCCGCGCCTCCGTCGCGATGGCGTTGCCCCTCGCCATCGGCCTCGCGGCCGGCAAGCCCGCCTACGGAGCGCTCGCCTCCATGGGCGCGCTCTCCGGAGTCATCGGCGACACCGCCGACGCCTACCGCATGCGGATCTACAACATCGCCGTCCCGCAGCTCTTCGGCGCGCTCGGCGTCACCGTCGGCTCGCTCGTCTTCGGGCACGGCTGGGTCGCGGTCGGGGTCGTCACGCTCGTCGCCCTCGTCTCCGGGATGATGTCGACGATCGGCGCCGTGGCCTCCGTGTCGGGACTGCTCCTGCTGCTCAACTCCGTGGTGGGTGCGGGACTTCCGATGCCGGGGGACTGGTGGCTCGCCCCCGTCCTGATGGCCGGCGGCGGGCTGCTCGTCCTCGCCCTCGCGCTGCTCGCCTGGCCGCTGCGGTCCGGCGTCCCGGAGCGGGCCGCCGTCGCCGGCACGTACCGCAGCGTGGCCGCGCTGCTCGAAGCCGCGGGCACGGACGGGTACGGCGATGCGCGCACCGCCGTCACGGCCTCCCTGAACCAGTCGTACGACCTGGTCCTCGCCCGCCGCACCCGCTCGCACGGCCGCAACCCCGATCTTGTGCGCCTGATCGCCCAGTTGAACGCGATCACCTCGGTCGTCGAGGCCGCGCCCGCCGCGCACCAGGCGGGCGTGCCGCTGCCGCCGGAAGTGCCGGACGAGGTGCGGCGGCTCGCGGACGCGGTCGCAGGGCCCGGCGACGTGACGGTCCCCGAGCCCGTGCTCCCGGAACCGGGAAGCCCCTCCGCCCGCGCCGTCGACCACGCGCTGCGCCACGTCGCCGAGACCCTCAACGACCCCGACCCGCACGGCATCGTCAACGTCGACGACCGCCTCGGCCGCCCCGCCGCCCTGCGCGTTCGCGCCCGCCGCGCGGCCCGCAACGTCCTGCTGACCGGCGCGTCCTGGCGCTACGGCCTGCGGCTCGCGCTCTGCATCGGCATCGCGCAGTCCCTGGTCTCCCTGATCGAGGTGCCGCGCTCGTACTGGGTGGCGCTCACCGTCACGTTCGTCCTCAAGCCCGACTTCGGCTCGGTCTTCTCGCGCGCTGTGCTGCGGGCGCTCGGCACGGTGGCGGGGCTCGTGGTGGCGGCGGCCGTCCTCGCAGAGGTGCCGCGGGGGTGGTGGGACGTGCCGGTGATGATGGTCCTCGCGGCCCTCATCCCTGCGTTGACCCCGCGCGGATACGGCTACCAGACGGCCGCGATCACCCCGGTGATCCTGCTCCTGTCGGACGTCCTGAACCGCCAGGGCTTCGGGCTCGTCGTGCCGCGCCTCGTCGACAGCCTGATCGGCTGCGCGATCTCGCTGGTGGCCGGCTATCTGCTCTGGCCGGAGAGCTGGCACACCCGGATCGGGGACCGGCTCGCGGACGCGGTGGCCGATACGGCTTCGTACGTGGAGTGCGCGTTCGGCGCCACCGAGGACCCGGCGGCGCGGGCGCGGATGCGGCGCCGCCTCTACCGGGATCTCTCCGTCATCCGTACGGAGTTCCAGCGGGCCCTGACCGAGCCGCCGCCGGTGGGGACGCGGGCCGCGGCGTGGTGGCCGCTGATGGTCGCCGTGGAGCGGGTGGTGGACGCGACCACCGCCGCGCGGGTGCGGATTCGGCATGGGGCGGTGGCACCTGGCCCTCCGGAGGTGCACGAAGTCGCCGCCCAGCTACGGGAGTTGGCGCAGGGCATACGGTCCTCCGAGACCCTGGAGGAGGTCGCGGCCGACTTCACGGGCCCCAAGGACAGCGTTCTTGAACCCCTCCGTCAGGAGGTGGCGGCAGCGAGGGCGATCGCCTCGCCGCAGGGGTAGGAGCCGAGCCGGAGGGGCCCTCTGGCCCCTCCGGCGTTGACATCAACTCACCTTGTCCAGCTTGTCCAGCTTGTCCAGCTTGTCCAGCTTGTCCAGGGCCTTGGCCAGGCCGTTGGCCCACAGCTGGTCGACCCGCGCACGCTCATTCGCGTCCGGCTGCGAGTTGGTGCAGGAGGGGCCGGGGCCGCCTCCGGACATCAGCTCGCTGCAGGGGCCCTCGTAGTGGTCAGGAAGACCGAGGACGTGCCCTGTCTCGTGCGCCGTCACGCGCGTCGAGTCGTACTCCTGGTTCTGCGCGTAGTCCAGGAAGATGTACCCGTTGCCGTGGCCGTCCGTGCTCGCGTACGAACCACGCGGGTCATTCCCCTCGCGGTACTCGAAGCTCGCACCGCCACTCCCCTCCTGGAGCTTCACATTGGACACCGCGCTGTTCCATATGGAGGTACTGCTGGCTATCTGCTGCGCGAAGGTCGGCGCACCGGAGGCGTCGTACACCACGGTGACCTGCTTCGCGCCGGGGTTGGCCGCACGCTTCTCCGCGACCGACTTCAACACGGCGTCGAAGAACGCCTTGTTGGCCGCGGCCTCCTCACCGGAGCCCGCGTACTGGGAGTACGCGGCGGTGGTGGAGGGGGAGGCCTGCGTGGGGGTCGCGGCCGTCGCCGACGTCGTGCCGAGACCGGCGACAGCGAGGCCGATGACGGACGCGACCGAGAGGTAACGCTTGTTCATGTGGGGGGCTCCCTACTCGTTCGATGAAAGGTGAACGGTTCGGTAGGGGGAGTGTCGGGGAGCCAGGGGGGTCTGGGGATGATGGCAATCGGCGATAGCGCCGGGCTATCACCCGCGCTCCCGCCGCGCCCAACTCGCGTGGTTCCCGTGGGGTTTGTGAGTCTGGTGCGCCGCCGCTCGCCGCTCTACGCTCACTGACCATGGAGCTCGAGGTGAGGCACCTCCGCGCGCTGTGCGCCATCGCCGACACCGGCAGCCTGCACAAGGCCGCACGCCAACTCGGCATGAGCCAGCCGTCGTTGACCACCCAGCTGCGGCGCATCGAGCAGGCCGTCGGCGGCCAGCTCTTCGCCCGCGAACGCACCGGCTGCCGCCCGACACCGCTCGGCCGTGTCGCCCTCAGCCGCGCCCGCCCCCTCGTCAGCGAGATGCGGGCGCTCATCAGCGAGACCAAGGCGGCCGCCGCCCGCGCCGCCGAGGGCCGGCAGCTGCGCATCGGCTCCACGGCAAGCCGTGCCATACCGGGCTGGCTGCGCCGGCTCCGCGTCCACCTGCCCCCCGGCACCGAGACCTCGCTCCAGATGGACGTCTCCGCGAACGCGCTGCTGCGCATGGTCGCCGACGGGCAGCTCGACATCGCCTTCGTGCACGAGGTGGAGGGCAGCCCGCTGCGGCTCCCCGAGGAACTGCGCACGCGGGTGCTCGTGCGGCGCGAGCCCCAGTTCGTCTTCCTCGCGGCCGACCATCCGGCGGCCGCGCAGTCCGTCGTACACCTCAGTGATCTCGCCGACGACCGGTGGATGGTCGACCCGACCGTGGACGGCGAGTGGGACGGGCTGCTCCGCGTCCTGCGTGCGGCCGGGATCAACCCCCGTGTCCTGCACGGCGATTACCTCACCGCGTCATCGCTCGTCGCCACCGGCGAGGTGGTCACCGTCTGCCAGCCGACCTCACGGGCGAGACCCGACATGGCGGTCCGCCCGCTGCACGGCGACCCCCTCGGCGTACGACTGCTCGTGGCGGCGCGTACGGAGCGGGAGCTCGACGCGGTGTACGGCGAGCTGGAGGCCGCCTACTGGGAGGCGGCGCGGCAGGCTCCCGCGTACGGGGAGTGGCTGCTGCGGACGGGGCGGGCGGGGGACGCGGCGCCCGCGGCGTGACGTGACGTGACCTTGGTCCCGGGCAAGGCAGGACCTTCGGCAAACCGCCCTTGACCTGCACTTTTGGTCGATTTACGGTCTTGCGCCCCGACATGCGGCCGGTTGTTACATTTCCTACGGATGACGCACACACAGCGCCCGTAGCTTCATGCCTGTCGCCACCGCAAAGGGGCACAAAGACGGACAGCCAGCCCGATCAGCACCAAGCACCAAGGGACCTCCGCTATGCGCGCCACCCGCCGTACCTTCCGCACCGCCGCCATCGCCACCGGAGCGATCGCCGCCCTCGCCGTCCCGACCACGGCCGCCTTCGCCGCGGACGCGCCGTCCACCCCGCAGAATCACCAGGCCGCCACGGACGACCAAGGTCAGGACCAGGGCCAGGGCCAGGACCAGGCGCAGGACCCGGGGCAGGACCAGGACACGAATCCGGGTACGGACACCGACACGGAGACGCCGCAGCCCGGCGGCTGGGAGTCGAAGGGCGTGACCGACCTCGGCAAGGGCTGGACCGCGGACGTCGAGGTCAACGCCTCCGCGCGCACGGCCAAGGCATCCATATCCCTCGACGGCGCCCCCAAGGGCTCGCTCACCGCGTACGAGAACGCCTCGAGCACCACCATCGACGGCAACACCTTCACCCTGACCCCCGACGGCACGGTCACCGCCAAGCTGGTGGACAAGGACAACGGGGACAAGGACAAGGACAAGCCCGTCCCCGGCGGCTGGGTCTCCAAGGGCGTGACCGACCTCGGCCACGGTTGGGCCGCGAAGGTCGACGTCAACGCCTCCGCACGCACCGCCAAGGCATCCATCTCCCTCAACGGCACCCCCAAGGGCTCCCTGAAGGCCTACATCGACCCGGCGAGCACCAAGATCGACGGCTGCACCTTCACGCTCTCCGCCGACGGCACCATCACCAAGAAGGCGGCCCCGAAGCCCAAGCCCAAGCCGCAGCCCGACGGCAAGCGTGTCTACGTACGCAGCGCCAAGCTGGCCGACGGCTCCCTGGCCAAGATCTACAAGCTCGGCAAGAACCACTACCAGGCCGACATCTACGCCCACGGCGCCAAGCTCGACACGCTGGACGCCAACGGCAAGTCCGTGACCGGCCAGAACAACGGCCTGTACGTCGTCCTCAACCCGGACGGCACCATCAAGTCCTGGGTCGAGGGCAAGACCAAGCCGACCCCGAAGCCGCAGCCCCACACCCAGCAGCCGCAGCAGCCCCAGCACAAGACCGGCTCCGGTACGTCCACCACGGTCATCCCCAAGGGCGGCGTCAAGGCCGGCTCCGAAGGCGTCACCCCGGCCGCCGCGAGCACCCCGCTGATCGCGGCCGGCGGCGGCATGGCGGCACTGGGCGCGGCGGGCCTCGGCTTCGCGATGTACCGCCGCAAGCAGAACGACTGATCTGATCGCGTGAGTACGACGATGGGGCACCCCGCGCCTGCGGGGTGCCCCATCGTCGTACTACATCCGGCTGAATCTGATCCGCTCAGACGCCGATGTCGCAGCCGTCCTTGCGCCACACCGAGACCACCGACGGACGGACGAGCTTGCCCGGTCCGTCGGGCCAGACGCTCGCCGGCTTCTCGACCGACGCCCCGTCGATCTCGCCCGGGTGCTGCACGGCGACGATCACGCGGCGGTCCTGGACGATCGGGCCGCAGGTCTCGGCGCCCTTCGGCATGGTGAGGAACTGCTTGAGCTCACCGCGCCGGTCGCCCTTGGTCGCGACACCGAACAGGCCGTCGTGCGCGCCGAGTTGGGCGCCGTCCGTCGAGATCCACAGGTTGCCGTGCGGGTCGAAGGAGACGTTGTCCGGGCAGGAGATCGGGCTGACCTTGTCCTTCGGGAAGCCCGCGAAGTACGTCGCCGGGTCGTTCGGGTCGCCCGCGACGAGGAACAGCGACCAGCCGAAGGTGGTCGCATCGGCGCGGTTGCGGCGCTCGGTCAGCTCAAGGATCTGCCCGTGCTTGTTCAGGTTCCGCGGGTTGGCCTCGTCCGCGCCGGCCTTGCCCGCCTTGCCGCGGTCGGAGTTGTTCGTCAGCGCGACGTACACCTTGCCGGTGTGCGGGGACGGCTCGATGTCCTCGGGACGGTCCATCTTGGTGGCCCCGACCTTGTCACCGGCGAGGCGCGTGAAGACGTACACCTCTTCGGCGGTCATGCCGTCGACGTGCGAGACGGCCTTTCCGCCCGGTCCCGCGGTGGCGAGCGGGATCCACGTACCGCTGCCGTCGAACTCGCCGTCGGCGGGCAGCTTGCCGGTGCCGTCGATCTCGGCGGCCGGGGAGTCGCCGGTCAGCTTGGCGACGTACAGCGTGCCCTCGTCGAGGAGGGTGAGATTGTGCTGGTGGGCGGCGCGCGAGCGGCCCTTGTCGAAGCGCTTGCTGCTGACGAACTTGTAGAAGTAGTCGAACTTCTCGTCGTCGCCCATGTAGACGACGGGGCGGCCGTCGTCCGTGAGCCGCGGCTGCGCGGCCTCGTGCTTGAAGCGGCCGAGCGCGGTGCGCTTGCGCGGGGTCGACTCCGGGTCGTACGGGTCGAGTTCGACGACCCAGCCGAAGCGGTTGGCCTCGTTGGGCTCCTTGGCGAGGTCGAAGCGGTCGTCGTACCGCTCCCACTTGCGCTCGGAGGCGGCGCCGATGACGCCGTACCGCTTGAGACGCGCGGCGGCGGTCGGGTCCGTCACCTTCTCGGCGTTGGCGAAGTACTGATTGAAGTTTTCCTCGCCGTGCAGGGTGGTGCCCCACGGCGTGGTGCCGCCCGAGCAGTTGTTGAGGGTGCCGAGGACGGTGACGCCCTTCGGGTCGGCCTTCGTACGGACGAGCGCGCTGCCGGCGGCGGGGCCGGAGAGGCGGAACTCGCTGGTGGCGGTCAGGCGCCGGTTGAGCTGATGGCGGGAGACGGCGGCGAGCTTCCCGCTCTTCTGCTCCTCCTCCACGACCACGACCGACAGGCCGTGTGCGGCCCAGGCGATCTCGACCTGCTCGCGGGTCGGCTTCTCGGGGTCGTACCCCTTGAACATCAGGATCTCGTCCGTGTACTCGTGATTGGCGACGAGGACCTGGCGGCCGTGCTCGCGGTGCAGCGGCAGCAGCGAGAGGAAGTCGTTGTTGTACCCGAACTGTCCGGCCTGCGCCTTCGCGGTCTGCTTGTCCGCGTCGAAGGCGGGGGCGCCGCGGAGGATGGGCTCGCCCCAGCGGATGACGACGTTCTGGGCGTAGCCGTCGGGGATGGTGACGGCGTCGGTGGTGTTGGGCGCGACGGGCGTGAAGCGGAGTCCGCGCGCCCCCGTTTTGCTCTTTTGCGACGACGGTTTCTGGGCGGCCGCGGTGGCCTGCGGGGCGGCGGGACCGGCGATGACGGCGCCGCCGGCTGCGGTGGCGACCGTCACGACGGCCGCGGCGCGCATCATCGAGCGGCGGCTGAGCGCGCCGGCTATGACATCGCCGACGTACTCGTTGTCGCTGGTGTTGGGCACCTCGTGGAAGCAGGCGTCACCGCAGCGGAAACGGCAGGTCATGGCGGAACGGCCGCCGCTCCCCTGGTGCGAGGTGATGATCGGCAGCAGCTTGCGCACGGTTCCTCCGTTTTGTGGGCGTGGCTTGTTTCCGCGGCGACGCTAGGGGTGGAGGAGTGCAGGGCGGCGGACGCCGGGTGAACGGGAGGTGAACCGGGGGCGCACATAGGGCAGTTGACGTGCGGGTGAGTGATAAGGGTGACGGTGTCGGCGGTGTACGGCGACCCTCGCCAAGATCGCGGAAGGCGGCGGCTAACCTTACGTGTCCGCCCTGGCCAGGGGTTATCGGGAATCAACTCACGCGAAGGGGTGCACCCATGGGCATTCTGAGTGTCCTGCGGAATGCGTTCGGACGGTCGTCACGTAAGGGGGCTACGGCTGAGCCTGAGGCTGCGGCGACGCCGGAGCGTGAGGCCCAGCCGGAGCAGCCCGACCAGAAGGTCTCGGTACCGGCCCCCAGCTCCGAGCCGACTCCGTCGGAGGCGTCCGCGCTCGTGGCAGCGGCGTTCGACAACGTATCGGTCCCGGCCCAACAGTCGACCGAGCCCGAGCCGGTGATCGAAGCCGAGCCCGAAGTCGACGCCACCGCTGTGGGCAATCGTCCCGCTGGGCGGGACGGGTGGGCACAGCCCGAAGCTGCCCTCGCCGATGAAGCGGCAGCGGCCCCCGTGACCGAGACGGAGCCCGAAGCCACGGTTGCCGAGGAAGCCGCAGAGCCCCCCGTCGCCGAGACAGAGCCCGAGACGCCGGTTGCCGATGAAGTGGCCGAGGTGACTGTGACCCCGGCACAGCCCGAAGCTGCCCTCGCCGAGGAAGCGACAGAGGCCCCCGTGACCGAGACGGAGCCCGAAGCCCCCGCAACCCCGGCGGAGCCGCAGGCCGCCCCCGCCAGCGAAAAGCCCGCCACCACCCCCGCCAAGCTCAAGTCCAAGGCCCCGGCACTGGCCGCCGCCTACAAGGCCGCCGGCGCCGCCCTGAAGAAGCGGGACCTCACGGGGACCCGCGCCCCCGTGTACCTGGTCCTGGACCGCTCCGGATCCATGCGCCCGTACTACAAGGACGGCTCCGCCCAGAGCCTGGGCGAACAGGCTCTCGCCCTGGCCGCCCACACGGACCCCGAAGCCACGGTCCACGTCGTCTTCTTCTCCACGGACATCGACGGCACCGGCACCCTCACCCTCCCCGAGCACGAGGGCCGCATCGACGAGCTGCACGCCGCGGCGGGCCACATGGGCCGCACCAGCTACCACCGCGCCATCGAAGAGATCGTCACCCACTACGAGAAGTCCGACCACAAGGGCAGCCCGGCCCTGGTGATCTTCCAGACGGACGGCGCCCCCGACGCCAAGGGCCCCGCAACCCAGGCCCTCGCCGACGCGGCCAAGCACCCCCTCTTCTTCCAGTTCGTGGCATTCGGCGACCACGAGGCAAAGGGCTTCGACTACCTCCGCAAGCTGAAGGCGGACAACGCCGCCTTCTTCCACGCGGGCCCCACGCCCAAGGAGCTCACGGACAAGGAGCTGTACGAGGGCCTCCTTGCCGCCTGGCGCCCGTAGCCGCAGACCCACGACCGCACGTCGACCAGGGGGTGGCACCAAAAGCCCCGGGTCCACCCCCTGGAATCGATGTGAGTCGATCTCCATCCGGCCGTTAGGATTTCGACCATGGCGGCCACTGGATCCGAGAAGCAGGGAGCGGACGAGAACGCAAAGGCGTTCTACGTCTCGACCCCCATCTACTACGTAAACGACGCTCCTCACCTGGGCCACGCCTACACGACCGTTGCAGGGGACGTGCTCACGCGCTGGCACCGTCAGCGCGGCGAGAAGGTGTGGTACCTCACCGGCACGGACGAGCACGGTCAGAAGATCATGCGCACGGCCGAGGCGAACGGAGTCACCCCCCAGGAGTGGTGCGACAAGCTCGTCACCGAGGCCTGGAAGCCCCTCTGGGAGCACCTGAACATCGCGAACGACGACTTCATCCGCACGACGGAGAAGCGTCACACGGACCGCGTGCAGGAGTTCGTCCAGGATCTCTACGACAAGGGCGAGATCTACAAGGGCGGCTATGAGGGCCCGTACTGCGTGGGCTGTGAGGAGTACAAGCTCCCCGGCGACCTGATCGACGGCGAGGGCGAGTACGAGGGGCAGAAGCTCTGCCCCATCCACAAGAAGCCGGTGGAACTCCTCAAGGAGGAGAACTACTTCTTCAAGCTCAGCGAGTACGGCCCCAAGCTCCTGGAGCTCTACGCGGCGAACCCCGGCTTCATCCAGCCGGAGTCGGCCCGCAACGAGGTCGTGAACTTCGTACGCCAGGGCCTGCAGGACCTCTCGATCTCCCGCTCGACGTTCGACTGGGGCGTCAAGGTCCCGTGGGACGACAAGCACGTGATCTACGTGTGGATCGACGCGCTCCTGAACTACGCGACGGCGGTCGGCTACGGCGCGAACCAGAACAAGTTCGACGAGACCTTCCCGGCCAACGTCCACCTCGTCGGCAAGGACATCCTCCGCTTCCACGCGGTGATCTGGCCCGCGATGCTGCTGGCGCAGGGCCTCCCGGTGCCGGGTCGCGTGGCCGCGAACGGCTGGCTGATGGTCGGCGGCGAGAAGATGTCGAAGTCGAACCTGACGGGCATCAAGCCGCAGGACCTCACGTCCCACTTCGGCGTGGACGCCTACCGCTGGTACTTCCTGCGCGCGATCGCCTTCGGCAGCGACGGCTCGTTCTCGTGGGAGGACTTCACCGCCCGCTACACCTCCGAGCTCGCCAACGACTACGGCAACCTCGCCTCCCGCGTCGCGGCGATGGTCGGCAAGTACTTCGGCGGCGCACTGCCCGAGGCCACGGCCTCCGGTGACGCCGAGAAGGCGGTCCAGGAGGGCCTGGCGAAGGCCGTCGCGGAGGCCGACCGGAAGATCGGCGACGAGCTGGACTTCCAGGGCGGCATCCTGGCGATCTTCGACTTCGTGAAGCAGGTCAACGGCTACATCACGGAGCAGGAGCCGTGGAAGGTGGCCAAGGACGAATCGCCGGAGGGCAAGGCCCGCCTGGCGACGATCCTCTACACGGCGGCGGAGTCGCTCCGCGCGGTGGCGGTCCTGCTGAACCCGATCATGCCGGACACCTCCCAGAAGCTCTGGGACTCCCTCGGCGCGGAGCCCCTCCTGGGCGCCCTCGCCGACCAGGACGTCCAGGCCGCCGCCACCTGGGGCACGCTCCCCACGGGTGCGACGGTGACGAAGGGCGCGGTGCTTTTCCCGCGCCTGGAGGAGCCGAAGAAGGAGGCGTAGGCCCAGGCCTCGTCCCTTCCCGTACGTGAGTGAGGGCCCCGGAACCGTCAGGTTCCGGGGCCCTCACTCGTGCCGCTAACTCGTGCCGCTAACTCGTGCCGCTCACTCGTCCTGCCTCAGTCCTCACACCCGTCGATGTCGTCGTCGCACCCGTCCACATCGCCCGGGGCGATGCTGTTCAGACGCCACGAGATCAGGCCGGTGCCGTCCTTCACGGGGTCGACGCGGGCCTTGAAGGGCGTGCCCGGCGGAATGTTGAACTGGTCCGCCTCGCGGTCCCCGCACCCCACTCCGTAGGCCTGCTCCGCGCCGTCCCGGGACAGCGTCAGGGTGAGTTCGTCGACCCCGGCCGTGTCACAGGTGATGTCGAGCCGGTACGCCCGGTCGCCGGGGGCCTTGAAGGTCTTGTCCAGGCCCGAACCGACGTACGCGGTACCGGAGTCGACGAGCTCCGCGTCCGTGCCGTCGTCGGCGTAGGCGTCCAGGGCCCGGTCCGCACGCCGCAGCGCGTCGTCCGGCTCCCAGGTCCGATCGTCGCCGGACGGAGTCGGCGACGCTGCCGACGACTCGGACGACGACTCGGACGACCGCGGCGAGGCGCTCTTCTCCCCCGGCCCGCCCCCGTCCCCCCGCCCATCGGCACAGCCGACGACCAGGAAGGACGCGGCGGTCACCACGGCACAGAGGGGAAGGACGTGATGTATGCGCATGAAACGACCCTATCCGGGGGGAACGAGCTGGTACTCGCGCCCCAACGCGTCGGCCTGGGTGTTGCCGTACACGGAGACCTCGCCGTCGGACCAGCGCACGAAGACGTCGTCCTCCCAGAGGTTCCCGCCGAACTCGCCGGGAACGATCACGCGCGCGTGCTTCCACGTTCCGTTGGGGCCCTTGAGCTGGTTCTCCTTGCCGAGCCCCTTGGCGCCGACGTCCTCGTAGATGGTGAGTTCACCGTCCGACCAGCGCACGAAGAGGTCGAAATCGGAGTTGACCGACCCGTCGAAGTCGCCGCCCGCAATGACGTCGGCGTGCTGCTTCCACAGAGCGTTCGGGGCGAGCAGCTGCTTCTCGGCGTGGAAGCCGCCGCCGTCGACGTTGGTGTACTTGGTCACCTCGCCGTCCACCCAGCGCACCACCAGGTCGTCGGCCCACTTGTTGCCGCCGTACTTGCCCGTCGCGATGCCCTTCGCGTACTTCCACGTCGAACCCGCGTCGGCGATCTTGATCTCGTTCGCCGGGTGCTCGGAGGTGGAGGTGGGCAGCTTCGTGTTCTCGTCGATGTCCTTGTAGATCGTGACCTCGCCGTCGACCCACTTGACCATCAGGTCGTACGCGTTGGAGCCCGTGTAGTCGCCGGCGGTGACGACCTCGGCGTAGTCGGCCCACATCTTGTTCGGCTTCGCCAGTCGCGTCTCGCACGGCTGGCCCTTCTGGCACCCGCTGTAGAAGCCCTGGGACTGGTCGCCCGGGTAGAGGGTCATCTCCCCGTCGGACCACTTCACGATGAGGTCGCCGTCCTTCGTCCGCTGCGACGAGGTGTGGAACTGGCCGGTGGCGGCGGCGGTGGCATGGCGCCAGAGCCCCGCGTCCCCCATACCCACGCTGCCGGACGGCTTGTCCGGCTCGTAGTCGTTCACGGCCTGGTTGTAGAGGCGTACGACATCGGCGTCGAACTGCGAGGAGTAGGAGACGTTGTCCAGCTTGCCGCCGGTCTTGTACCCGCCGATGACGCCGATGACGTCTCCCCGCTTGCCATCGAAGTTCCGTAGGAAGGGACCGCCGGAGACACCGGGCGCGAACCCGTCGCACGCGATCTCCAGGAAGCGGCCCGCGTACGCCTTGGTTGACGTCGAGGGGCACACGCGCGGCGACTTGGAGCTGCCGGGGAAGCCGATCAGGGTGACGTTCTTCTGCTTCAGGTTCCCGGACGCGGGGAGCGTGGTGAGCTCATTGCCCATCCCCGTAGCGTTCTCCAGGAACTTGCCCTTGGAGTTCGGCCCCGTCCTCAGGAACGCGAAGTCGAGGTCGTCGGCCTTCGACGGGCCCTGGGAGAGGTAGCGGCCGTCGATCCAGATCTTCCCCTTCTTGATCGGGAAGATGCCGTACGGGGCGATGCCCTTGCCCTTGTTCTTCGGGTCCGCCTTCCAGCCCGGCGCGAAGGCGAGGTTGCGGAACCGGTCGTTGTCGTTGAGGCAGTGCGCGGCGGTGATCACCAGGGACTTGGTGGGCGAGGCCACCGACGAGGCGGAGCAGAACTGGTCCCGCCTGCCCGGGTCCGACTGCGGGTCGTCGTCCTGGTTGATGAGGAAGACACCGGCGGTGGCGACGCCCTTGTTGTCCAGGTGGGAGGGGGAGCGCAGCATGTCGCCCGGCGTCACGGTCCCGCCCGGCCCCGCCCCGTCAACTCCCTTGTCGGGGTTGGCGGGTACGGCCTTCGCGATGCGCTCCGGGGTCCAGTACGCCTCGGCGGCCCTGGCCTCCGCGATCTCCTCCGCGGTGGCCTTCAGGTCGTCGTCGGGGCTCTTGCTCGCGGTCGGCGAAGGGGTCGTCCCGGTCTCCTCGGCCTCGCCTTCAGCCTCACCCTTGCGGGAACGCACGGCATCCGGAGTCCCGGTGGGTTCCGGGGACTCGGTGGCCTTCGCGGGCCCGGTGGCCTCCGGTGTCGTGGTGGGCTCCGGAGTCACGGACGGGGACTCCGGCGCCGCCGGGGCCGACTCCACGGGTGCAGGGTCCGCGGGGGCCGCCGATGCCACGCCGGGCGAGCTGAGCAGTACGGCCGTCGCCGCGACGCCGAGCGCGGCAGTGCGCACGGCGGTACGTATACGCTGATTCACTCGGTTCTTTCGCTTTGGTAGGGATACATGGCCGTACGACGGCTATGCGCCGCAGGCGTCCCGGACCCTACGCCATTGGTACATACCAATGCACATCAACACGACCACGCCCAGGACGGGCGGATACGCACAAGGCCCGTTGAGGGTGACGCGGGGTCACCCTCAACGGGCCTTGTCCAAGACGAAATCGCCGACAGGAGGACAGACAACGGGCCATCAGCGTCGCTGATGGCCCGTCACAAAGGTTGAAATTAGTGATCGTTGAAGAATTGGAAGTGGTAGGAGCCCGAATTGTTCGAGGGCTCATGCGAGACTATGACGTCGAACTTCTGGCTTTCCGCGAGGTTGTACTTGCCGCCGTCCGAGGCGTCCCGGTAGCTGCACTTACCGTCGTTCTTCTCGTCGGTGAGGCTGTACACGAGGTCGCCGCTGTAGTAGTCGAAGACGTTCACCCACGCCTTCTTGCCGTCGCTCTTGGTGTCACAGACCTTGAGGTAGTCGCCGCGTTCCTCGATGTAGGCCGCCGCGTGCTTACCCGTGTCGTACAGCGGTCCGTGGTCCCAGTCCACCGCCTGCGCCGAGCCCGGCACCATGGCCACCGCGACAGCGCCCATGGCCAGTGCGGACATTCCGCCCTGAACTATTCGCTTGATGCGCAATTCAATCTCCCTAGCTTTTATGGTGAGGAGCGGTCAGAGCCGTCAGAGTCGGATGAGGCTAACAGTGGATGTCGGCCACCTCGCTCGCCAGGGTGGCTTCAAGTTCCCGAAGGGTGCCGCGTCCGGGAACTCAGCGGACCTTGACGGGCGTTGGCCGGGATGGCGGGTGGTGGAGCTGCCATCCATCCCTGTCAACTCGCTCTTCATCTCTCACACAGCACCCGAATAGACGTGAGCCCGACGACCGTAAAGGCCATCGGGGCTCACTGCTGTCTGATGCCGTCCCCTGGGCCGGCGCGGCATTGGCTTCCACGCGGCGATAGCCCCTCAGCCGCCCCGCACCGCGTGCAGCACCCGCATCCCCCGCTGCCCCATCTCACTGCTCCGTACGGTGAGGCCGGCCTCGCGGCAGTGGGACTCCAGCCACTGCGTGGCGATCCGCAGCTTGGGGTAGCTGCCGGTCCGTAGTTGCCAGGTTTCGCCCTCGCGCGTGTGCAGCAGATCGTGGACCGTGGCGGTCTCCTCGTCGGCGTACTCGACGAAGCAGGTCAGGAGCTTGTCCTCGGTCGCGCGGACCGGGAAGAAGCGGTCGGTGCCGTGCAGCGGTGCGGTGAGGTCGCGGTAGGTGATCACCAGGTGGCCGCCCTCGGAGAGCGCGACGGCGACATCGGCGAGCAGCGCGGTCACGTCGGCCCGGGTCGGGAGATGCGTGAGGGTGTCGCCCATGCAGACGACCGCCGATACCGTGCCCGGCTCGGTGAATTCCCGCAGGGCGGTGCGCAGATCGGCGTGGACGGGGCGGATGTCGGCGCCTGATTCCTTTACGTACGCGGCCAGTTCAGCCAGCAGCTCCGCACTCGTGTCCACGGCTATGACCGGGCCGAACCCGAGCGCCACCAAGGCCAGGCTCTGCGTGCCGGGGCCGCAGCCCAGGTCCACGGCCGTTGCTCCGTTCCCGGCCGGGGTGACCCCGAGGTCACGGAGCAGCTCGGTCTGCTGGGCCGCTGCCGCGGGGATGTCGCCGCCGAGCATCCAGGAGAAGTGCTCGGCCAGCAGCATCTCGTAATGCGTGATGGCCTTGGTCGTTGTCGTTGTCGTTGCCGTTGTCGTCGTCGCACTTGGTTCCGTCACGCGAAGCTCCCTCGTATCCAGGTGGCGAGATCTGCTAGGTGGACATTGCGGCGGGCGGCGTCGGGCTCGGCTCCGAGTGCGGCCCGGTAGGTGGGCGTGGCCTCGGCGTACCGTGCCCGCCCCGCCTCGGTGAGCGCCGCACTCACGGCTCGCCCGTCGCCCCGCCCGGCCACGCGCTCCGCGAGGTCCTGCGCCTCCAGGCGGGCGAGGAGCCGGGTCACGGTGCTGTCCTTCAGGCCGATGCGGTCGGCCAGTTCCCCCATGCGCATGGAGCCACTGGAATCGGCCTTGCCGAGGGCGCACAGGGCGCGATAGTCGGACAGCGGGAGGCCGTGGCGCCGCTGCAGGGTGACGTCCAACTGCCGCTCGATACGTCCGAGGAGCCGGACGGCCATGCACCAACGGTCGTCCTCGTCGTCACTCGCGAACTTGTCGGCGTTGCCCGCATCCGCCGGTATGCGTCCACTCATGCGGTGACGGTATCTGCTTGCACAAGCAAGTAATGGGCGGGGTGAGACCGCCCCCTTGGCAGCCCACCCGCCTTACCCTGGTGCGACCAACACCCGGTGAAGTGGGAGGACTTGTGAGCGGCGCCCCTGATGCCGGTGAGCTCGGCGGTGTCGAGAACTCCGTCTCCGGCGGGCGGCAAGGCATCGTCATCCAAGGGCGGGACTTCAACGGGCCGGTCACCATCTACGGCGACTCTCCCGGACCGCGGCAGCAGCCCGCGCACTCCGCGTACTGGGAGCACGTACGGAACATCGCACCCACACAACTTCACGATCGTGACGCCGAGTTGGAGGAGCTTGCCGCCTTCTGCAAGGGCATGGGCGAGCGCTCCTTCGCCTGGTGGCGGGCCGGACCCTGGGCCGGAAAGAGCGCGCTGCTCGCATGGTTCGCGCTGCATCCGCCGGCGGGCGTCCGCGTCGTGCCGTTCTTCATCACCGCACGGCTGGCCGCTCAGAACGACCGCGGTGCCTTTGTGGAGGTCGTGCTTGAGCAACTGGCCGAGCTGGTGGGCGAGCCCGTCCCGCCGCAGCTGACGGAGGCGACCCGGGAGGCGCATCTGCTGCGGCTCTTCGGGCGGGCCGCGCGGGAGTGCCGGGGTCGGGGCGAGCGGCTCGTACTGATCGTGGACGGGCTCGATGAGGATCGGGGCATCACCGATGGCCCCGATGCCCATAGCGTGGCGGGGCTGGTGGCGCGGGTTCCGCACGAGGAGTTGCGAGTCATCGTCGCGGGGCGGCCGAATCCGCCGCTCCCCGCTGATGTGCCTGCCGGTCATCCGCTGCGTATGGGCGGCGTCGTACGACAGTTGGAGCCCTCATCGTGGGCCGGGACCGTCCGTAGCCTGGCCGAGCAGGAGCTGGGGCGGCTCTTTCGTGCGGGTGGCGATCACCTCGACGCGCTGGGGTTGCTCACCGCCGCAGGCGGCGGGCTGAGCATCGACGACCTCGCGCATCTGACCGGCTCCGTGCCCTTTCAACTCCAGGAGATGCTGCGTACGGCATCGGGGCGCACCTTTGAGGTGCGCGAGGGGGCATGCCTCCTCGCGCACCAGGAACTGCACCTCCAGGCACGGGAGTTGATCGGCAAGGTGGCGCTCAAGGGGTACCGGGAGCGGCTGCACAGGTGGGCCGGCGAGTACCGGGAGCGCGGCTGGCCACCGGAGACACCGCCCTATCTGCTGCGCGGCTACTTCGCGATGCTGCGGGAGCACGGGGACGTCCCCCGCCTCGTCGCCCTCGCCACGGACCCGGCCCGGCACGAGCGGCTGTACGGCGACACGGGCGGCGACGTGGCCACGCTCGCGGAGATACGCGCGGGCGAGGAAGCCATCGTGGAGGGGGGCGGGCAGCCGTTGGCGGACGTGGTGCGGCTTGCCCTGCAGCGGGACATCCTGCGGCGGCGCAACGCGGCGGTCCCGGTCGAACTCCCGGAAGCGTGGGCCGCGTTGGGGTACGCGGATCGTGCCGAGGCGCTCGCGCGCAGCATTCCGGGGCTCGCGGATCAGGTCCACGCCCTGATCGGGGTCGCAAAGGCGTTGCGCGGACGGGGAGACGGGGAGCGTGCCGCCGAGATGCTGCGGCATGCGGAGGCCGCGATCCGCAGGACGGGGCCGCAGCGGAAGGGGACCGGATCGCAGGTCGCCGAACCGTGGCATTTCACGGCTGTTGTGGAGACATGGCTGGCCTGGGGCGAGGTGGAGCATGCGGCGGCCCTCGCAGCCACGATCGACTCGGACGCCGTACTGGAGAGCGTTGTTCAGCCGGTCACGGCCGCACTGGCGGAACGCGGTGGGTATGACCTGGCCGAGGAGTTCGCCGACGCGATCCAGAATCGCCATGTATGTGCGCTGGGGCTGCTCACGGCGGCCGTCGCCGCGGCAAAGGGCGGTGCACGGAAGCGGGCCCACCAGATCTTCCGCAAGGCGGATGCGGCGGCGCGCGAAGGCGAGCCCCACCCTCCCTCCGCCGCCGTGCTGCGGAAGATCGCCAGGGCGTACGCGGAGCTGGGCGAGTACAACCGTGGCCTTGCGTTCGCCGAGGGGCTCGGGGACGGGGCTCCGCCCGGCTGGCGCGAGATGGGGCTCGCCGAAATTGCCGCCCGCATGGAGATCGCTCTGGTGCTCGCCGAGCGCGGGGACGTCAAGGGCGCGCTGGCGCTCGCGCTGCCGGCCGGGACCGCGGATGGCACCGTCGTCACCGCCGCCGCCCACGCACAACTTTCCGACCAGGCCGTCCCGGTTCTGCAGGGCGTCTGCCGAGTCCTGATCGCCACGCGCCACTACGACGACGCCGAGGCCCTGGTCCGCTCCTCCGCCCCCTATGAGCGCACGTTGATCGCCGTGGCCATAGCCATGGCCCGAGTCGGGCAATGGGAGCGCGCCCTGCGGCTGATCGAGGGCCCGGCCCCCGGCATCGCGTTCGGCGGCGTCCTGGTCCAAGGCCTCTGCCAGGCCCTGATAGACCAGGAACGTCACGAAGACGCCGTACGCACGGCCCGCCGGCTCATCGTCAAGCGCGACCCCCTCGGCTCCGTGGCCCTGGCCCTGGCCTACGCCGGTCAGCACGGCCTCGCTCTCGATCTGGCCGAACCCTTGGACGGAGCCGCTCCGGAGCCGGTGGAGCTGGCCTGGAAGTGCAAGGTCCTACTCGCCGTCGGGCGGGCCGACGCGGCGCGGAGCCTGGCGGGCACCATCCCCGAATGGGCCTGGCGGGCCGTGGGTCTTGCCGCGGTCGCACGGGACCTCGCGACCGCGGGCCACGCCGAGGAGGCCGAAGCGGTCCTCACTCAGGCCGAGTCCGGCTACCGCGACGCCGCTCCCTTGCTCAGCGAACTCCGCGAACGGGCCACCGTGGCCACCGCCCTCGCCGTGGCGGGTCACGGCGAACAGGCACTTGCGCTCCTCCGTGGCATCGAGGAGAGGCTGCCGCCTCTGCTCACCGCCCCGCTCCTGTCTCCTCGCGTCAGCGTCCAGTACGCCGCCGTGGCCCAGGCGCTGGCGGCCGCCGGTCAGGTCGAGCGGGCGCTCGGGACGACGACCCCCGCCCTGCGCAAGAGCGACACGGACCACCCACTGCTGGCCGTCATCCGGCAGTTGACGGCCCTGGGACAGCCACGTCTCGCCCAGGCGCTGGTCCCCGGTCTCGCCAAAGAGCTGAACCGCGATCGCGCCCACTGCGAGCTGGCCAAGTACCACTCCCGGAAGGGGCAGTTCGACCTCGCACTCGCCCTGCCCTGGAGCGACACGTCCGACGCGAATCTCCGTCTGGAGGCACTGGCCGAGATCGTCGAAGGCCTCGCGCGAGGCGACCAGGTGGAGCGGGCCTTGGATCTTCGCGACCAACTCATGGCGACGGTGCGCAGGACGCCCCCGACAAGCTGCGGCACGTACGCGGCCATCGCCCGTGCCGCGCACGCCCTCGCCGACCACGCGACCACGACCGCCATGCTGGACCACGCCGAGCACAGCCGCTCGTACGAGTCCTACGGCGAGTACGCGCGGCTGGCACGGGCCCTCGTCACCACCGGTCACAGCGACCGCGCCGAAGCCTACGTACGCGACCATCGGAACGTGGTCGACGACGAAGGCAGCGGTCTTTCCGGCCTGGTCGAAGCCCTCGCCGAGTCCGGCGAAACCGCCCGAGCCGAAGCCCTCGCCCTGTCCTGCCCCTCGTCCCCGCAGGCCACCGCAACGGCCTGCTCCGCGCTGGCCCTCGCCCTGCCCCCTGACCAGGCGACCAAGGCCGCCGCCCTGGCGGTCCACCACAGCGACTGGATCACCGCACTCCCGGCCCTGCTGCACGCCGACCCCGCCACCCTCGACGTCCTCACGGCCCCGGACATATGGCCCCGCCTGACCGCCTACTGAAACCCGGCGGCCCGCCTCACCGCCCGTAAGACCCCACAAGCCGAGCCAACTGCCGCCCCACCGCCCGCAGCGGCTCCTCGCTGCGGGCGACCTGCGCCGTCACCTCCGCCCCCTCCAGCGCACTGATCACGGTCGTCGCCACCTCCCGCGCGTCCTCGGCGGGGAAGCCCGACGCCACCAGCTTCTCCTCGACGATGCCCTCCCACCCCCGCAGCGCATCGGCGCACACCCGCTGGATCTCCGAGTCCGTGCCGAGCGTCTCCAGGGCGGCGGCCGTGACGGGGCAGCCGTCCACCCAGCCCGACTCCCGTAGCCCCACGGCAAGTTCGACCGCGCAGGCCTCGATCGCCGCCGCCGGGTCCGCCTCGCGCGCCATCGCGTCCCGCAGCACCGCCGCGAACTCCTCGTCGCTGTACTTGATCGCCGCCACGGCGACGGCTTCCTTGCCGCCCGGGAAGAAGTGGTAGACGGAGCCGAGCGTCGCCTCCGCCTCCTTGGCGATCTGTTTGATGCCGGTGCCCACATAGCCCTGCCGCTGGATGAGGCGTGCGGAGACGGACACGATCCGGTCGCGGGTACTGAGGGCCGAGCTGCTCTGGGACATGGCCTCACCTTACCCACCATTAAGTAGAGCGTTCGTTCTAGCCGCGTGCTACGTTTTCCCCACACGCTAGATAGAGCGATCGTTCTAGTAACTACATGGAGTCGAGTCATGCCTTCCATCGCACAGTCCGTAACCGTCATCGGTCTTGGCCCCATGGGCCAGGCCATGGCCGCCGCCTACCTCGACCGCGGCTACCGCGTCACCCTCTGGAACCGCACCCCGTCCCGCGCCGACGCCCTCGTAGAGCGCGGCGCGATACTCGCCAAGACCCCCGAACAGGCCATCTCCGCCAATGAGTTGGTGATCCTGAGCCTGATCGACTACGACGCGATGTACGGCGTGCTCGACCAGGCCAAGGATGCCGTCGCGGGCCGGGTCCTCGTGAACCTCAGCTCCGACACCCCGGAGAAGGCACGGGCGGGGGCCCGCTGGGTGACCGAGCTCGGCGGGACGCACCTCACCGGTGGCGTACTGTCACCGCCGCCCCTGATCGGCACCCCGGACGCGTCGACGTTCTACAGCGGCCCGCGCGAGGCCTACGACACGCACCGCGCCGCGCTCGAAGTCATCACCGGCAAGTCCGACTACCGCGGCGATGACCCGGGCCTGGCGGCCCTGATGTACCAGCTCAACATGGTCATCTTCTGGCCGGCGATGATCGCCTACTGGCAGGCCGTCGCCGTGGCCGCCGCGCACGGGATCACGGCGACGGAGATCGCCCCGTACGCCGCCGAGAACTTCGCGGGCATGGGGCACTTCATCGACTTCTACGCACCGCGCATCGACGCCGGCAACCACGCCGGCGACGTGGACCGCACCTCGATGGGCCTGGCCAGCATGGAACACGTTGTCCACACGGCGGCCGACGCGGGCGTGGACACCGCGTTCCCGGAGGCGGTCCGCGAGATCTTCCGGCGCGTGATGGACGCCGGGCACGGGGCGGACAGCTTCAGCCGGGCGGTGGAGGTGATGCGGAAGGGGGCGTCCACGACAACCGTCTGATCGCGACGCTCGCCCCCTTGTGGGACCACCCTGCCCAGTACTCTGAATTCCCGTGGTGCGCCCGGTGGCTGAGGGTCGATTTACGCGAAGGCTCGTCCTTCACGTGCGCGCTCGGCCGCGCGGATCTGACGCAGGAGGGCGGCGAGCGCGTCCCGGGTGGGGGCCAGTATTCGGGTGGGGTCGTCGCTCTCGCGGAGGAGCAACGTGCCGTCGAGGGCGGCCAGTTCCATGCATTCGTTGCCGTCGCCGGGGCCGGAGAACGAGGACTTCTGCCACTGGATCACGTCTCACAGCTCCTTCGCGACTCCTGGATCTCCCGCAGCAGGGCGGCGAACCCCTCACGGGGCAGGGTGAGTATTCGGGTGGGGTCGTCGCTCTCGCGGAGGAGCAACGTGGCGTCGACGGAGGCAAGTTCCAAGCATTCGTTGCCTTCGGCACCTCCCGAGTAGGACGACTTCTGCCAGCAGATCACGGTGGCCATGCCCTTGCCTCACAGTTCCTGCACCAACCGGTGGATGAACTCCCGCGACGCCTCAGGCGTGAGGGATGCTCCCTCAACCCTACGAAAGAGCTTGCGAGCCCGTACCAGTTGGGACTCCGCATCCACGAAGGCGCTGCCTTGCGGGGTGTCCCTGTGCACCGTGTCCAGTCGGGGCAGTGGGCCGCCCGCCCACATCAGCGAACTGTTGGCACCGCCGAAGCCGTCGACGTCAAAGGGCACCACGCGCACGGTGATATCGGGGTGGTCCGCGAGAGCCAGGATCTCCCTCAACTGAGCATGGGCAGCCTTACGGTCTCCGACTCTGATGCGTAGCACTGCCTCATGAAGTACCGCCTCGTACTCAAGGGGCTCGTCGCGATCCAGGACGACGCGGCGATGCAGGCGATGGGCAACCCATGCGTCCACCTCGCCACTGGGCAGCTCGGGCACCATGTATGAGAAGACGGCCCGCGCGTAGTCCTCCGTCTGGAGAATTCCTGGCACATGCGCCGTGGCCACGACACGCAGCGATCGCGCATGGTGCTCCAGTTCGGACAGGTCCAGGAAGGCCGAAGGCAAGATCCCCCGGTACTCCTCCCACCATCCGCGCGTGCGGTCTGTCGCAATTGCCACCAGTGCATCGATCAACTCGCGATCCGCGCAGGCGTAATGCGCGGCCAGCCGCCGCAGCCGCTCCTCACTGAGGCCCGCACGGCCGTACTCGATCTGGCTCACCTGGATCGCGTTGACCCCGAGCAGCTCAGCGGTCTCCCGAGCGGTCATTCCGGCAGCCTCGCGCAGCTTGCGCAGCTCGGTGCCCAGGCGCAGCTGTCGCGCGGTGGGGTGGCTCCTCGGCGGCATGAGCACATCCTCTCTGATCCCCCAAAGCCTGCCTTGCACAGGCAAGTTGGCGCATTCGAACTTCCGTCGAACCTCCGTCTTTAGGTTGCGACGGATTAACCCTATCCCCTACGTTCAGTAATGCGTCGACCACCCGTAGCGATTCCCGGGAACCCGGAAGCGCACCGCCCCGCCCTGCCATGGCGCGGGCGACACAGCCACCGCCCGCAGATCGCCACGTACGCCAACTCCATCCGAACAAGCCGGAGTTACCCCATGCCCGAAACCGATGAAGGCAGCCCCCAACCCTGGGAGTACAGCCTCTACATCCCCAACGACCCCCGCGCCGTCACGATCTGCCGCCGCACCCTCCGCCTGATCCTGGCGATGCACGGCCGCCCCCACCTCTCCGAAGTCGCGGAACTCGTGGCGACGGAGCTGGTCGCGAACGCGGTGCAGCACACGAAGGGCCCGGCGGCCCTCCGTATCCGGTGGGCGCGAGGCGTACTCCGCATCGGGGTGTGGGACGCGGACCCCACCCCACCGGAAGCGAAGCCCCTGGCACCCGCCCTCGCAGAGGCGGGCCGCGGCCTCGCCCTGGTGCGGGGCTGCGCGGACGAGTGGGGCTGGTACGCCCTGGGCCCGGCCCAACTGCCGGACAGCAACGGCAAGTTCATCTGGTGCGAGCTGACCGAGGCGGCGTGAACGTTTCGTCCGCACTCGAAAGAGTGATCCCATTCCGCCGGCCGGGACACCCGGCCCTTGATCCACCTAGGTTCCGCACATGGTCACATCGCAACACGAGGTCTCGCACCGGATCTTCCAGGAGCGGCCCGAACTCCTGACGCCGGTCTTCCGGATCCTGGGTGTAGCGCTTCCTGAGAGGCCGACCGTCGAGGTAATCACGACGGACGTCACCGAGACGCGTCCCCTTGAGCGTTGGATCGACACCCTGCTCCGTGTCAGCGCGCCGGACGGCAGCGCATTTCTCCTGGCCATCGAGGCTCAGCAGCGCCGGGACCCGGAGAAGGCCGTGAGCTGGGGGTACTACCTCTCGTACCTCCACTCTCAGTACCGCATCCCCGCGCTGCTGCTTGTCGTGTGCCAGGACAAGGCGACGTCCACCTGGGCCATGGGGCCCTTCCGGATCGGAGTGGACGACTGGACCGCCCTGACGGTGCATCCCATGGTCGTCGGCCCCGACAACGTGCCGATGATCGTCGACCCCGACGAGGTCGCGCAGGACCTCGCCTTCGCCGCTTTCGCCGCGTTGATGCATCGGCGCAGCCCCGACTGCACGGCCATACTGGAGGCACTGGCCACTGCACTGAGATCGGCTGATGGCAAGTCCGCCGACTACTTCTGGCAACTGCTGGACCGCGGCCTGGGGGACACCCCGGCCAGAGCAACGTGGAGGGACGTGGTGGGCGTGACGATCTACTTCCCCGGTCAGGGGACTCTCGCCGAGGAGAAGTACCTCGAAGGCAAGGAGGCGGGCCTCGCCGAAGGCAAAGCCGAGGGCAAAGCCGAAGGCGTCCTGCGCGTACTGGAAATGCGCGGCATCCCCGTCCCGGACAGCGCCCGCGAGCGGGTCACCAGCTGTACCGACCTGGACACCCTCGACCGCTGGTTCGGTCGCGCCCTGAAGGTCACCGACGCCGACGCCCTGTTTGCAGAGGCAGCCGACCAGAGCGAGTAGCACATGGTGCTGATCATGGGAGGCATCATCGGCAGCTACTTCCCCGGCCGAGGGACCATGTCGGAGGAGAACTTCCTCCGCGGCGTGGCGGTCGGCCGGACCGACGAGCGGGGTTCGGCCGTGCTGCGCGTGCTGAAGTGGCGGGGCATCCCCACGGAGGACGAAACCCGTGAGCGGATCCGCGCCTGCACCAGCCTCCGCGTCCTCGACCGCTTCTTAGAGAAGGCGTTCACCGCCACCGAGGCAACAGAGCTGTTCACGGAGGTCGACGGGAACGACGCGGAAAGGGACGGGCCGGACCGGGGAGCGCTCCTGGCCGGCTATTACCTCGACCAAGACGGCTATCACCCCCTCCGGAGCGGCCTCAACTTCGACCCCGGCAGCCTCGCCGAGGGCCCCTACCTCCGAGGCATCCAGGCCGGGCGGGTCGAGGAGCGGGCCGTCAACATCCTCTGCACGCTCGAAGCACGCGGCATCCCCACCCTGGCCCGCACCCGTGAGCGGATCACCGCCTGCACAGACCTTGACGTCCTCCACGACTGGTTCGCCCTCGCCCTCGTCGTCAGCGACGCGGAGGACCTGTTCGCAGCCGCCCGCGATTGACATGCAGGCATTTGCCTGCATGATGGAGATGTGAGCCAAGAGACGACCAGCGGCGGCGCGGGCCCCAACATCGACAAGATCTTCAAGGCCCTCGCCGACCGCACCCGGCGGTATCTGCTCGACCTGTTGCGCGAGCGGGGCGGGCAGACGCTGGGGGAGCTGTGCGAGCGGGTCGAGATGTCGCGGCAGTCGGCCACCCAGCATCTGGGGATCCTGGAGGCCGCGAATCTCGTCAGCACCGCGCGGCGCGGCCGCGAGAAGCTCCACTACCTCAATCCCGTGCCGCTCCACGAGATCCAGGAGCGGTGGATCGACCGGTTCGAGCAGCCACGGCTGCGGGCACTGGGCGCGATCAAGCGACAGGCGGAGGACGACGCCACCATGAGCAGCGACAGCACCAGCACCAAGCCCTCGTATGTGTACGTCACGTACATCGAAAGCACCCCTGACAAGGTCTGGCACGCCCTCACCGACGCCGACCTGACCGCCGCCTACTGGGGGCACAGCAACGTCTCCGACGGGGAGTGGAAGGCCGGGTCCGGCTGGGCCCACCGGCGGACCGACGGATCGGGCATCGACGACGTCGTCGGCACCGTCGTGGAGAGCGTGCCGCCCACACGGCTCGTCACCACCTGGGGCGACCCGAACGACCGCGACGCCGAGCCCTCCCGCGTCACCTTCGACATCCAGCCGCACGGCGGCATCGTGCGCCTCACCGTCACCCACGAGAACCTCGCGGGCGAGCAGGACCTGAAGGACGTCGGGTCGGGGTGGCCCGCCGTGCTCTCCAACCTCAAGTCGCTTCTTGAGACGGGCAGTCCGCTGCCCCAGGAGCCGTGGGAGATGCCCGCGGGCGCGTGACGCCGGGCGTCAGGAGACCTTCGGCGCCGCCCGCATCCCGATGTAGCAGCACTCCGTGCCGTCGGACAGCGTCGAGAACACCACCGGCATATAGCCCTCGCTGAAGGACGGGCCCGCGCCCGTACCCGCGAAGACCGACTCCGTCACGGCGTACAGCTCCACGTCCAGCGGCGGCGAGAAGTCCTTCATGCCGTCCACGAACTCGTAGACCAGGTGGGGCGCGCCGTCGCGCTCGGAGACGGTGATGACGACACCCGCACGCTTGTACGTGCCGACGTACCGGGAGAAGTCCACCTCCGGTGCCTGCGCGGGCGGTTCGAACGCGTCCGGCATCCGCACGCCCGCAAGATCACCGAGCAGCTCGCGGAAGAGGGCGGCGTAGAGCTCGCGGGCGCCGCCGCCGTTGGTGAGGAGCGAGACGACCACGCCCGCGTGCGGGACGACGCGCAGGTAGCCGTACTGGCCTATCGCCGCGCCGTCGTGGCCGTAGCCCGCGATGCCGTCCCAGTCGTAGAGGGTCCAGCCGAGGCCCCAACCGTCCGCGCTGACCGTCCACTTGTCGGGTACGTCGACCACGCGACGCTGCATCTCCTCGACGGCCTGGGCGCTCAGCAGCCGGGTCCCGTCGGGGGCCGTGCCACCGTCGAGGTGCATCTTGGCCAGCCGCGCCACGTCACCGGCGGACACGAGGACCCTGCCGTACGGGCCGGCCGAGCGCGGCATCAGGTCCCAGGCGGGGGCCGGGTCCGGGTCCTGGCCCGGCTCCCCGAGGTGGCTCATCGCGACGCGGTACGAGAGCGCCTCCTCGGGCAGCGTCATGGAGCGTTCGAGGGCGAGGGGGGCGAAGAGGCGGTCCTTCAGGGCCTGGTCCCAGGTCAGGCCCGTCAGGACCTCGATGATGCGGCCGAGGACGTTGTAGGCGATGCCGCTGTAGGAGATCGCGGTGCCCGGGCGGCAGTCCATGGCCACGCCCTTGGCGGCCTCGACGTACCGGGCGAGACAGTCGTCGCCGCGCCCCGCGTCGTAGGTGAAGTCACACGTCAACCCGCTGGTGTGGGAGAGGAGTTGGCGGGTGGTGATGGTGCGCGTCGCGTCCTCGTCGGCCGCCTCGAACTCCGGGAGGATCTCCTTCACCGGCACGTCCAGGTCCAGTTCGCCCGCGTCGGCGAGACGCATGATCAGCGTCGCCGTGTAGGCCTTGGCGATCGAACCGGACTGGAACACCGAGTCCGTGGTCACCTCCACGCCGGTCCCGCGGTGGAGCACACCGCTCGCCAGCTCGTGGATCTCCCCGTCGACGAGCACCGCGAGTGCCGCTCCCGGCACGTGGTGGGCGGCACGCAGCTCGTCGAAGCGTGCCTGCCAGCGCTCAAGGTCGAACTTCTTCCCGGGGGCGTTCTGCTGCTCCGACACGTGCGGCATGGGGGCTCCTCTTCGAGTCTTCGAGGCGATGCTTGGCTGATGCGTACGGCGTGCTCTTGTTGCGAACACTGTGCGCATGGACTGTACGCATGAAGGATCGCCGTACGCAAGATGCGCACAGCGTGCGCGACGGGCTACCGTGAGACGCCGGAAACACACGAGGAGGCCCCATGCCCGCCGCCGAGAAGCCGATCGCCTCGGTCTGGACCCGCCCGCGCCGCGGGCGCGAGCAGCTGAGCCGCGAGCAGATCGTGGCCGAGGCCGTCCGGCTCCTCGACGCGGACGGCCTGGAATCGCTCAGCATGCGCAAGCTCGGCACCCGCCTCGACGCGGGCGCCACCTCGCTCTACCGGCACGTGGCCAACAAGGACGAGCTGATCGAGCTGGTCGTGGACGAGGTCTACGGAGAGCTGGACTTCCCCGCCGCGGACACGGCGGACTGGCGGACGGCTGCCGCCCGCAGCGCCCAGAGCCTGCGCGCGATGATCCTTCGCCACCCCTGGGTCGCCTCCGTGCTCGGCCAGGTCGGCCTCATCCACCTCGGCCCGAACGTGACGCGGATGTCGGAGCGGATGACCTCCGTGTACGCGACGGCCGGCTTCCCCCCGGACGAGACCGGGCAGGCCATGCGCACCGTCATCGCGTACGTCATCGGGATGGCGACCAGCGAGGCCGCGTATCTGTCGCTGATCGCCCGAAGCGGCGTGAGCGAGCAGGAGTTCGCACAGAACCTGCCGTCCGACAAGGGCGGGGCGGACGGAGACGGAGACGGGGACGGGGACGGGGACGGGGACGGGGACGGGGACCTGAAGGTCGGGAATCCGGAGCGGGCCCGCGACGAGGGCTTCGACTACGGGCTCCAGCGCGTGCTCGACGGGCTCGAGGTGCGCCTCGGCCGTGCCACGCCCTGAACGCGTACGGGGACTCAGGGTGATCTAAGTCATGCGGGGAGGCAGCGTGACTTGACGCCGTCTTCACATTTTCCTACGTAGGCTTCACGGTATGGCCACGACTCCCTCCCCCGACCGGCGCCGCACCGCCGACGAGGTCAACGAGGAGATCCGTGCGCTCTGGCTGCACGCGGGCGGACGGCTCCGCCCCGATGAGCGCCTGGTGTACGAACGCCTGGTCACCGAATGGGCCGAGGCCGAAGCCCACGCCTCACGGACACCTGCCGCCTGAGAAATCCCGGCATCGTTGTCAGTGGCGGCTGCCAGACTCGGCCGCATGACCGAAACGGGCAGTGGAAGCGGAAGCCAGAGCGGCGCATCAACACCCCTGCACTACACACCGCGTTGGAGCGGCGACACCCGTCGGCCGCCGCCCGGTACAGGCGGCGAGCGGGAGGCCCTGACCTCCTCCCTGGACTGGCACCGCGCCACCTTCGAGCTCAAGTGCGCGGGCCTGACCCAGGAGCAGCTCTCCGAGCGGGCGGTGTCCCCGTCCGGGATGTCGCTGCACGGGCTTGTGCGGCATCTGGCCGGGGTCGAGCGGTGGTGGTTCCGCATCCAGCTCTCGGGCGAGGACGTCCCGTTGCTCTACTACTCGGACGACGACCCGGACCAGGACTTCGGCGACCTGACCGGCGACGCCCGGGAGGCCTTCGCCGTCTGGCACGCCGAGTGCGAGCGGTCGCGGCGGATCGTCGAGGCCGCCGGATCGCTGGACGTGACGGGCATCCGCAGGTCCACCGGTGAGCCGATATCGCTGCGCAGGGTCCTGATCAACATGATCGAGGAGTACGCGCGGCACAACGGGCACGCGGACCTGCTGAGGGAGCGGATCGACGGGTCTACGGGGATGTAGGACCGGTCCACGGGGATGTAGGGACCGCGCCCCTGCCTACGCGCCCAGCGCCCCCGCGTCCCCCATCACGACCACCGGCTTCCGTGCCGGGTCCAGGCTCCGCAGCAGCTCCTTCATCCGCGCCTTCGGCAGCGACACACAGCCCTGCGTCGGGCCCCCGTGGTCCACGTGCAGCCAGATGCCGCCGCCCCGGCCCGCACCCAGCGGGCGCGTCCAGTCCAGCGGGGTTCTGCCCGGCTCGCGGTTGTAGTTGATGGCGATGACGTAGTCGAAGGAGCCGGTCAGCGGCTCGCCCTTGAAGCCCGTGCCGCGCGCGGTGAACGCCGGGCCCTGGTCGTAGGGGAAGCGGGTTCCGGGGTCCGGGAGGAGGCCGCCCGCGTCGGTCAGGCCGTAGACGCCGACGGGGGATTTGCGGTCGCCCTGCACATGGCGTGATGTCCAGCCCCGCAAGCCGTTGTGCGCGGGCCAGGGGTCCGACACCGGGCGCCAACCAGCCGCATCGGAAGGGGACTTGCGCATGTAGAGCACCGCCGTCGCGCGGTTCGCGTCGGGGGCCTCGCCCGTCACGACCAGGGCCTGGGTCGAGGAGCGGGGTATGCGGGACCGGGTCTTCGGCCCCAACGCCGGGATTTCGCGGGGCCGTTCGGGGGTCGCGCGGCTCGTCCGGGGCGCCTCGCTGACCGTCACCGCCTCACCGCTCTGGCTCCCGTCGGCCTGCGCGCCGGTTCCGCACGCGGTGAGCGGCAAGGTGAGCAGCAGGGTGAGTGCCGCGCCTGCGGCTGCGTACGCGGTGGGGTACGCAGCAGCGTGAGGGCGTCTGGATGATGAAGGCATACGGGGCTCCTGGGATGTCGCGCGCAAGGGTGCGGGGGGGGGAGTTACGGGCGTGGGTGCGGAGGAGGTGTCCGGTGAGCGTCAGTTCTTCGCCGGGGCCGTTGCCGGCGGTGAGCCCTCCGAGCCGAAATGCGCCGACCCGATGATCCGGTTCGCCTCGGCCAAGCGGGGCTTCGAGTCGCCCGGGGCCAGGCACAGGCTCGCCACGATCGCCATCCCCGGCTCCGGGGATTCGAGCACCGCCGTGAAGCTGAGCCCTCCCCCCGCCAGCGCACAGGACTTCCGCAAGGTCCCGCTCGTGAACCGGGGCGGATTCGTCGCCCTCTTGTCGAGGCCGCCCTCCTTCTCCGTCCGCAGTACGAGCAGCGCGCCGTCCTCCGGGTCGATGCGGTCCAGCGGGTTGCACCAGCCGCCCGGGTCGTCGGGCTCGCACGGCTGCTTGTACGGGGTGAGCCGCTGCGTGCCCGCGAAGCCGACCGGCGGGCTCTTCGTCCTGTCGTCCGCGGGGACCGCAAGCGCCTGCCAGTCCGCCGGCAGCCGCAGGGTCAGGCCGCCGCCCAACTCCCGGTAATTGACGTCCCGTTCACCCGAGGCCTGGCGGCTCGGCGGTGTCGCCGCCGGCGGTACCACCTCCGGGTCGGCCGACGGCCGCAGCGCCTGCGGCACCAGCACCCCGGCGAGGGCTAGCCCCGCCACCGAGGCCGCCGCCCCCGCCGCGATCCTGCGCCTGCGGCTGCGCGCGGCACGCTCGCGCACGCGGGCAAGGCGCGAGGCGGGCGCCTGCGGGCGCGGCACCGCACGCTCCAGGAACACCCGCAGCTCGCGTTCCTCGTCGTACGCGTCATGGGTGCCCTCGTCGTACGCGTCATGGATGTCATGGATGTCATGGCCGTCCTGGGCGTCCTGGGCGTCCTGGGCGTCCTCACTCACAGCGGTCCGCCTCCCTCGCCGGCAGCGCGGCACGCAGCGTGCGCAGCGCCTTCGCCGACTGGCTCTTCACCGTGCCCGGAGTGCAGCCGAGGATTCCGGCCGTCTCGTCCACACCGAGGTCCTCGAAGTAGCGAAGGACCACCACCGCCCGCTGTCTCGGCGGCAGCCGCCGCACGGCAGCGGCGAGCGACTGCTCCAGGTCCACCCCCTCGTACGCGTCCAACTCGCCTGCCCGTTCGGGCAGTTCGCCGTGCGGGACCTCCGCCCTCCAGTGCCGGCGCCACCACGAGGTGTGGGTGTTGACGAGAATCTTGCGTACGTACGCCTCCGGATGCTCCTGGCCGATCCGCCGCCACTTCGGCCAGGCCTTTGCGAGCGCCGTCTGCAACAGGTCCTCCGCGAGATGCGCGTCGCCCGTGAGCAGCCACGCCATCCGCAGCAGCCGCGGCCCACTGGCGGCGACGAACTCCTCGAACTCGAAGCCGCCACCTCGCATCGCATCCCCGCCGTTCTCCTCGGTCTCCCATATCCGTGGAACGCGATGGGCCTCCGATCAGGTTGCCCGCCCCCGAAAGGAGAGTTGCCCGCCTCCGGAAAGAGAAGAGGGGCCCGGAACCTTTTGGTTCCGGGCCCTGCGACCGCCCATCCGCTACGCGCAGTCGTGCGCGCTGCTGGTGCTCGAACCGATCACCACATCCACACCGGCCAGCGTCGTCAGGTGGACCGCGTTGACCGTCAGCCCCTTGTCCGCGCCCTCCACCGGGATCTGCTCGTTGACGACGAGCCTGCCCGCGAGGCCGAGGTCGACCTCGTACCCAGGTGTGTCAGGGGCGGTGATCGGGGCGCCCGCGACGGTCAGTTCCAGGCTCACGCTGCCCTTCGCCGCCGCACAGCTGCTGGACGACTTCGACGTCAGACCGGAGATCCCGATCACCGGGAGGCCGGGCAGGCCGATGGACGCGAAGGGCCCCGGGACCATGCCGGTCCCGGGGCCCAACTGGCCGAAGCCCAGGCTTACTTGTCCGCCTCACCCTTGCCGGAGGCGACCGGCTTGCGCAGCGCGATGTTCAGCTCGCGCAGGCGCGACTCCTCCAGCTCGGAGGGGGCGCCCATCATCAGGTCCTGTGCGTTGCCGTTCAGCGGGAACGCGATGGTCTCGCGGATGTTCGGCTCGTCCGCGAGGAGCATCACGATGCGGTCGACGCCGGGGGCGATCCCGCCGTGCGGCGGGGCGCCGAGGCGGAAGGCGCGGAGCATGCCCGCGAACTCCTGCTCGACCGTCTCGCGCTCGTAGCCCGCGATCTCGAAGGCCTTCAGCATGACCTCGGGCTCGTGGTTACGGATGGCGCCGGAGGACAGCTCGATGCCGTTGCAGACGATGTCGTACTGCCAGGCGAGGATGTCGAGCGGGTCCTTCTCCTCCAGGTCCTTCATGCCGCCCTGGGGCATCGAGAAGGGGTTGTGGGAGAAGTCGATCTTGCCGGTGTCCTCGTCCTTCTCGTACATCGGGAAGTCGACGATCCAGCAGAAGCGGAAGACGCCCTCTTCGAAGTGGCCCGCGCGCTTGGCGGCCTCGACCCGGACGGCCGACATGATCTTGGAGACCTCGTCGAACTCGCCCGCGCCGAAGAAGACGGCGTGACCGGGGGCCAGCGAGAGGCGCTTCGTGAGCTCCTCGACGTTCGCCTCCGTCAGGAACTTGGCGATCGGGCCGGTCAGCGAGCCGTCCTCGGCGACGCGCACCCAGGCCAGGCCCTTCGCGCCCTGCTCGACGGCGTAGTCACCGAGGCCGTCGAAGAACTTGCGGGACTGGGACGCCGTGTCCGGGACCGGCAGGGCGCGCACGTGCTTGCCCGCGAAGGCCTTGAACTCGGAGTCGGCGAAGATGTCCGTGATGTCGCTCAGCTCGAGCTGCGCGCGCAGGTCCGGCTTGTCGTTGCCGTACTTCAGCATCGACTCGCGGAACGGGATGCGCGGGAACGGCGAGGTGACGTGCCGGCCGTTGCCGTACTCCTCGAAGATCTCCGTCATCAGCTTCTCGATGGGCTGGAAGACGTCTTCCTGCTCCACGAAGCTCATCTCGACGTCGAGCTGGTAGAACTCGCCCGGCGAGCGGTCCGCGCGCGCGTCCTCGTCGCGGAAGCACGGCGCGATCTGGAAGTAGCGGTCGAAGCCCGAGATCATCAGCAGCTGCTTGAACTGCTGCGGGGCCTGCGGCAGCGCGTAGAACTTGCCCGGGTTCAGGCGGGAGGGGACGACGAAGTCGCGGGCGCCCTCGGGGGACGTCGCGGCGAGGATCGGCGTCGCCATCTCGTTGAAGCCGAGGGCGACCATCTTCGAGCGGATCGAGGCGATCACCGACGAGCGCAGCATGATGTTGCGGTGCATGCGCTCGCGGCGCAGGTCGAGGAAGCGGTACTCCAGGCGCCGCTCCTCGTTCACGCCGTCGTCCGCGTTGACCGTGAAGGGCAGCGGGGCCGCGGTGCCGAGCACCTCGACCTCGGCGGCCTCGATCTCGATCTCGCCGGTGGGCAGCTCCGGGTTCACGTTCTCCGCGCCGCGCGACACGGCCTTGCCGTCGACCCGGACGACCGTCTCCTTGGAGAGCTTGTCCAGGACCTCGGCGGCCTTGGTGCCGGGGCGGGCCACCAGCTGCGTGATGCCGTAGTGATCGCGCAGATCGATGAAGAGGATGCCGCCCAGGTCTCGGCGATTGTGCAGCCAGCCGCTCAGCCGGACGTCGGAGCCGACGTCAGAGGCGCGGAGCTCGCCGCAGGTGTGGGACCTGTACCGATGCATCGTCGTTCATCCAGTCTTCGCGAATAGGGGAGAGAGCAGACAGGCACCAAGGCTACCGTCCGGGCGGAGATCGCTTTCCGGATTACCGCCGGAGGCACTCTCCGGAGGCTCCCCGGCACCCCGTCGGTGGCGCCTTCTCCGCTGATCTTCCTAAAGTGGGTCAATGCGCACTGACGATCCCCCGCAGCAGGCGGGGGACGATCCCCTGCCTCCCGTACGGGACGTCCTGACCGCCATCGCGACCGGTCTGTGGCGCTGGGACAACGCAGCCGGGGTCGTCACACTCGACGCGGAGGCGGCCCGGCTCCTCGGCCTTCCCGCACGCGCGCAGACCCTCACCGAGGCGGGCGTGCGCTCCCGCTTCCACCCCGTCGACTGGAACGAGATCGACGGCATCGTCCAGCTCGCCGTCGCCGAGGGCACCCTCGCCGAGGCCCGCCTGCGGATCATGGACGAGCAGGGGCGGCGGGTCCTGCGCATCGTGCGCAGCCGCTCGAAGCCGATCGTGGACGCGGCCACTCATTCGTACGAGCTGATCGGCACCCTGCAGGAAGTGACCGAGCCCCCGCCGGGCGCCGCCCATCGCACCCCGGTCACCGGCGACTGGCGACGCTCCCGCGAGGCGTTCCTGCTCGACGCGGGGCGTGCGCTGGCCGAGGCGACCTCGACCGAGGAGGTGCTCCGGGTCGCGAGCGGGCTCTCGATGCCGGGGTTCTCGCCGGACGGGCTCGGGGTCTTCGGGATCGAGGGCGACCGGCTCAAGGTCATCGGGCACCACGGTCACAAGCCGGGCGACGACACGCCCTTCATGGCGATGCCGCTGGACACCGACTATCCGGCCGCCGAGGTGGTCCGCACGGGCCGCGCGGTGTACCTCTCGTCGCCGGAGGAGTACCACGAGCGCTATCCGGCGACCTGGCCGCTGGCACAGCGCTTCGAGCGGCAGTCCTGGGCGTTCCTGCCGCTGACCGTGGCGGGCCGCACGATGGGCGCCTGGCTGGCGGCCTTCGCCTACCCCGTCTCGTTCACGCCGGACGAGCGCGCGGTCCTGACGACGGTGGCCCGGATGCTGGCGCAGGCCCTGTCGCGGGCCGGGGTCGCCGAGTCGGAGCGCAAGCTCACGGAGGGCCTGCAGCGCTCGATGCTGCCGCTGCTCGGGCCGCGGATCCCGGGGATGAGCGTGGCCGCGCGGTATGTGCCGACCGGGGGCGGGCTCCAGGTGGGCGGCGACTGGTACGACATGATTCCGCTGCCCAACGGCCGCATCGCGTTCGTCATCGGCGACGTACAGGGTCATGACGTGCGCGCTGCGGGCCTGATGGGGCAGCTGCGGATCGCCCTGCGCGCGTACGCGTCCGAGGGCCACCGCCCCGACGCGGTGCTCTCCCGTGCGACCCGCTTCCTCTCCGGGATCACGGACGGCATCACGGGCGGCTCCAGCGGCGAGGCGGCCGGCGACAGGGCCGACCCGCGCTTCGCGACCTGCCTGTACGTGGAGGCCGACCCGGCCTCCGGCGTCCTGGAGATGGCCCGCGCGGGCCACCCGGAGCCGGCGATACGGATGGCCGACGGAACGGTCGTGCAGCGCCCCGTCGCGGGCGGTCTGCCGCTCGGCATCGACCCCGACGCCGACTACCCCACGACCCGGCTCGTCCTGGAGGCCGGCGAGACGATGCTGGTCTGCACGGACGGGCTCATCGAGACCGGCGGCCACGATCTGGACAGCGGCTGGACCCGGATCCGCAAGATCCTGGAGGAGTACGACGCCGCCGGTGACGGTGACGGCGGCGACGGCCTCGAAGAGCTCGCCGACACCCTCGTACAGGCCGTGCACGGGCCCTCGTCGCACCACACCACGGGCCCGCTCGCGGACCGCCGCGAGGACGACATAGCGGTCCTGCTGCTGCGCAGGACGGGCCGCCCCGAGCTGCGCACGGCCGCGCGCCGCACCGTCCTGACGGTCGCGCAGGCCGAGCCGGAGCGGATCGCGGGGGCGCGGCAGCACGTCCGGGAACTCCTTCACGACTGGGCGGACCCCGATCAGGTCGACTCGGCGGTCCTGATGGTCTCCGAGATGGTCACGAACGTCCTGGTACACACGGACGGCGACGCGCTCCTGGTCGCCGAGGTCATCGGGGAGCCGGGCACGCGCCGCCTGCGCGCGGAGGTCTCCGACAGCAGCGACGACCTGCCCCACAAACGCCACCCCGGCGAGCTGGCATCGTCCGGCCGTGGCCTGGTCCTGATGGAGCTGCTCGCGGACGCGTGGGGGGTGGATCCGCGGGGCGACGGCAAGAGCATCTGGTTCGAGCTGCACGAGGGGAACGGCAGCCCGTCCGGCGAGGCCTAGCCCGCGCCGGCGTACCGCCCCCGCAGCTCCGAGAACACCCCGAACGCCGCCGCCGTCACCGGCACGGCGAGCAGCATCCCCAGGATTCCGGCCACCGAGGCGCCCGCGGTGATCGCCAGCATCACGATCGCCGGGTGCATCTGCACCGTCCGCGACTGGATCATCGGCTGCAGCACATGCCCCTCGAGGACCTGCACAGCGAGCACCACCCCCAGCACCCACAGCGCGATGAACACTCCCCGGTCGGCCAGCGCGACGAGCACGGCGACGGCCCCGGAGATGAACGCCCCCAGGTAGGGGATGTACGCGCCGATGAAGACGAGCGCCCCAAGACCCCACGCCCCCGGCACCCGCAGGATCAGCAGCCCCACGGTGATGCAGATCGCGTCGATGAGCGCGATGAAGGTGGTCCCGCGCATGAAGCCCTCGACCGCCTCGAAGGCCCGGCGGCCCATCGCCTCGACGGTGTCGGCGCTGCCGCGCGGGGCGAGCGAGCGGATGGAGCCCATGGCCCGTTCGGAGTCGCGCAGGAAGAAGAAGACGAGCAGCAGCGCGAGCACGGCCATGGCGATCATCTCGCCGACGACGCTCAGCCCGCTGATCACCCCGGACGCGGCGGATCCGCCGAACTTGCCGAGCAGGTCCTTCGCGTTGGACGCCATGTCCTCCAGCGAGGTCCCGGCCGCCCCGAAGTGCTTCGACAGGTCGGCCGCGGCCTGCTTCAGGGAGGCGATGATCTGGTCGCCGGTGTCGATCAGGGCCTTGACGACGACGTACAGCGCGCCGCCGACGACCGCGACGACGGCCGCACAGGTGAGACCGGCGGCCAGTGAGCGCTGCACCTTCATCTTCAGGAGCCACCGGTAGACGGGCCCGAGGAGTGCCGTGCCGAGCAGGGCGAGGAGCACCGGAGTGACGGCCGTCTTGAAGATGATGACGAGCCAGATCGCCACGGCCGCCACGCCGGTGGCGAGCAGCAGCACGACACACCAGGCGGCGATGCGGCGCGCGTGCTCGGGCAGAAGGGTGCTCACCCTCCTACCCGAGCACGGCCGCCGGGGCCCCGCACGTCAGGTACGGCTACACGCCGCGCACGGCGGGCACCTTCGGGGGAACCACGGTCGGCCCCGGCCCTTGTGCCACCCGGCGCGGGCATCGTCGATGAAGCGAAGGGACGAGACGAGACGACGACGACGAGACGAAAGAAAGGGACACGATGCCGCTCTACCTGACGAGGTTCAGCTACACGCCGGAGACCTGGGCAAGGCTCACCGGCAACCCCGAGGACCGCTCACAGGCCGCCCGGTCGTACATCGAGTCCGTCGGCGGGAAGCTCCACGGCTTCTGGTACGCCTTCGGAACCCACGACGGCTACAACCTCTGGGAAGCTCCGGACAACGTCTCCATGGCCGCGGTAGCGCTGGCGATCAGCGGAGGCGGCGCGCTCAGCTCGTTCGAGACGACCGTCCTCCTGAGCGTCGACGAAACACTGGACGCCCTGCGCAAGGCCGAGCAGATCCAGTACCGGGCTCCTGGCGAGTAGAGACCAGGAGCCCGCCGCTGCGCCTACAGCAGCCCGCCCTCGGACATCCCGTGCACCGCCGGGATCGTCCCCAGGCGGCCCTTCTGGAAGTCCTCGAAGGCCTGCTGCAGTTCCTCGCGGGTGTTCATGACGAACGGCCCGTAGTGCGCCATCGGCTCCCTGAGCGGCTGTCCGCCGAGGAGCACGACCTCCAGGTCGGGATGGTTGGAGTCCTGCTTGTCGTCCGCGCGGACCGTCAGCGAGGAACCCGCCCCGAACACGGCCGTCTGCCCCAGGTGCACGGGCCTGCGCTCCGTTCCGACCGAGCCGCGTCCCGCAAGGACGTAGGCGAGACCGTTGAAGTCCGCACGCCAGGGCAGCGTGATCTCCGCGCCGGGACGCAGCGTCGCATGGACCATCGTGATCGGCGTGTGCGTGATGCCGGGACCCTCGTGGCCGTCGAGCTCGCCCGCGATGACACGGAGCAGCGCGCCGCCGTCGGGCGTGCTCAGGAGCTGCACCTGACCGCCGCGGATGTCCTGATAGCGCGGATCCTTCATCTTGTCCTTGGCGGGCAGGTTGACCCACAGCTGAAGGCCGTGGAACAGCCCGCCGGACGCCACGAGCGACTCGGGCGGAGTCTCGATGTGCAGGAGGCCGGAGCCCGCCGTCATCCACTGGGTGTCGCCATTGGTGATGGTGCCGCCACCGCCGTTGGAGTCCTGGTGCACGAAGGTTCCGTCAATGATGTACGTGACGGTTTCGAAGCCACGGTGCGGGTGCCAGGGGGTCCCTTTCGGCTCCCCGGCCCCGTAGTCCACCTCGCCCATCTGGTCCATCATGATGAACGGGTCGAGGTACTTGTAGTTGATCCCCGCGAAGGCCCGGCGCACCGGAAAGCCCTCGCCCTCGAAGCCACTGGGTGCGTCGGTCACGGCGAGCACGGGGCGGGCCACGGCGTCGCCGGACGCGGCCACACGGGGCAGGGTCAGCGGGTTCTCGACGGTCACTGCGGGCATGTCGGTGCCTCCTTCTCGTACGCTCAGTTTAGTTGAACGTAGAACTTCTTGCCACTGGGAACGCGAGACGCCCGGAGGGCATTCCCTCCGGGCGTCAGGGCGGTGTCAGTGAACGAGGCGGCTAGCCGCCTGCGCAGCAGTGGCGGCTAGCCATACATCCTCCGCATCGCGAAGTCGACCATCTGCTCGACGGCCTTCGCGTCGAAGACCATGCGGTGCTCGCCCTCCATGTCGAGCACGAAGCCGTAGCCGGTGGGGAGGAGGTCGATGACCTCGGCTCCCGTGATCACGAAGTACTTGGACTCCTTGCCCGCGTACCGCCGCAGCTCCTTGAGCGAGGTGAACATCGGGATCACCGGCTGCTGGGTGTTGTGCAGGGCGAGGAAGCCGGGGTTGTCGCCGCGCGGGCAGTAGACCTTGGACGTCGCGAAGGCCTGCTGGAAGTCCTCGGCGGACATCGAGCCCGTGGTGAAGGCACGCACCGCGTCCGCGAGGGACGGGGGCGACGGCTCGGGGTAGAGCGGGGGCTGCTGGGCGTACCCGCCCGCGCCGCCGGGCATCTGCTGCTGCGGCGGCGGCTGGGCCCCCGGCGGGGCGTACTGCTGCTGGGCGCCAGGGCTCTGGTCGTAGCCGTACATGACCGCAAGAGTACTGAGCCCGCGCGAGTGCTGAGTCACAGATGACCCATTAGGGGTTGCTTCTTATTACTGGCGGGTAGCATCATCGTAGCTACTAGCTGGTACTGATCCCGTTGATCCCTTTTCTGCTTACGGAGCCGTCGCCATGGGGCACTACAAGTCGAATCTCCGCGACATCGAGTTCAACCTCTTCGAGGTGCTCGGCCGCGACAAGCTGTACGGCACCGGCCCGTTCGCGGAGATGGACGTCGACACCGCCAAGAGCATCCTCGACGAGCTGCGCAGGCTCGCCGAGAACGAGCTGGCCGAGTCCTTCGCGGACGCCGACCGCAACCCGCCGGTCTTCGACCCGGAGACCAACACCGCACCGGTCCCGGAGTCCTTCAAGAAGAGCTACCAGGCCTTCATGGACTCCGAGTACTGGCGCCTCGGCCTGCCCGAGGAGATCGGCGGCACGACCTCGCCGCGCTCGCTGATCTGGGCGTACGCGGAGCTGCTGCTCGGCGCCAACCCGGCGGTGTGGATGTACTCCTCCGGTCCGGCGTTCGCGGGCATCCTGCACGAAGAGGGCAACGAGGCGCAGAAGAAGATCGCCGCGATCGCCGTCGAGAAGCAGTGGGGCTCGACGATGGTCCTGACCGAGCCGGACGCCGGTTCGGACGTGGGCGCGGGCCGCACGAAGGCCACGCTGCAGGAGGACGGCTCCTGGCACATCGAGGGCGTGAAGCGCTTCATCACGTCCGGTGAGCACGACATGTCGGAGAACATCCTCCACTACGTCCTCGCGCGCCCCGAGGGCCACGGCCCCGGCACCAAGGGCCTGTCCCTCTTCCTCGTACCGAAGTACGAGTTCGACTGGGAGACCGGCGAGCTGGGCGCCCGCAACGGCGTCTACGCCACGAACGTCGAGCACAAGATGGGCCTCAAGGCGTCCAACACGTGCGAGATGACGTTCGGCGACCAGCACCCCGCCAAGGGCTGGCTGATCGGCGACAAGCACGAGGGCATCCGCCAGATGTTCATGATCATCGAGTTCGCCCGCATGATGGTGGGCACGAAGGCGATCGCGACGCTGTCGACGGGTTACCTGAACGCCCTTGAGTACGCCAAGGAGCGCGTGCAGGGCCCGGACCTCGCCCAGTTCATGGACAAGACGGCGCCCAAGGTCACCATCACGCACCACCCGGACGTACGCCGCTCGCTGATGACGCAGAAGGCGTACGCGGAGGGCATGCGCGCGCTGGTCCTGCACACCGCGGCCGTCCAGGACGACATCCAGATCAAGGAGGCGGCGGGCGAGGACGCGTCGGCGCTGATCGCCCTCAACGACCTGCTCCTGCCGATCGTGAAGGGCTACGGCTCGGAGAAGTCGTACGAGCAGCTGGCGCAGTCGCTCCAGACGTTCGGCGGCTCGGGGTACCTCCAGGAGTACCCGATCGAGCAGTACATCCGTGACGCGAAGATCGACACCCTCTACGAGGGCACCACGGCGATCCAGGGCCAGGACTACTTCTTCCGGAAGATCGTCCGCAACCAGGGTGCCGCGCTGAACGGCCTCGCCGAGGAGATCAAGAAGTTCCTCGCGGTCGGCACGGGCGGCGAGGCGCTGGCCGGTGCCCGCGAGGAGCTGGCCAAGGCCGCGGTCGAGCTGGAGGCCATCGTCGGCGTCATGCTGACGGACCTCGCGGCGACGGAGCAGGACGTCAAGTCCATCTACAAGGTGGGCCTCAACACGACCCGCCTCCTGATGGCCTCGGGCGACGTGGTCGTCGGCTACCTCCTGCTGCGGGGCGCGGCGGTGGCCGCGGAGAAGCTGGAGACGGCTTCGGCGAAGGATGTCGCCTTCTACCAGGGCAAGATCGCCGCGGCCAAGTTCTTCGCCACGAACGTCCTGCCGGGTGTCGCCTCGGAGCGGAAGCTCGCCGAGGGCGTCTCCCTGGACCTGATGGAACTGGACGAGGCTGCGTTCTAGCCCCTGACCTGTTCCCTGCGGCCCGCTTTCCCCTCCGGGGGGGGGCGGGCCGCGGTGCGTTGCCTGCCCGGGGGGGCGGGCCGCGGTGCGTTGCCTGCCCGGGGGGGGGTGGGCCGCGGTGCGTTGCCTGCCCGGGGGCTTCCCCCTCCGGGGAGGCAGGCCGCGGGGTGCCCACCGCTACCCCACCCATCCCGGCGCTGCGCGCCGGCTCTTTCCCGCCCGCCCACCCGATTACCCCGCGTCTGGCACCTCGCACGGGCCGCACTGTCGCCCTGCGGATCGGCTCCTTCCTTCACGGCGCTTCGCGCCGATTACCCCACCCACCCACCCGATCACCCCGCGCCAGACACCTCGCGCAGGTAGCACTGTCACCCGGCGTCGGCGCATTCGTCTGCGGATCCGCTCCCTCCTCGCCGGCGCTCCGCGCCGGATTCCCCCACCCACCCGCCCGTTCACCCTGCAGATCCGGGTGACCAGGTGAGTGGGCGGGACAGAGCGGGACGGCGCCGCAGACCAAGGGCGGCCAGGACCAGAGCCCGCCCCACGCCGCCGCGGGGCAATCGGGCGGGTGGGCGGGAGAGAACCGGCGCGAAGCGCCGGGACAGAGCAGGGCGGCGTCGCAGGCGAAGGGCGGTCACCCGATGACGCGGGGCAAACGGGCGGGTGGGCGGGGGAGATCCGGCGCGGAGCGGCGGGGCAGAGCGGGGCGGCGTCGCAGGCGGAGGGTGGTACGGAGGACCCCGGGTACAGAAACTCCCGTTTAAGGCCCCCCGCAGGGCCCGGCCCCGCTAGCTAGGCTGGAAGCCATGAGCACCCCCGCCCGCCCGTCACCCGCCGCCGCCCATGCAAAGACCGCTGCGCGCGCCCCTCTCTTCGACCGCGGCCACTCCGAAGACCTCATGACCTTCCTGGCGGCAAGCCCCTCCCCGTACCACGCAGTGGCCACCGCCGCCGAGCGGCTGGAGAAGGCCGGCTTCCGCCAGGTCGAGGAGACCGAGGCCTGGGACGGTTCGACCGGCGGGAAGTACGTGCTGCGCGGCGGCGCCATCGTCGCCTGGTACGTCCCCGAGAGCGCAACCCCGCACACCCCCTTCCGCATCGTCGGCGCCCACACCGACTCCCCGAACCTGCGGGTGAAGCCGAGGCCGGACAGCGGCGCCCACGGCTGGCGCCAGGTCGCGGTCGAGATCTACGGCGGACCGCTGCTCAACTCCTGGCTGGACAGGGACCTCGGCCTCGCGGGCCGCCTCTCCCTGCGTGACGGCAGCACCCGGCTCGTGAACATCGACCGCGCCCTGCTCCGCGTACCGCAGCTGGCGATCCACATGGACCGCGGGGTCGTCGCCGACGGCCTCAAGCTCGACAAGCAGAAGCACATGCAGCCCATCTGGGGCCTCGGCGACGACGTGACCGACGGCGACCTGATCCGCTACGTCGCGGAGGAAGAGGGGCTCGCCCCCGGCGACGTAACCGGCTGGGACCTGATGACGCACCCCGTCGAGGCGCCCTCCTTCCTCGGCCGCGACCGCGACCTGATCGCGGGCCCCCGGATGGACAACCTCCTGTCGGTGCACGCCTGCACGGCCGCGCTCGCCGCCGTGTCGACGGCCGACGACGCCGGCTCCCTCCCGTACATCCCCGTACTCGCGGCCTTCGACCACGAGGAGAACGGCTCGCAGTCCGACACCGGCGCGGACGGCCCGCTGCTCGGCAGCGTCCTCGAGCGGTCCGTGTTCTCGCGCGGCGGTTCGTACGAGGACAGGGCCCGCGCCTTCGCCGGGACCGTCTGTCTGTCCTCCGACACCGGCCACGCCGTGCACCCCAACTACGCGGAGCGGCACGACCCGACGCACCACCCGCGCGCCAACGGCGGCCCGATCCTCAAGGTCAACGTCAACAACCGGTACGCGACGGACGGCTCAGGACGCGCCGTGTTCGCCGCCGCGTGCGAGAAGGCCGGCGTGCCCTTCCAGAGCTTCGTGTCGAACAACTCGATGCCCTGCGGCACGACGATCGGCCCGATCACCGCGGCCCGGCACGGCATCAAGACGGTCGACATCGGTGTGGCGATCCTGTCCATGCACAGCGTGCGCGAGCTGTGCGGGGCGGACGATCCGCACATGCTGGCCAACGCGTTGGTGGCGTTCTTGGAGGGCTGAGTACGCTGGGGGTGTTCGAAACACGCACAACGACACAGGGGTTGAGGCCAGGTGGAGTTCCAGCTGCTGGGACCGGTGACAGTCGCCGGAGGCAGCGGAACGGTACCCCTGGGCCCGGCCAAGCGCCGCAGCCTGCTCGCCGCTCTGCTGCTCAGGGCGGGCACGCCGGTCTCGGTGGACGCCCTGACCGACGCGCTGTGGGACGACGAACCCCCCATGCACGCGCGCACGGTCATCCAGGGCCATGTGTCGCGGCTGCGGGCGCTCCTCGTGGAAGCGGGTCTCGATGCGTACGGGGTCGAACTCGCCACGCAGGGCGGTGCGTACGCCCTGCAGTTCCCGGAGACGCTGCTCGACGTCAGCCGCTTCGAGGACCTCGTCAAGCTCGCCGGGCAGCAGCGGGACCCGGCCGACGCGGCCCTGATGCTGCAGGAGGCGCTCGCGCTGTGGAACGGTCCCGCGCTGACCGGCACCGTGCCGACGGGGCCGATGCTGGCCGCGGCGCGGGGACTCGAGGAGAGCCGGCTCGTGACCGTCGAGCAGCTCGCCGAGGCGTACGGACGGCTCGGCGCGCACGGCCAGGCGGTGGCGCTGCTGCGTACGGAGTCGGTGCAGCATCCGTTCCGTGAGGCGCTGGTGGCGGCGTTGATGCGGGCGCTGCAGCGGTGCGGGCGGCAGTCCGAGGCGCTGGAGTGCTTTCACCGGACGCGGGAGCGGTTGGCCGAGGAGATGGGGGTCGACCCGGGGAAGACGCTGCGGCGGGCCTACGCGGAGATCCTTGACGGCGAGCCGGATACGGGGAGCCATCCGACGCTGGCGGCGGCGATGCGGGCCTCTGGCGGGGGCGCCTCCCCGAAGAAAAGCCCTCCCACCCACCCACCCGTTCACCCCGCAGCGACCCGTGAGCAAGAGCAGCCCGCCAATCCTGCGGGTTCCGCCACCGCTGAACCCGCAGCTGAGCCCGCCCCTGCCTCCGCTGTGCCCACACCGCCGGGCACCGATGACCAGGGGGTACAGGGCAGGGACGCCGAGGCCAACCCCCGAGTGCCCAGTCTCCTGCCCCGGGCCCCCCGCAGCTTCGTGAGCCGCGAGGAGCAGCTCGCGGTGCTCGAAGCCGCCGTCGAGAGCAGCCCCGAAGGCTCCATCGCCCTGATCACCGGCCCCGCCGGGGTGGGCAAGACCGCCCTCGCCCTGCACTGGGCGCACCGTGCGGCCGAGCGCCACCCGCAAGGCACCCTCTTCGCCGACCTGCGGGGATTCAGCGGAGGCGAGGCCACCCAACCCTCGTGCGTCCTGCGGGAGTTCCTCCTGGCCCTGGGCGTACAGCCCCAGGACGTCCCCGGCGGCATCGAGGCCGCCGCGGCCCTGTACCGCTCCCTCGTCGCGGAGCGACACCTCCTCGTCGTACTCGACAACGCACGGGACTCCGCCCAGGTCCGCCCCCTGCTGCCCGGCACCCCGCACGTGACCACCGTCGTCACCAGCCGCAACCGCCTCGACGGCCTCATCGCCTCGGACCTCGCGCGCCCCGTCCCGCTGGGCGTGCTCGGCGAGCGGGACGCCGCCGAGCTGTTCGTCCGCGCCCTGGGGCGGACCGGCGGCGCGGACGCCGCCGCCGTGCGCCAGGTCGCCCGCCTCTGCGACGGCCTGCCGCTCGCCCTGCGCATCGCCGCCGCCAGGCTCAGCGGCCGCCCGCAGTGGTCCGTGGCCGATCTCGCCGCCGAACTCGCCGACGGCCAGCGGCGGTTGGCGCTGCTCTCCGCCGAGGACACCGGTGTCGCCGCCGCCCTGCGCACCTCGGTCGACCGGCTGCCGGACGGCGACGCCTGGCTGCTCGCGTCGCTGGCCCGCGCGTTCACCCGGGACGTCGACGCGTACGCGGCGGCCGCCGTGGCGGGGACGGATGTCCCGGGCGCGCACGAAGGGCTCGACCGGCTCGCCGCCGCGCATCTCATCCAGGAGGAGTCGCCGGGGCGGTACATCCTGCACGATCTCGTACGGCTCTACGCCCGCAGCCTTGACGGCCCCGCGGACGCCGACCTGCGCCTGGTGGACCACTGGCTGCGCTCCCTCGACGCCGCGGTCCACGCCATCGACACCACCGGCTACCGCGACTGCGCACTGCCCGCCGACTGTCTGCCGGGCCCGGTCCGCGCGTTCGCCGACCGGGACGCCGCCCGCGGCTGGTTCGCCGCCGAGCAGGACGGGCTGCTCGCGGCGGTCGCCGCCGCCGCGGGGCTCGGCGACGACGACCGCGCCTGGCGGCTCGCCGTACTGATCTGGCCGACGGTCCTGTGGCGCCCCCACCTGGGCTGGCGGGCCCCGCTGGAGCGCGCCCTGGATGCGGCCGGGCGGGCCGGCAGCGACGAGGGCGTCGGGCGGCTGCACTCCACCCTGGGCGTGCTGCTCGTCGAGACCGGGCATCACGAGGCGGCCCTGGGGCACCTGGAGCGCTCCCTGGATCCGCTGCACCGCGCGGGACTTCCCGAGATCGCCGCCCAGGTCCTCGTACTCATCGGCATCGCCCGCATCCACATCGACGACCCGGAAGGCGCCCTGCGCGCCCAGGAGGAGGCCGTCCGCACGGCGCGCGAGAGCGGCCACTCCACGGCGGCGCTCCTTGAACACCACCACGCCGCGCAACTCGCCCTCGCCGGCGGCGACCAGGCGGCCGCCGCCGAGCACGCGGCCCGCGCGCTCGCATCGGTGCCGCCGGACGAGACCGCCGGCTGGCGGCCGCTGATCTGGGAGTCGTACGGCATCGCCCTGCACCGCGCCGGGCTGCACCACGAGGCGCGCGCCGCCCTCCTGACCGCACTGACCGTGACGGAGGAGGAAGACCTTCCGGCGCGCACCGCGGGGGCGCTCACCCAGCTCGGCGAGGTGGCATCCGTGCTCGACGGGCCCGAGCGCGGGGCGGACTACCGGCGCCGCGCCGAGGAGCTGCGGCGCTCCATCCCGGACTCCTCCATGTGACCTCCGACCCCTCGCTGACCTGCGTAAACGGAACGTTAGCCAGGTGTTAGCGGGACGGCAGCGGCGGGCGGCAGGCTCCTCCTCACAGGCCCGAACCGACCGTCACACGGGGGAGTCACCACCATGCGCAGCAAGGCCCGCAAGAACACTGCCGTCGCCCTCGCGGCGGTCGCCGCCCTGTCGATCTCGCTCACCGCCTGCAACAGCGACGACGGCGGCGACGACGGCAAGGCATCCGGGTCCTCTTCATCGGTCGGCACCTCCGACTCCTCCGGCTCCGCGAAGAACACGTCCGGAGGCACTGACGGCGGCTCGTCCGGCGGCGGCGAGGCCGCTCCCGCAGGTGCCGACGACTGCACGCTGGCCACCTCGAAGATCGCCATGCAGGAGACCGGCGGCTCCGCGCCCGTCGTCCTGCTCAAGATCACCAACAACGGCGACAAGCGCTGCTCGGTCTACGGCGCCCCGTTCATCAGCGACCCGACGGCGGGAAAGAACCTCCCGGTGGCCGAGGACACCCGGCCGCAGTCCGTCGTCAGCGTCGAGCCGAACCAGTCCGCCTATGCCTCGATCGGCCTCGCGGCGAAGGAGTCCGGCGACACGCACCGCACCAAGACGTTCAACGTCACGCTCGCCACGAAGGAAGGCAAGGGCACGGACGGCCACGCCTCGGTCGGCTCCCCCGGCCCCGCGGGCCTGCTCCTGGACAGCTCCTCGCAGGTCACGTACTGGCAGAGCACCTCCGAGGACGCCCTCACCTGACGGCGGCCTCCCCCATGACCCACAGCCGGTCCGTGTCCTCACTTCCCCCAAGTGGCACGGGCCGGCTGTGTCGTTCCCGCCGCGGGGTAGTCATGGCGCCATGAGACTTCTCGTACGCGACCGGCTGTTCGGCATCGGCGACGACTACTGGATCGAGGACGACCAGGGCCGCAAGGTCTTCCTCGTCGACGGCAAGGCGATGCGGCTGCGCGAGACCTTCGAGCTGAAGGACATGCAGGGCCGCGTCCTCATCGACATCCGCGCCAAGATGCTGGCCCTGCGCGACACGATGGTCATCGAACGGGACGGCGAGCCGCTGGCCAGGGTCAAGCGCAAACGCCTCTCGCTCCTGCGCAACCACTACCGCGTGGAACTGGTCGACGGCACGGAACTCGACGTCAGCGGCAAGATCCTCGACCGCGAGTTCGCCATCGAGTACGACGGCGAACTCCTGGCCGACATCTCCCGCCGCTGGTTCCACGTCCGCGACACCTACGGCCTCCACGTCGCACGAGAGGACGCGGACCCGGCCCTGCTCCTGGCAGTAACGGTCTGCGTAATCCGCTTGGCGGAGAAGGAGAGGGGCGCCGAGAACTGACTCCCGGCCTTCCGGCCGCCCTGTCTGTGGGCAGGCGTTCCGCACGGCGGAACGGGTGGGCACAGCCCGAAGCCGCGGGGCACCGATTCAACAGGGCGCCCACCCCGCGGAGACCTCAGCGCCGCGGTGCGTCCACCCCAAGCAACCGATCCTTCAACGCAGGGAACTGCTCCCGGGTAACCCCCACCTTCAAGGGGTCCAGGTCGACGGTGAGGACCTCCTCACCGTCCCCCGCCTCGCAGAGCACCTCACCCCACGGATCAACGACAACACTGTGCCCGGCCTGCGGAACCCCCGCATGCGTCCCCCCGGTGCCACAGGCAAGGACGTACACCTGATCCTCGACAGCCCGCGCCCGCGCGAACAGCAGCCAGTGCTCCCGCCGCCTGGCGGGCCACCCCGCCGGCACCACGAACATCTCGGCGCCCGCATCCACAAGCCCCCGAAACAGCTCAGGAAAGCGCAGGTCATAGCAGGTGGCGAGCCCCAAGGTGGTCGACGGAAGGCGCACAGTGGCCAGCTCCGCCCCCGCCGCCATCATGACGGCCTCCCCCTTGTCGAAGCCGAACCGGTGGATCTTCCGGTAGGCGGCGGCAAGTTCACCGTCAGGGGAAAACACAAGAGAGGTGTTGTAGAGCGGCCCTTCAGGGTCCCGCTCCGGAATGGACCCGGCGTGCAGCCAAACCCCCGCGTCACTCGCCGCCTTGGCCATCGCCTCGTAGGTAGGCCCCTCCAACGGCTCCGCCTCAGTGGCGAACGACTCGTATGCGAAAGCGCCGGTCGTCCACAGTTCGGGAAGAACGACGAGATCCGATCCCTCCCGCGCACTCACCTCACGTACCAGTGAAGCGACGCGCGACCGGCGGGAATTGACCGGTTCGTCCTCGTCTACGGCGATCTGGATGAGGGAGGCGCGCACACTACCACCGTCCTGGCATTCGAGCCGTCATTGCAGGCCTACGATCGTCACACGAAAGCACTGCCGGGGTGCCTGCGGGCAGCGTAACTTAGCGTCTCAGACACCCACCGCCCGCGTACGACCGTCGAGGGGTCCCGTGAGTCTCCATCCCAGCCTGCAAAACTACGCCGACGCCTGGACCCACTCAGTCACGGCGATATCCGAGCTGGTGTCGCCGCTCGCCGAGGGAGAGTGGAACTGGGCCACGCCCTGCCCCGGCTGGTCGGTGCGGGACATCGTCTCCCATGTCATCGGCCTCGACTGCGAGATGCTGGGCGACCCGCGCCCCATCCACACGCTGCCCCGCGACCTGTACCACGTACAGACCGAGGGCCAGCGGTACATGGAGATGCAGGTCGACGTGCGGCGCCACCACACCGCGCCCGAGATGACCTCCGAGCTCGAGTACACGATCATCCGCCGCTCGCGGCAGCTGCGGAACGAGTCGCGCGAACCGGACACGAAGATCCGCGGCCCGCTCGGCAGCGAGCAGACCCTCGAACTGGCCACGCGGATGCGCGCGTTCGACGTCTGGGTGCATGAGCAGGATCTGCGTACGACGCTGAAGAAGCCCGGCAACCTGGACTCGCCCGGCGCGCTCGTCGCCCGCGACCTGCTGCTGCACGGACTGCCGAAGGTCGTCGCCAAGAAGGCGGGCGCGCCCGCGAATTCGGCGGTCGTCTTCGATGTGAGCGGTGCCGTCGAGTTCCTGCGCACGGTCCGCGTCGACGCCGAAGGCCACGCCACGGTCGACAGCGCCCCCTCGCTCGGCCCGCTCGCGACGCTGAGCCTGGACTGGGAGACGTACTTCCGTCTGGCGTGCGGCCGTATCTCGTACGCCTCGGTGGCCGACCGCATCAAGATCGAGGGCGACCACGGCCTCGGCGAGGCGATCCTGCGGGAGTTCGCGGTCACGCCGTGAAATCCAGCCCGTCCGGCGATTGAGGACCGGGGGTCCGGGGGCAGGGCCCCCGTGCCCGCCTCAGACAGGGACGTGCACGGCCTCGACGCGGCTGGCCACAAGCCGTTCCCGCTCCCTGCGGACGGCACGCGTCCGCAGCCGCAGGATCTGGCTCAGGCCGATCGCCTCGAGGACGAAGACCGCCGAGAAGGCGATCCGGTAGTTGTCACCGGTCGCGTCAAGCAGGACGCCGATGGCGAGCAGCGTGGTCATGGAGGCGATGAAGCCGCCCATGTTCACGATGCCGGACGCCGTGCCCTGCCGCTCCGGCGGATTCGCGGGCCGCGCGAAGTCGAAGCCGATCATGGACGCGGGGCCGCAGGCGCCGAGCACGGTGCAGAGCGCGATGAGCAGCCACATCGGGGCGTGGTCGCCGGGGTAGTGGAGCGTGGCCGCCCACATGACGGCGGTCGCCGTGACCGTACCGATGGCGAGCGGCGTACGGGCCGCGTGGTGCCGGGCGACGATCTGGCCGTAGACCAGGCCGATCACCATGTTGGACAGCACGACGAGGGTGAGCAGCGCCCCGGCCGACCCGCGCGAGAGCCCCTGCGCCTCGACGAGGAACGGCAGCCCCCACAGAAGCAGGAACACCATCGCGGGGAACTGCGTGGTGAAGTGCACCCACAGGCCGAGCCGGGTGCCGGGCTCGCGCCAGCTCAGGGCGATCTGCTTGCGCACGAAGGCCCCACCGGTGTGCCGCACGGGCTCCGGCTCGTGGCCCTCAGGGTGGTCCTTGAGGAACAGCGTCATCAGTACGAGGACGACGACGCCGCAGAGCGCGCTGCCGGCGAAGGCCGCGGTCCAGCCGACGGAGTGCAGCAGCCGGGCGAGGACGAGGGTCGAGACGAGGTTGCCCGCCATGCCGACGAGCCCCGCGAGCTGCGCGACCAGCGGACCGCGCCGGGCCGGGAACCAGCGGGTGCCGAGCCGCAGGACGCTGATGAAGGTCAGCGCGTCACCGCAGCCGAGCAGGGCGCGGGACGCGAGGGCCATCGCGTACGAAGGGGAGAAGGCGAAGCCGAGCTGGCCGAGCGTGAACAGCACGACCCCGATGGTCAGCACCTTCTTGGTGCCGAGCCGGTCGACCATCAGGCCGACGGGTATCTGCATGCCCGCGTACACGAGCAGTTGGAGGATCGAGAAGGTCGAGAGCGCGGACGCGTTGACGTGGAAGCGGTCGGCGGCGTCGAGCCCGGCAACGCCGAGGGAGGTCCGGAAGATGACGGCGACGAAGTAGACGGAGACACCGATACCCCAGACGAGGACAGCCTTGCGGCCACCGGGCGGGTCGCCGGGGAGGGAGACGGGGGCGGAGGCAGCACTCACCAAGACCACCTCTGGTCCCCTCGCACCGGCGCGGAACAACGCCTGCTCTGCCCACCCTCATCAGCCGCGGGGTAACGGGTGGGCGGGCGGGAAAGATGCCGCGAAGCGGCAAACGAAATCCCGACGACGGCGGACGGCGACCCGTCAAAGAGCAACCTCATCGGACCTCGCCCCGAGCAAGGTTCTGAAACCACCCGACATGCCGGGTGACCACCGCCTCCGCGGCCTCCGCATCCGCGGCCCGCAGGGCGTCCAGAATCTCCTCGTGCTCGGCCAGCGTCTTGGCGATCCGATCGGGATGGGACTGCATCACGGCAACCCCCATCCGCAACTGCCGGTCCCGAAGCTGGTCGTACAGCCGCGCGAGAATCTCGTTGCCCCCGCTCCGCACGATCTCGGCATGAAAACACCGGTCGGTCACAGCGGCAGCGGAAAGGTCCCCGGCGGCAGCCTGCTCCCGCTGCTGCCGCAGCAGCTCTTCAAGGCGACCGATAAGCCCCGCAGGGGCCGGCACGGCCTTGCGGACCGAGTGCGTCTCCACGAGCAGCCGCGTCTCGACGACATCGGCGATCTCCTGCGCGGAGACCGGCAGGACCAGCGCCCCCTTCTTGGGGTAGAGCCGGAGCAGCCCTTCGACCTCCAGCTTCAGGAGGGCTTCCCGCACCGGGGTGCGGGACACCCCCACGGCCTCGGCGAGCTCGCCCTCGGTGAGCAGCGTGCCGCCCTCGTAGCGGCGGTCCAGTACGCCCTGCTTCACATGCGCGTAGACGCGCTCGGCGGCGGGTGGCGGTTTGACGGCGGGGGTCGCGGAGGCGGCGGGGACGGCTGGGGCGGCAGGCATGCGCACAGCATAGATACAACACGTACGCATCACCTCGTCCATTCCACGATGCGGACATCACCCTTGCGGGGCGCATCCTTCTGCCCCCATTGCGAGTCGTACCATCTAGCGGCACCCTCATGTGGCCGCATTCCAGGGGCATTTGGAGCATAGAACTTGAACACCCCCATTAAGGGCATTCGACGCGTATCGGCCGTCATCGTCACCGCTGGAGCGGTACTCGCGGGCGGCGCCCTCACCACGCCGGCCCACGCGGCCGCACCGCCGAAGCCGTCCATCGCCGCCAAGGGCGGCTACGTGATGAACAACGGCACGGGCAAGACCCTCTTCACCAAGGCCGCCGACACCCGCCGGTCCACCGGCTCCACCACCAAGATCATGACCGCCAAGGTGGTGCTTGCGCAGTCGAACCTCAACCTCGACTCCAAGGTCACGATCCAGAAGGCCTACAGCGACTACATCGTCAAGAACACCGCCTCGTCCGCCCGGCTGATCGTCGGCGACAAGGTCACCGTCCGCCAGCTCCTGTACGGCCTGATGCTGCCGTCCGGCTGCGACGCCGCGTACGCGCTCGCCGACAAGTTCGGCAAGGGCTCCACCCGCGCGGCCCGCGTGAAGTCGTTCATCGGCAAGATGAACGCGCAGGCCAAGACCCTCGGCCTGACGAACACCCACTTCGACTCGTTCGACGGCATCGGCGGCGCCAGCAACTACTCGACGCCCCGCGATCTGACGAAGCTCGCGAGCAGCGCGATGAAGAGCTCCACGTTCCGTACGGTCGTGAAGACGAAGTCGACGAAGCAGAAGGTCGTGACGAAGAGCGGCGGCTACCGCTACATGTCGTGGTCGAACACGAACAACCTGCTCAGCAGCTACAGCGGCACGATCGGCGTGAAGACCGGCTCGGGCCCGCAGGCCAAGTACTGCCTGGTCTTCGCCGCGACCCGTAACGGCAAGACGGTCATCGGCACGGTCCTCACGTCCACCTCGGCGGCCAGCCGCACGACGGACGCGACGAAGCTGATGGACTACGGCTTCAAGAAGTAGCCCCACTTCACGGGGATACGACGAGGGGGCCCGCCGCGCAGTGCGACGGGCCCCCTCGGACGTACCTAGGCCCAGGTGATGAGCCGCTTCGGCCGCTCCAGGATCGCCGCGACATCGGCGAGCACCTTGGAGCCGAGCTCGCCGTCGACCAGGCGGTGGTCGAAGGAGAGCGCAAGGGTCGTCACCTGGCGCGGCTTGACCTTGCCCTTGTGGACCCACGGCTGGAGCTTGATCGCGCCGACCGCGAGGATCGCGGACTCGCCCGGGTTCAGGATCGGGGTGCCCGTGTCGACGCCGAAGACGCCGACGTTCGTGATCGTGACCGTGCCGCCCTGCATCGCGGCCGGAGACGTCTTGCCGTCCCTGGCCGTGGCGACCAACTCGCCGAGGGACTCGGCCAGTTCGGGCAGCGTCTTGGCGTGCGCGTCCTTGATGTTCGGGACGAGCAGGCCGCGCGGCGTTGCGGCGGCGATGCCCAGGTTCACATAGTGCTTCTGGACGATCTCCTGATTCGCCTCGTCCCAGGCGGCGTTGACGTCCGGGTTGCGCCGGATCGCCACGAGCAGCGCCTTGGAGATGAGCAGGAGCGGGTTCACCCGCAGGCCCGTGAAGGCCTTGTCCTGCTTCAGCTCCTCAACCAGCTTCATCGTCCGCGTCACGTCCACCGTCACGAACTCCGTGACGTGCGGCGCCGTGAAGGCCGAACCGACCATCGCCTGGGCGGTGGCCTTGCGGACTCCCTTGACGGGGATGCGGGTCTCGCGGGCGTCGGGGCTCACGGCGGCCGCCGGGGCGGGGGCGGGGGCCTGGGTCGCCGCCGGCTGCGGCGCGGCCACGGGGGCGGGGGCTGCGGGCGCGGGGGCGACCGCTGCCACCGCCGCGTGCACGTCCTCTCGCGTGATGATCCCGTCCGGACCCGACGGCGTGACGGCCGCCAGGTCGACACCCAGATCCTTGGCGAGCTTGCGCACCGGCGGCTTGGCCAGCGGCCGCTCGCCCGCGGGCGAAGGCACAGGCGCGGGCGAAGGCGCGGAAGCGAGCGCCGACGTGCTGGTGCCGTTCAACTCGGCCTGCACGGACGCCGCGTAGTACGTACCGGCCGGCGGCTCTTCGGCCTGCTCCGGCACGGCCTTGCGCGCGCGGCGCTTCGTCGAGGACGCGGCGACGCCGTACCCGACGAGCACGGGCTTGCGCCCCTCGGGGGCCGGCTCATCGGCGGCAGCAGGCTCCTCGGCGGGGGCGGCTACCGGCTCGGCGGGCGCCGGGGCAGCTGCGGGCGCCGCGGGGGCCGCCCCGCCCGACACGTCGACCGTGATGATCACTTGGCCGACGTCGACCGTCGTGCCCTCGGGGAAGCGCAGCTCCCCCACAACACCGTTGAACGGAATCGGCAGTTCGACGGCGGCCTTGGCCGTCTCCACCTCGCACACGACCTGGCCGTCGGTGACGGTGTCGCCCGGCGCCACGTACCACTTGAGGATCTCGGCCTCGGTGAGTCCCTCGCCCACGTCGGGCATCTTGAACTCGGCAAGAGCGGTGTCTGTCATCGTCGTCACGACCCTCTCCCTCAGTACGCCAGCGAGCGGTCGACGGTGTCGAGCACCCGGTCAAGGCCCGGCAGGTACTCCTCTTCGAGGCGGGCCGGCGGGTACGGGGCGTGATAGCCGCCGACCCGGAGCACCGGGGCCTCCAGGTGGTAGAAGCACCGCTCGGTGATGCGCGCCGCGATCTCCGCGCCCGTACCGAGGAACACCGGGGCCTCGTGCACGACGACGAGGCGGCGGGTCTTCTCCACCGAGGACTGCACCGTGTCGAAGTCGATCGGGGACATGGAGCGCAGGTCCACGACCTCCAGGGACTTGCCCTCCTCGGCGGCGGCCGCGGCGGCCTCCAGACAGACCTTCACCATCGGGCCGTACGCGGCGAGCGTCAGGTCGGTGCCCTCACGGACGACCTGGGCCTTGTGCAGCGGACCCGGAATCGCGTCCTTGTCGACCTCGCCCTTGTCCCAGTAACGCCGCTTCGGCTCGAAGAAGATCACCGGGTCATTGCTCTGGATGGCCTGCTGCATCATCCAGTAGGCGTCCGACGAGTTGGAAGGCGAGACGACCTTGAGCCCCGCCACGTGCGCGAACAGCGCCTCGGGCGACTCGCTGTGGTGCTCGACCGCGCCGATGCCGCCGCCGTACGGAATGCGGATGACGACCGGCATCTTGATCTTGCCGAGCGCACGGGCGTGCATCTTCGCGAGCTGCGTGACGATCTGGTCGTACGCGGGGAAGACGAAACCGTCGAACTGGATCTCCACCACCGGGCGGTAGCCCCGCAGGGCGAGCCCGATCGCCGTACCCACGATGCCGGACTCGGCGAGCGGGGTGTCGATGACCCGGTCCTCGCCGAAGTCCTTCTGCAGCCCGTCCGTCACCCGGAAGACGCCGCCGAGCTTGCCGACGTCCTCACCCATGATGAGGACCTTGGGGTCGGTCTCGAGCGCCGTGCGCAGCGATTCGTTGATCGCTTTGGCAAGGGGAAGTTTCTGTACGCCCATGGTCACTTACCGCCCTCGTCTGCGAAGGACGCCTGGTACGCGGCGAACTGGGCGCGCTCCTCGTCGACGAGCGCATGCCCGTCCGCATATGCGTTCTCGAAGATCGCCATCAGATCCGGATCCGGCATCGCCCGCACCACCTCTCGCACTCGCTTTCCCAACGCTTCGCTCTCCGCTTCGAGTTCCGCGAAAAATCCCTCATCCGCGTGACCTTCGGACTCGAGATAGGCCTTCAGGCGCAGGATCGGGTCCTTCGCCTCCCAGGCCACGCGCTCGTCGTCGTTGCGGTACTTGGACGGGTCGTCGGAGGTGGTGTGCGCGCCCATGCGGTACGTGAACGCCTCGATCAGCGCGGGTCCCTCGCCCGTGCGGGCCCGCTCCAGTGCCCACTTGGTGACGGCCAGCACGGCGAGCACGTCGTTGCCGTCGACCCGCACACCGGGGAAGCCGTAGCCCTGCGCGCGCTGGTAGAGCGGCACCCGGGTCTGCTTCTCGGTGGGCTCGGAGATCGCCCACTGGTTGTTCTGGCAGAAGAACACGACAGGCGCGTTGTAGACCGCGGAGAAGGTGAACGCCTCGGCCACGTCCCCCTGGCTTGAGGCGCCGTCCCCGAAGTACGCGATCACGGCCGAGTCCGCGCCGTCCTTGGCCACGCCCATGGCGTACCCGGTGGCGTGCAGGGTCTGCGAGCCGATGACGATCGTGTACAGGTGGAAGTTGTTGGTGTTCGGGTCCCAGCCGCCGTTGTTCACGCCGCGGAACATGCCGAGCAGGTTCGTCGGGTCGACCCCGCGGCACCAGGCGACGCCGTGCTCGCGGTAGGTCGGGAAGACGTAGTCGTCGTCGCGGGTGGCGCGGCCCGAGCCGATCTGGGCGGCCTCCTGGCCGAGCAGCGACGCCCACAGGCCCAGCTCGCCCTGGCGCTGCAGGGACGTGGCCTCCGCGTCGAAGCGGCGGGTGAGGACCATGTCGCGGTACAGGCCGCGCAGGTCATCGGCGGTGATCCCGGCGACGTACTCGTCGTACTCGGCATTCTTGACCCGCTTGCCCTCGGGGGTCAGCAGCTGTACGAGCTCGGGCTCCGTGCTCTTCTTCGGCGCGGCCTTCTTGGCGCTGGCGCGCTTCCCGCCGCTGGTACTGCTGCGGCGCGGTGTGCGCGCGGCGGTGCTCTCCACGGTCACGTGTGCTCCTCCGTCGGTCCGGCCCCCGGGATTACCGGGAACCAGGGGGTCCCCCTGCTCTTTAAGAGCTTGGGGGCGCGGCTCGCCTGCTCCGTGCCCGCGCACGGGGTGGGTGCGACTCGGCCGGGAACAGGCGTGACAGGTGCCCCGGCGAGCGCCCTGCACAATGCACGTTACCCAGTGCTTCCCAATTCTGTGAAACCCCATCTGACCTGCGAATTTGCTTGGATTTCCAAGTACCTGACTGCTTGGATTTCCGAGTAAATCGAGAAAGGCGGGAACACTTCCTGGTCACAGCACTGATCACAGCCTGGCAGGGGGCCGGAACACCGGCACGTTATCCCGGCCACCCCGCGCACGGGAAGAGTTCACGGGGCACAGGAAGAGATCGTCCACCCGGGCACGGAAAGAGCTGGTGTGTGAGACTGATCCCGTGCGCGAAGACGGAAAAATTACGGTATTCCTCCTCGACGATCACGAAGTGGTCCGGCGTGGAGTCCATGAGCTGCTCTCCGTGGAGTCCGATATCGAGGTCGTCGGCGAAGCGGGCACGGCGGCCGACGCCCTGGTCAGAATCCCGGCCACGCGCCCCGATGTGGCCGTTCTCGACGTACGGCTTCCGGACGGCAGCGGGGTGGAGGTCTGCCGCGAGATCCGTTCGCAGAACGAGGACATCAAATGCCTGATGCTCACCTCGTTCGCCGATGACGAGGCCCTCTTCGACGCGATCATGGCCGGCGCTTCCGGCTATGTACTCAAGGCCATTCGCGGCAATGAACTGCTCACCGCCGTACGTGATGTGGCGGCCGGAAAGTCCCTGCTCGACCCGGTGGCGACGGCCCGTGTCCTGGAGCGCCTTCGCGACGGGAACAACCCCAAGGGCGACGACCGCCTTGCGAACCTCACCGACCAGGAGCGGAAGATCCTCGACCTGATCGGCGAGGGCATGACCAACCGCGCGATCGGCGAGCGACTGCACCTCGCCGAGAAGACGATCAAGAATTACGTCTCCAGCCTGCTCTCGAAGCTGGGCATGGAGCGGCGCTCCCAGGCGGCCGCGTACGTGGCACGCCTGCAGGCGGAGAAGCACCACTGAACGGACCCGCGCACCGGCAGGGGGGCTGTTCCACCAGGAGGGTGATCCGCCATGCGAGCTGTCGCGGTCAGGGCGTTCAAGGCCGAGCCTGAGCTGATGGAACTGCCGGATCCGTTGCCCGGCCCCGGAGAAGTGCTCGTCAGGGTCGACTACGCCTGTCTGAACCCCTACGACTGGCAGGCCGCCGACGGCCTCCTCGACGGCGAGGCGCCCCACGTCTTCCCGCTCGTCCTGGGCGTCGATTTCGCGGGCCGGGTGGACGCGGTCGGGCCGGGCGCCGAGCGCTTCCACGTGGGCGAAGCCGTCTTCGGCCAGGCGTCCAGGCCGCCGATCGGCGCGGGCAGCTACGCCGAATACGTGACGATGCCGCAGGACGCGGTGATCTCCACCGTCCCGGCGGGCCTGAGCCTGGAGAGCGCGGCCGTCCTGCCGACCGCGGGGATGACGGCGGCGCAGATCCTGCAGACCGCGGGGGTCCGCGAGTGCGCGAGCCTCCTGGTCGTCGGTGCGACGGGCGGCGTGGGCACCCAGCTCACCCAGCTCGCCGCGGGCCGTGAGGTCCGTGTCCTCGCGGCGGTGCGCGGCGACGAGCGGCACCGGATGGCCGCCCTGGGGGCCGCCGTCACGATCGACACCACATCGCGGGACCTGTCCGCCGCGGTCCGCGACGAGTACCCGCAGGGCATCGACGCCATGGTCGACCTGGTCTCCGGCGACCCGGAGTCCTTCGCCGCCAACGCCGCCCTGGTCCGGGCCGGCGGTGTCGCCCTCACCACCCGCTCCGCCGCCGACCCCGCGCAGTCGCCGCCCGGCGTCGAGGTCGTCGACTTCGACCTGCGGGCCAGCTCGGAACTGCTCGACATCCTGGCCGCCGCGGTCGTCAAAGGGGTCCTGGATGTCCCGATCGAGGCCGAGGTGCCCCTGGAGAAGGCTCCCCGGGCGATCGCCAAGGCCCGGGGCGGCGGGGCGCGGGGCAAGACGGTGCTGGTGCTCTGAGGGACGTACATGCTCTGAGGGACTTACGTCCCGATCCTCTAGGGGCGGGATCCTCTGTCCCGGCACCTCGCCGTGCCCGAGGGTGGATGCCATGCCCACCGACGAACCGGATGAACAGGACGAACAGCTCGCCTACGAACTGCTCAGCCGCACCGACTACGGCCGAGTGGCGACCAGCATGCGCGCGCTGCCCTTCCTCGCCGCGGCCCGCCACATCGTCGTGGACGGGCGCATCCTGCTGCGGATGCACAAGGGGTACGGCTACCACCAGGCCTGCATCGGCAGTGTCGTCGCCTACGGAGCGGACAATCTCAACTCGGCGAGCTCCCGCACGGCACAGTGGACCGTGCAGTTCGTCGGCGTCTGCGAGGTCATCGAGCCGACCAACGACGAACTGGAGCTCTTCGGTCCGGGCCCGCACTACGTGGACGGCGATCTCTACGACCCGGTCTACCTCCGCATAGAGCCGCAGCTGGCCACGGTGCACACGCTGCACGGCGGCCGGGACCGCCGACTTCAGCACCTTCGGTAGACGGGCCCCAGAGGGGCAGAACGCGGCACGCGCGCGTGGTGCCCTTTCCGGGCTCCACGCGCGCGTGCCGTTGATCAAGCCGCTTCAGCTGCTTCGGCTGCTTCAGCCGTCGACGCCGCCGTCCACGCCACCGTCGACCCCGCCCGTGGGCGGAGTCGGCTCGTCGGTCGGCTCCGTCGGCTCGTCCGTCGGCTCCGTCGGCTCGTCCGTCGGCTCGCCGGTCGGCTCCGTCGGCTCGCCGGTCGGCTCCGTCGGCTCGCTCTCCGTGGGCGTCGTCGGAGTGGTCGGGTCGGTGGACGGCGTCACCGGGGGCGTGTAGTCCCCCTGACCGCCCGAGCCGTCACCCGGCACGGTCTCCTCCTCCGACGTCGACTCCTCCGGACTCTTGCTGGGCTCCTTCGACTCCGACTGCTTCGTCGGCGCCTTCGTCGGAGTTTCCTTGTCCTTCGTCTTGTCGCCGCCGGCGTTCAGCGCGACCGCGACACCCACCGCGATCGCGATGATCGCGAGCACGGCGAAGATCCACATCTTGCCGCGGCCGCCCCGGCCGTTCCCGTCGCGGTGACCGCCGTCGAAGCCGCCGTCGTCGCCGCCCGGCGGACGCAGCATCGGGCCCGGGATCTGCGCCGTGCCGGAGTCGCCCGGGTGCTGCATCGCGGTGGTGCCCGCGACGCCCATCGCCGGGGTGTGGCCGCCCTGGTGCATCCCCGCGATGTCGACGGGCCCGGTGTTCCAGGTGCCGGTGTGGCTGCCCTGCTCGCCCAGCATCTGCAGCGCGTACTGGACCAGACCGCGCATCTCCTCGGCGGTCTGGAACCGGTCGTCCGGGTCCTTGGCGAGCGAGCGCATGACGAGCCCGTCCAGCTCCGGCGGCGCCACGTCCGAGGCCTCGGACGGCGGCACGGGGATGTCCTGGACGTGCTGGTAGACCACGGAGAGCGGCGTCTCACCGGTGAACGGGGGCCGCAGCGCGAGGAGTTCGTAGAGCAGACAGCCGGTCGCGTACAGGTCGGAGCGGTGGTCGACGGCCTTGCCGAGCGCCTGCTCCGGGGAGAGGTACTGGGGCGTGCCCATGACCATGCCGGTCTGCGTCATCGTCGACTGGGCGCCGTGCAGGGCGCGCGCGATGCCGAAGTCCATCACCTTCACCGCGCCGGTGTTGGTGATGATCACGTTCGCGGGCTTGATGTCGCGGTGCACGATGCCGTGCTGATGCGAGTAGGCGAGCGCCTCGAGCACTCCGGAGACGATGATCAGGGCCTGCTCGGGGCCCGGCGCCTCCGCGTTGATCAGCAGATCGCGGATCGTCCGGCCCTCGACGATCTCCATGACGATGTACGGGACGACATTCGGCCCGACGACGTCCTCGCCGGAGTCGTAGACCGCCACCACCGCGTGGTGGTTGAGCCCCGCCACCGACTGGGCCTCGCGCGTGAAGCGGGCCTTGGAGACCGGGTCCTCGGCGAGGTCTGAGCGGAGCAGCTTGACGGCGACCGTACGACCGAGACGTACGTCCTCGGCCGCGAACACCTCTGCCATGCCGCCACGGCCGAGTCTGCGGGTCAGCCGGTATCGGCCGTCCCCGACAAGCCCGCCATTACCCCACAACTCCGGCGCATCTGACATACCGCCGCCAGTCGCCTCGGGGTCGGACGGGCCCTGAGCGCGCTGCGTCTGTGCCATCAGTCCTCGCCGTCGTTTCTGGTCGTGGTGCTTGGTGGTACTGGGGGAACCCGGGCCACGCTACAGCCTTAACGCGGCACGTCGGTTCGAGGTGGACCGGACATCAAACCCGCCATGGGGGTTGATGCGCAAACTTGTAACGCTTCCGAGACGCTTCTTGCGCGTACGGTCACGGAACGGGCATCGAGCTTGACGTGTCAGTGCCCTCGGGCAGACTTGGCCAGGAATAGCGGGAATCGATCACCGATCGCGGAGCCGTCCGGCACACCGCGCCGATGGGGGACGCACGACATGAGCAGCCAGGACGGCGCACAGGGACGGTATGCGGGGCGTTCGCTGGCCGGTGGCCGGTATCAGCTTCGCGATCTTCTCGGTGAAGGCGGCATGGCCTCCGTTCACCTGGCGTACGACTCCGTACTCGACCGCCAAGTCGCGATCAAGACGCTGCACACCGAGCTCGGCCGCGAGCAGTCCTTCCGCGAGCGCTTCCGCCGCGAGGCCCAGTCGGTGGCCAAGCTCACGCACACGAACATCGTCTCGGTCTTCGACACCGGCGAGGACGACCTCGACGGCGCGACGATGCCGTACATCGTCATGGAGTACGTGGAGGGCAAGCCGCTCGGCTCCGTCCTCGACGCGTCCGTCGCCCAGTTCGGCGCGATGCCGACCGACCAGGCGCTGAAGATCACCGCCGATGTGCTCGCCGCGCTCGAGATCAGCCACGAGATGGGCCTGGTCCACCGCGACATCAAGCCCGGCAACGTGATGATGACGAAGCGCAACGTCGTCAAGGTGATGGACTTCGGCATCGCCCGCGCCATGCAGTCCGGCGTCACCTCCATGACGCAGACCGGCATGGTCGTCGGCACCCCGCAGTATCTGTCGCCGGAGCAGGCCCTCGGCCGCGGCGTCGACGCCCGCTCCGACCTGTACTCGGTCGGCATCATGCTCTTCCAGCTGACCACCGGCCGGCTGCCGTTCGAGGCGGACTCGCCGCTGGCCATCGCGTACGCGCACGTCCAGGAGGAGCCGGTCGCTCCGTCCTCGATCAACCGCTCGCTGCCGCCGGCGCTCGACGCGATCGTCGCCCGCGCGCTCAAGAAGAACCCGAACGAGCGTTTCCCGACCGCGGAGGCGATGCGCGACGAGTGCCTGCGCGTCGCCCAGTCCTTCCAGACGGCCGCGCCGAGCATCGTGCCGGGCGCCCAGACCGCGAGCGGCGCGGGCGTCGGCTCCGCGGTCTTCCCGCCGGTCGACACCTCGATGCCGCAGGGCGGCAACGTCCAGACGCCGTACCAGCCCGGTTCGTACGGCCCGGCAACCCCGGCCCCGGTGACCCCGGGCTACGGCTACCCGCAGCAGGCCGGCTACCAGACCCCGCCGCCCACGAACGCGTACGCACCGCAGGCCTCGCAGACCCCGCCTCCGTACACGGTCTCGCCGCAGCCGGCGCAGACGTCCGTACAGGGCCAGGGCGGCGGCTCGGGCTCGGGCTCGGGCGGCGGCAAGAAGAACATGCCTGTGGTCGTCGGCTCGATCGTCGTCGCACTGCTGGCCATCGGCGGCGTCATCGCGGCGGTCTCGCTGGGCGGCGGCGACGAGGGCGGCAAGGACCCCAAGGACAAGAAGTCGAACGCGCCGGTGGCGGGGCACCGCGGTCCCGACCGGACGCAGACGATCGAGACCGAAGAGTGCACCGAGCCCGACACGGCGTACAACGACGAGAACAAGATCAAGGTCCCTGACTTCACGTTCAAGGACTGGCGGTCCGTGCAGAAGTGCCTGCAGGCGGCGGGCTGGGAGTACGACAAGAGCGAGGTGGACGAGAACACCTACGGGGAGGACACCGTCATGACGCAGACCCCCAAGGGAGACTCCGACGTCGACCCGGACGACGTGGAGATCCAGTTCACCGTCTCCACGGGCAACCCCGCCTGATCACCGCCTGATCATCCACGGCAACGCGGAGGGCCCGGTCACCTCGTGACCGGGCCCTCCGCGTTGTTCGTTCGGTGTCTGGCGACCGTCCAGAGGACCTGGAGGACCTAGAGGTAAGGCCCTCCGGAGCGCCCCGCGACGCCGCCGTCCTCGTCCTCCTCGCCACCGCCCATGCCGGGCGGCAACGCGCGCCGCATCTGCTCCAGCTGCGCCCGCGCCGCCATCTGCTGCGCGAACAGGGTCGTCTGGATCCCGTGGAAGAGCCCTTCGAGCCAGCCCACCAGCTGGGCCTGAGCGATCCGCAGCTCGGCGTCGCTCGGCGTCGTCTCCTCCGTGAACGGAAGGGAGAGCCGCTCCAGCTCTTCGACGAGCTCGGGGGCGAGACCGTCCTCGAGCTCCTTGACCGAACTGGCGTGGATCTCCTTGAGCCGCACCCGGCTCGCCTCGTCCAGAGGAGCCGCCCGCACCTCCTCGAGCAGCTGCTTGATCATGCTGCCGATGCGCATGACCTTGGCCGGCTGTTCGACCATCTCCGTCACCGGGACCTCGTGGGAGTCATCGTCTCCGCCGCCGCCGAGCGCCATTCCGTCCTGTCCGACAACCAGGACTTGGGGGCTCTCCGGCGACCGTTCGTTCCTCGGCATCTCCATGCCGCCATTCTCTCGCACCCGTACATCACACATCGGTGGTGCCCCCATAAGCCGGTGATCCACCGTGTACGAAGCCGTCGGCCGTGTCAGCCGCCGCGCAGCCGCACGGCGAAGAACCCCAGGCCGAGGCCGATGAGGACGAGGCCGCTGCCGAGCGGCAGGACGCTGAGGCCGGGGACGACGGGCTCAGCGGCGGTCTTCCGGGTGGCGTCGGAGGCAGTGGTCTTGGTGGCGGGCTGCTGCGCCAGGGACGGCCGCGGCTTCGGCTGCGGCGGGTGGGCCGGTACGGACGCCGAAGGGGGCGGAGGCGACGGCTCTGCGCGTCCCGGCCTGGCCCTGCCTTCGCCGGGGACACTCCCGGCGAAGGTCTCGCTGGGGGAGGGCTCGACGGCGTACGCGGCATACGAGACGTACGAGGAGGGGAGGACGGTGGCGGTCAGGAACACCGCCGAAACCACCAACGGCCTGAGTCGTGGAGTCACCGCGCTGACCCCCTCCCGCTACCGGATCGCCAAGATCGAGAGAGATCACTGAAGCTGGATCAAGCGTCACATAGCGGGAGGGGTCCGGCATCTCGGCCGTGCGGTATCGGGTCTTGCGGGGGCCGCGTTACCGGGCCCCGTTAGGGGCGCGGGGAACTGCGCGACCAGCCACAATCGGCCCGCAGAAAAGGTGGCACCGACCCCTCAGCGAACGAGCAGCACCTTCCCAATATGCGCGCTCTCCTCCAACACCCGATGAGCGGCCGCAGCCTCCCGCATCGGCACCGTCCGGTCGACAACCGGACGCACATGCCCCGCACCGATCAGCGGCCACACATGCTCCCGCACCGCCGCCACGATGGCGGCCTTCTCCTCCAGGGGCCGCGCCCGCAGCGTCGTCGCCGTAATGGCGGCCCGCTTGCCCAGGAGCGTGGCGATGTTCAGCTCGCCCTTGATGCCGCCCTGCATGCCGATGATCGCGAGGCGCCCGCTGGTCGCGAGGGTCTGGACGTTGCGGTCCAGGTACTTGGCGCCCATGTTGTCGAGGATGACGTCGGCGCCCGCGCCGTCCGTGGCGTTCTTGATCTCCTCGACGAAGTCCTGCTCGCGGTAGTTGACGAGGATGTCCGCGCCGAGTTCCCGGCAGAAGTCCAGCTTCTCCTTGCTGCCCGCGGTGACCGCCACCTTGGCGCCGACGGCCTTCGCCAGCTGGATCGCCATGGTGCCGATGCCGCTTGAGCCACCGTGCACGAGGAAAGTCTCGCCGGGCCGCAGGTGGGAGATCATGAAGACGTTCGACCAGACGGTCGAGGTCACCTCGGGCAGGGCGGCCGCCGTGACGAGGTCGACGCCCTCCGGGACCGGCAGCAACTGGCCCACGGGGACGACGACTTGCTCGGCGTAGCCGCCGCCCGCGAGCAGCGCGCAGACCTCGTCGCCGATCTCCCAGCCGGAGACGCCGGTGCCAATCGCCTTGACGCGGCCCGAGCATTCCAGTCCCGGGTACGGGGACGAGCCGGGCGGCGGGTTGTAGAAGCCCTGGCGCTGGAGCAGGTCGGCGCGGTTCACGGCACTGGCCGCGACCTCGACGAGAACCTCGCCCTCACCAGGTACGGGATCGGGGACCTCGGCCCACACGAGCGCTTCGGGCCCACCGGCTTCAGGGATCGTGATCGCATGCATGCGGGCGAGGCTACTCCCCGGCGAATCCGGCCGGTTCGGCTAGGCGCGGATCCCTCCACCCGGCGGAGACGGGCGCGCGTCAGACGTCGCCGTGGGCTGCGGCGAGGCCCGCACGATGGTGATGAGACGGTCCATCAACTGCAGCTTCCCGACGGCGGGATCGTCGTAGCCGAGCACCCGGTGCCCCCGCACCACACTCACGATCAGATCCTCTGTCTCCCGGACGCCCAGGCCCACCTCGGCCTTTATGACCGGCCGCTCGACGAGGTCGAGGCCGCTGCCCTGCTGGATCAGGTCCTCCATGACCATGCCGGCGCTGGGGCTGAGGCAGGAGAGCCCGAGCAGCCGCCCCGCCGCGCTCGCGCTGGTGATCACCGCGTCCGCGCCGGACTGCCGCAGCAGCGGCGCGTTCTCCTCCTCGCGCACCGCGGCCACGATCTTCGCCCCGCGGTTCATCTGCCGGGCGGTGAGGGCGACCAGGACGGCGGTGTCGTCGCGCTGCGTCGCGATGATGATCTGCCGGGCCCGCTGCACCTCGGCACGGAGCAGCACATCGCTGCGCGTCGCGTCGCCGATGACGCCCGCGTACCCCTCGGCGGTGGCGGCGTCGACGACCTTCGCGCTCGGGTCGACCACCACGATCTGCTCCGCCTTCAGACCGGTCGCGCGGACGGTCTGGATCGCGGAACGGCCCTTGGTGCCGAAGCCGACGACGACGGTGTGTTCACGCAAGTTGGACCTCCAGCGGTTCAGACGCCATTCCTCGCGCGTACGTTCCGTGAGTACTTCAAGTGTGGTTCCGACCAGGATGATCAGAAAGAGCACACGCAGCGGCGTGATCAGCAGGATGTTGCAGAGCCGCGCGCTGTCGCTGTACGGGACGATGTCGCCGTAGCCCGTGGTGGAGAGCGTGACGGTGGAGTAGTAGGCGGCGTCGAGGAAGTCGAGCCCGTCGTCCGAGTTGTCGTGGTAACCGCCGCGGTCGATCCAGACGATGAGGGTCGTCAGGGCGAGCACCCCGAGCGCCATGAGCAGCCGCTTGCCGACCTGCCGCAGGGGGCGCTCGACGACCCGTCGCGGCAGCTTGATCCGGTGGGTCACCAGATGTTCGTCGGGGTGGCGGGCGATCGCGTCCTGGCCGTGAAGTTTCACGTGAAACACACCCCGGTCGCGTAGCCGCCCACTTCGGGCACGGCCCAGGGCAGGTCGAGAATCTCCAGCTCCTGGCCCTTGCGCGCACCGCCGGGCGGGACCACGGCGAGCCCCTCGGCCACCGCGACGCCACGCAGCATCGCGGGCCCGTTGTAGTGCAACGGCAGCGCGTCGTCGCCGCGGAGCGTGACGGGGACGAGCCGGGTGTCGTGCGGGTGCCCGTGCACGTCCTCGCGTACGACAGCCGTGTACGGCACCGGCACGGGGCGCCCCGAGAGCGTGCGCAGCAGGGGCTCGGCCAGGGTCAGCAGCCCCGAGACGGCGGCGAGCGGATTGCCCGGCAGCCCGACGAGGTGCTGGTCGGGGTGGATCCGTGCGAGCAGCATCGGATGCCCCGGGCGCACCGCGACGCCGTCCACGAGGAGCTCGGCGTCGATGCGGCTCAGGGTCGGGTGGACATGGTCGACCGGCCCGGCGGCGGTGCCGCCGGTGGTGACGATGAGATCGGCGGTGGAGGTGGTGATGGCCTGACGCAGCGCCTCGGCATCGTCACCGAGCCGCCGTACGCCGATGACGTCGACACCGAGTGATCGGAGCCAGGGCGGCAGCATGGGCCCGAGCGCGTCCCGGATGAGACCGTCGTGGGGGAGTCCCTCGGTCAGCAACTCATCGCCCAGGACGAGGACTTCGGCACGGGGGCGGGGGACCACCGGCAGCCGGTCGTACCCGGCGGCCGCGGCCAGGCCAAGCACTGCCGGGGTCACCAGGGCACCGGGCGGCAGGAGTTGATCGCCGGAGCGGCACTCCTGGCCGCGCGGCCGGATGTCCTGCCCGTGCGCGACGTCACGCTGCGGGTGCAGCCGCCCCTTGTCGTCGATGAGTCCGTGCTCGCGGCGGATGACAGCCGTGGCTTCCCTCGGGATCCGGGCCCCGGTCGCGATCCGCACCGCGTCCCCGTCGGCGAGCGACACGGTCCCCTCCTGCCCGGCCAGAATCCCCTCGTCGAGAACGACCCAGGGCCCCGGCCCCGCGACGACCCAGCCGTCCATGGCCGAGGTGTCGAAGGAGGGCAGATCGGTCAGCGCAACAACGGCCGACGCAAGCACGAGCCCGAGCGCCTGCTCCAGGGGCACGGACGCGGGCACGGCTCCGGAAGGAACGGGCCGGGGAGCACGCGCGGCGATAGCACGGGCGGCGGGCCAGGGGGTGATGTCGCGGTGCACGGGGGCGTGGTTGGGGGTGCGCTTGGGGGCGGTGTGTTGGGCGGGGGTGGCGTCCTTGGCGGGGGTGCTGGGCTGGGCGGGGGTGGCGTCCTTGGCCGGGGCACTGTGTTGGCTGGGGGTGCTGGGCCCGCTGGGAGCGCTGTGCTGGCCGGGGGCGCCCGGTGAGTTCGGGGTGCGCGGCGTGCTCGGGGTGCCGCGGCCGGACGGGGCGCCGCTGTCGGCTGGCTGGTCACCCCGGGGCGCCTGCTGACTTGGGGTGCTGGGCCCGCTGGGAGCGCTGTGCTGGCTGGGGGTGCCCGGTGAGGTCGGGGTACGCGGCGTGCTCGGGGTGCCGCGGCCGGCCGAAGCGCCGCTTCCGCCCGGCTGTTCACCCTGGGGCGCCTGCTGACTTGGGGTGCTGGGCCCGTTGGGAGCACTGTGCCCGCCAGGGGCGTCTTGCCCACCGGGGGCGCCGTGCCCAGCCGGGGCGCCATCCCCGCTCGAAGCGCCCGGCGTGCCCGGGGTGCCCGGGGTGCCCCCGTCGGCCCGAGTGTTGCCCTCGCCCGGCTGCGCGCCGCCGCCCGGTGCCCGCTCGTCCGGGGCGGTCTGCGCACCCGGGACGCCGTGACCGCCGGAGGCGCCTTGTCCGCGGCGTACATAGTCGTCGTTCACCAGGGCGAGAGCCTCGTCGAGCTCGGCGTCCGGCAGGGGCTGCCCGCTCATCCGGCGTCCGGCCGCGTGGCGGCCCCGGCGTCCGGCTCCGCGGAACCGGCGCCCGGCTTGGGCTCGGCACCGCCGTCGGCGGCCTCCTCCGCCCACCGCGCGGCCAGTGCCGTCGCCTTGCGGGCCGCGTCGGCCACCGCTTCGGGCCCGGCTCCCGCTCCGCCCGCGGCGGCCGCGTACCCCACGAGGAACGTGGTCAGCGGGGCGGCCGGCCTGGCCACGCCGTGCGCCGCGTCGCGGGCGAGGTCGAGCAGGAGGCCGGTGTCGACGTCGAGGTCGATGCCCAGTTCGTCCTTGACTGCGGAAATCCATTCATCCAACACGTGCCCATGCTCCCTGATGCGCGCCCTGGCGGCGGCGATGTCGTCCCAGGTGTCGCAGTCGAACGACGCCACGGGATCGGCGACCCGCGTCAGCGCGAGCCGCGCGGTGAGCCGCCGCAGCGGAAGCCCCGTCAGACCACCGTGCTCGTCCGCGAGCGCACCGATCTCCCGCCGCAGCGCGGCACTTCGGTAGGCCGCGACCAGCGGCTGGTCCCGGCCACCGGGATCGGTGAGCACCGCACCGTCCACCGCGCCGCCCGCCACGGGATCTTCGCCGAGCGCGGCGACAAGCCGCCGCACGGTTCGCTCCCCCAGGAACGGCAGATCGGCGGAGAGGACCACCACCCGCTCCGCCGCCGTACGCCGCAGCCCCGCGTCGAGCGCGGCGAGCGGCCCCGCTCCGGCGGGCTCCTCGCGCGCCCACACCACCGGGCGCGCGGTCGGACGTGGCCCCGCGACGACGACGGTGACCCCCGCGTCGGCACACGCGCCGAGCACCCGGTCGAGCAGCGCCCGGCCGCCGACCCGGACGCCCGGCTTGTCCGCCCCGCCGAGCCGTCGGGCGCCGCCGCCCGCCAGCACCACGGCGTCGTACGGGGCGGATGCGGCGCCCTCTGGAGCCCATTGCGCGGTCATCCCCCGAGTATGGGCGCACGAAGGATCAATGCCACCCCTCTGTACGGGGACTCACACCACCGCACCAGGGCTCACACCACTGCCCCTGCGCCCCTCACACCCCTCGCAGCAACACCGCAGGCTGCTCCACGCAGTCCGCCACGAACCGCAGGAACCCGCCGGCCGTGCCGCCGTCGCACACCCGGTGGTCGAAGGTGAGGGAGAGCTGCACGACATGCCGCACCGCCAACTCCCCTTGGTGCACCCATGGCTTGGGCACGATCCGGCCCACGCCCAGCATGGCCGCCTCGGGGTGGTTGATGATCGGCGTGGAGCCGTCGACCCCGAACACCCCGTAGTTGTTCAACGTGAAGGTGCCGCCCGTCAGTTCCCCGGGCGTCAGCTTCCCGTCGCGCGCGGCCTCCGTCAGCCGGATCAGCTCCGCGTTGACGGAATCCGTGGTCCGCGTGTGGGCATGCCGCACCACAGGGACGACGAGCCCGCGGTCGGTCTGCGCGGCGAACCCGAGGTGGACGTCGGCGAGCCGGACCACCTCGCGCGCCTCCATGTCCACCGTGGAGTTGAGCATCGGATAGCGGGCCAGGGCGGCCACGCTGATGCGGGCGAACAGGGCGAGCAGCGAGATCTTGCGGCCGTCGCCCTCCTTCACGGAGGCGTTCATCGCGGCGCGCGCCGCGAGCAGTTCCGTCGCGTCGGCGTCGACCCAGCAGGTGGCTTCCGGTATCTCGCGCCTGCTGCGGGACATCTTGTCGGCGACAAGACCGCGGATGCCGGTCAGCGGATGCCGCGAGGCCAGTCCCGCGTGCACGGGCTCGCCACCCGCCTCCACCAGACGGCGCGACTCGGCACGGCCCGCGCGGATGAGCTCGTCGTCCTCGCGCACGGCGGCCTTGCGCGCCATGACCCGTTGCGTCACTGCCTCGCGCACCTCGTCGCTCACCTGTCCCTCGGTGAGCTCCGCCCCGTGCGTGATCGCACGCTCCGCCGCGATGGCACCCTCCACGTCGGCCCGCGTGATCAGCCCGTCGGGTCCGGAACCCGGCAGTCCGCGCAGGTCGACGTCGTTCTCACGCGCCAGCTTCCGCACGAGAGGCGAGATCACCGGAACAGGACCGTCCACCCGCGGGCGCGTATCCCGCACCCCGGCATCGACCGGCGCGACGGGCTCCGGCGCGGGGGCCTGCACCGCCGCCTGCACCGCCTTCTCCCGCGGGGCGGACCGCACCCGCCGACGCCGCGCCGGCGCCGCCGCCGTGCCGTACCCCACCAGCACGTTCCCCGACGACTCCTCGGCGGCAGCCGCCTGCAGGGCCCGCTCCGCCGGCTCCTCCGGAGCACGGGTCCCGGCCGGTGCGCCCACGGCGACCGTCAACAGTGGGGCGCCCACCGGCAGTTCGGCCCCCTCCTCGCCGAACCGGGCGGTCACCACGCCCCCGTAGGGGCAGGGCACCTCGACCATCGCCTTGGCCGTCTCGACCTCGACGACCGCCTGGTCGACCGCGACGACGTCGCCGACCTGGACGAGCCAGCGGACGATCTCGGCCTCGGTCAGCCCTTCCCCCAGGTCGGGCAGCTTGAATTCGAGCACCTGCGCCATCAGCTCTCCGCCTCCCACTGCAGCCGCGCGACCGCGTCCAGGATCCGGTCCACGCCCGGCAGGTGGTGCTTCTCGAGCATCGGCGGCGGATAGGGGATGTCGAATCCCGCGACGCGCAGCACCGGCGCCTCCAGATGGTGGAAGCACCGCTCCGTGACGCGAGCGGCGATCTCCCCGCCGGGTCCGCCGAAGCCGCCCGACTCGTGCACGACGACCGCGCGCCCCGTCCGCCGTACCGAAGCGCACACCGTCTCGTCGTCGAACGGCACCAGGGAGCGCAGGTCGACCACTTCGAGGTCCCAGCCCTCGGCGACGGCCGCCTCGGCTGCCTCCATACAGACGGGCACGGAAGGGCCGTACGTGAGGAGCGTGGCGCTGCGCCCGGAGCGCCGCACCACCGCGCGGCCTATGGGCTCCACGGTCTGCGGCGCGTCCGGGTTCCAGTCGGCCTTGGACCAGTAGAGGCGCTTCGGCTCCAGGAACACGACCGGGTCGTCGGAGGCGATGGACGCCCTGAGCAGTCCGTAGGCGTCGGCGACCGTGGCGGGCGTGACGACATGGAGCCCCGGAGTCGCCATGTAGTACGCCTCGGAGGAGTCGCTGTGGTGCTCGACGCCCCCGATGCCACCTCCGTAGGGCACGCGCACCGTGATGGGCAGCGGCATCGCGCCCCGCGTGCGGTTCCGCATCCGCGCCACGTGCGAGATGAGCTGCTCGAAGGCGGGGTAGGCAAAGGCGTCGAACTGCATCTCGACGACGGGCCGAAGACCGTACATCGCCATGCCCACGGCCGTCCCCAGGATGCCGGCCTCGGCGAGCGGTGTGTCGGTACAGCGGTCCTCGCCGAACTCCTTGGTGAGTCCGTCGGTGATCCGGAAGACCCCGCCGAGCGCCCCGACGTCCTCTCCGAGGACGTGCACGGTCGGATCCTCGGCCATCGAGTCACGCAGCGCGCGGCCCAGCGCCTGCGCCATGGTGGCCGGTTTGGCGGCCTTCTTGGCGGCCCGTTCGGCCGCGAGCGTGCTCATCGCGCGTTCTCCTCGCCATCCGCGCCGACCGCGTCGTCTTCTTCGGATGCTTCGATCTCGGCCCGCAACTGGGCGGCCTGTTCCCGCAGTTGGGTGGTCTGCTCGGCATACACGTGCGTGAAGAGGTCCATGGGGTCGAGCTCGGGGTCCTGGTTCATGCGCTCGCGCAAATCGGCCGCCATGACCTCGGCGGCGTCACGGGCCACCCGCTTCCCGTCCTCGTCGAGCAGTCCCCGCCCGGTCAACTCCCGCTCCAGGAGCAGGATCGGGTCGTGCTCACGCCAGGCCTCGACCTCGGCGTCGCCCCGGTAGCGCGTGGCGTCGTCGGCGTTCGTGTGGGCTTCCATGCGGTACGTCACCGCTTCGACCAGGGTGGGACCGCCGCCCTCACGCGCGCGGGACACCGCCTCGGCAAGGACCTCGTGCACCGCCGCCGCGTCGTTGCCGTCCACCAGACGTCCCGGCATGCCGTACCCGACGGCCTTGTGGGCCAGGGACGGGGCCGCCGTCTGCTTGTCGAGCGGGACGGAGATCGCGAAGCCGTTGTTCTGCACCAGGAAGACGACGGGTGCCTGCCATACGGCGGCGAAGTTCAGCGCTTCGTGGAAGTCGCCCTCGCTGGTGCCGCCGTCGCCGACCATGGCGAGCGCGACCACGTCGTCGCCCTTGAGGCGCGCGGCGTGCGCGAGGCCCACGGCGTGCGGGAGCTGGGTCGCAAGGGGGGTGCTCAGGGGAGCTATGCGGTGCTCCCGGGGGTCGTACCCGGTGTGCCAGTCGCCGCGCAGCAGGGTCAGCGCCTGCACGGGGTCGAGGCCACGGGCGACCGCGGCGAGCGTGTCGCGGTAGCTGGGGAAGAGCCAGTCCCGCTCCTCCAGCGCCAGCGCGGCGGCCACCTCGCAGGCCTCCTGGCCGGTGCTCGATGGGTAGACGGCGAGCCTGCCCTGCTTGGTGAGAGCCGTCGCCTGTGCGTTGTACCGGCGGCCGCGCACCAACTCCGAGTACAGGCGGCGCAGCAGCTCCTCGTCGGCCTTGCCCGCGGCTTCCGTGCCAAGGACGCGGTACGGCTCCGCGTCGGGCAGCAGCGGCGCGGGATCGGTCCTCAGCTGCCATGCGGGTGGCGGGGTGGGCCGGTAGACGCCCCGCTGCTCCATGACCGTCATGTCGGCACCTCCATGTGGAAGCGGTCTCCTCTTGGGAGCGGCAAAAGAGGCGCGGCAATGTGAGGCGCCTCACCTACCGATTGTTCGGTCGTCGGCACATTTTGGCTACAGGCACCTCCAGGCTGTGGACAAACGGTTCTCCACAGCCTGGGATGGATGCAGTACGTCCATGGTAGGGAGGCGGGGGGACATGGCATCTGAACGAATGGCCGACGGACACGACGGCGATCGTCCGGAAGAGCGCTCGGGCGAGCAGCCGGAAGAACGGCTCGTCGAGCGGTCGCCCGAGCGCCAGCAAGGTCTGCCGCGCCCACTGGACGCCATCGACCGGGACATTCTGCACATCCTGCACACGGACGGTCGCGCGTCGATACGTTCTGTGGCCGAGCGCGTCCATGTGTCACGCGCCAACGCGTACGCGCGGATCAACCGCCTCATCGACGACGGCGTGATCCGCGGCTTCGGCGCCAGGATCAACCATGAACGGGCAGGTCAGGGGGCGTCCGCGTACATCACGCTCAAGATCGTCCAGAACACCTGGCGCACGGTGCGCGAGCATCTGCGCACGCTGCCCGGCGCCTCCCACATCGCACTGGTCAGCGGCGACTTCGACGTACTGCTCCTGGTGCACACGCCGGACAACCGCGCGCTGCGCGAGCTGGTGCTCACCCGGCTGCAGTCCATCCCCGAAGTGCTCAGCACGCGTACGTTGCTGGTCTTCGAGGAGGACGACCTGGAGCCGGAGAGCTGAGCCGTCAGGCCGCGCTGCGCAGCCCAGCGAAGGCCAGCTGGACGACGGCGTCGGCGACCTGCTCCCCCGATGAGGCACCGCGGGCGTCCGGGCGGTACCACTCCACGATGGAGTTGATCATGCCGAAGAGCAGCCGGGTGGCGAGGCGCAGCTCGACGTCCGAGCGCAGATCGCCGTCCGCGACGGCCTCCTTGAGCAGTTCGGCGACCTGCTGGTCGAACTCCCTGCGCCGCTCCATGGCCCACCGCTCGGTGTCCGTGTTGCCGCGCACCCGAAGGAGCAGAGTCACATAGGGCAGTTCGGCCACCAGCACCTCGACGGTGCGGCGCGTGACGTACTCCAGGCGCTGGACGGCGCTGCCCACGCGCGCGTGCTCCTCGCCGAGGATCCCGAAGAGCCCGTCGAGCGCCCGGCTCACCGCGCGGCGGAGCAGCTCCTCCTTGCCCGACACATGGTGGTAAATCGAGGACTTGGAGATGCCGGCCGCCTTGGAGAGGTGCTCCATGGACGTGCCGTCGTAGCCACGCTCGTTGAAGACCCGCACGGCCACGCCGAGCAGCGTCTCCGGGGTGTATGTGTCCCGCCGTGCGGTGGTCATGAGTATTCCTCTCGCACGGCCTGACGCCGCAGGGCCTGGGACGGTGCGTAACGCCCCGTCGGGTACTCGTCGTTCAGGACGTCGAGCGACTCGGCCACCCGGTACGCGGTGAGGCGGCGGCCCCATTCCAGCGGGCCGAGCGGGTAGTTGACGCCCAGCCGCATCGCGGTGTCGATGTCCTCGGCGCTCGCCACTTCACGGCCCACGGCGTCCAGCGCGAAGTCGACGAGCATCCACACCGTGCGGGCCACGATCATCCCCGGGGTGTGCCCGATGACGCTGACCTTCTTGCCGAGCGCCTGGAAGAGGCCGATCGCCTCCTTCAGGGCTTGTTCGTCCACCCTGCTCGACGGGGCGACGGCGATCCGGGTCACGGCCCGGTAGTCCAGCGCGAGGTCGAAGTCGATCCTGGGTTCCGCCGCAGCGTCGGCCGCGGTTCCGTCGGCCAGGGCGAGGTGCACGCCGCTGGGGAGCTCGATGAAGCCCGGGTAGCTCGGGACGCCCTTCCCGCGGCCCACCCGGATGCCCGCCTTCCTGATGAGGTCGACGAGCGCGTCCGCCGGGAAGAGATCGCCGTGGAGGACGACGGACTCGGGGGCCTTCGCAGGCGCCGCGGTGTGCGGCTCCGCAGGCACGGCCTCGTCCCCGTACGCGTACCAGCCCTGTCCGGACTTGCGGCCCAGGCGGCGCGATTCGACGAGGCGGCGCTGGGCGAGCGAGGGCGTGAACTTGGGGTCCTGGAAGAAGGACTCCCACACGGAGCGAGTGACCGCCTCGTTCACGTCCTGGCCGATGAGGTCGGTGAGTTCGAAGGGGCCCATCTTAAAGCCGCCGCATTCGCGCAGGACCGCGTCGATCGTGGCCGGGTCGGCGACCCGCTCCTCGTAGAGGCGCAGTGCCTCAGCGTAGAAGGGGCGCGCGATGCGGTTGACGATGAAGCCGGGGGTGTCCGCGCTGCGCACCGGGGTCTTGCCCCAGGCCTTCGCCGTCTCGTACGCGCGCGTGGCGGCCGTTTCTTCGGTCGCGAAGCCGCTGACCACCTCGACGAGCGGGAGCAGCGGCGCGGGGTTGAAGAAGTGCAGGCCCACGAAGCGGCCGGGCTTGTCGAGGGTGCCCGCGATGGCGGTGACGGACAGGGATGACGTGTTGGTGGCGAGGAGACAGTCCTCGGCGACAATCCCTTCGAGTTCTTCGAAGAGACGCTGCTTGACGTCCAGTTGCTCCAGGATCGCCTCGATGACGAGCCCGCAGCCGGCAAGCCCCGCGAGGCTCTCGACGGGCATGAGCCGGTCACCGGCGGCGGCGCGGTCGTCGGCCGTCAGCCTGCCCTTCTCGACCAGCCTGTCCAGGCGGGCCGCGATCGCGCCGGCCGCCTTCTGCGCCTGGCCCTGCACGGCGTCGTACAGCCGCACGGGGTGGCCCGCGAGCAGGGCCACCTGGGCGATGCCCTGCCCCATGGTGCCGGTGCCGACGACGGCAACGGGGCTGCTGAGCTCAAGTGCTGTCATGCTCGCGATCCTCCCGCACGAGGTGTCCGCCGGAGGGTGCGGGGTGCCCGGCGAGAACTTGTCCACAGGTTCGGCGGACCCCCTTGTCCCGACCGATCGTTCGGTTACTCTAGCTCTGTCCGTCTGTTCCTGCCCACTGCCCCGCCCGGCCCGTCGGCTCGACGAAGAGCCGGCACGACGAGGAGTTGGTCCGACATGGCCGCCGAACTCACCGCGCACCAGCTGATCGCCACCCACCGGCCCACGCTTGACCAGGCGCTGGAGACGATCCGCACGCGCGCGTACTGGTCGCCGCACCCCGAGCACCCCAAGGCCTATGGAGAGAACGGCAGCCTGAGCCTGCCGGAGGGCAAGACCGCCTTCGACGCCCTCCTGGGCACCCGTTTCGACCTCGACCAGCCGGGCACGGACGACTGGGTGGGCGCGGAAGTCTCGCCGTACGGCCCTGAGTTGGGCATCACGTACCCCCACCCGGACATCGACGCGCTGCTGCCCGCGATGCGGGCCGGAATGCGGGCCTGGCGCGACGCGGGCGCGGAAGTGCGCGCGATGGTCTGTCTGGAGATCCTCAAGCGCATCAGCGCGCGCACGCACGAGCTGGCGCACGCGGTCATGCACACCAGCGGCCAGGCCTTCATGATGGCGTTCCAGGCGGGCGGCCCGCACGCCCAGGACCGCGGCCTGGAAGCGGTGGCGTACGCCTACGTGGAGCAGGCGCGCACCCCTGATGCCGCCGAGTGGTCCAAGCCCCAGGGCAAGCGCGACCCGATCGCTCTGGACAAGCGCTTCACGCCCGTGGCGCGTGGCGTCGCGCTCCTGATCGGCTGCAACACGTTCCCGACGTGGAACGGCTACCCGGGCCTCTTCGCCTCCCTGGCCACCGGCAACCCGGTCCTGGTCAAGCCCCACCCCCGCGCGGTCCTCCCGCTGGCCCTGACGGTACGCGTCGCCCGCGAGGTCCTCGCCGACGCGGGCTTCGACCCGAACCTGGTGTGCCTGGCCGCCGAGCGCCCCGGCGAGGGCATCGCCAAGACCCTCGCCGTCCGCCCCGAGATCAAGATCATCGACTACACGGGCTCGACGGCCTTCGGCGACTGGCTGGAGACCAACGCCCGCCAGGCGCAGGTCTACACGGAAAAGGCCGGCGTCAACACGGTCGTCGTCGAGTCGACGGACAACTACAAAGGAATGCTGGCCAATCTGGCCTTCTCCCTGTCGCTGTACAGCGGCCAGATGTGCACGACCCCGCAGAACCTCCTCATCCCGCGCGACGGCATCGCCACGGACGCCGGCACCAAGTCGTACGACGATGTGGTGTCCGACCTCGCCGCGTCGGTGAACGGCCTGCTCGGCGACGACGCCCGGGCGAACGGCATCCTCGGAGCCCTGGTCAACCCCGATGTGAAGGCGCGCCTGGAGGCGGCCGCCGGAATCGGTGAAGTCGCCCTCCCCTCACGGGAGATCGCCAACCCTGAGTTCCCGGACGCCGTGGTCCGCACCCCGGTGATCGTGAAGCTGGACGGCGCGAAGCCGGACGCCGAAGCGGCCTACTTGAGCGAGTGCTTCGGCCCCGTCTCCTTCGCCGTGGCGGTCGACTCGGCGACGGACGCGGTGGAGCTGCTGCGCCGCACGGTGCGCGACAAGGGCGCGATGACGGTCGGCGCGTACACGACGTCGGACGAGGTGTCGCAGGCCGTGGAGGAGACCTGCCTCGAGGAGTGCGCCCAGCTTTCCTTGAACCTCACGGGCGGCGTCTATGTGAACCAGACGGCGGCGTTCTCGGACTTCCACGGCTCGGGCGGCAACCCGGCGGCGAACTCGGCCCTGTGCGACGGCGCGTTCGTGGCCAACCGGTTCCGCGTGGTGGAGGTGCGCAGGGACGCCTGAGGCTCCCCGGCGGGTTCAGGCCTCCGCGCCCGGAGGCCTGCCCGCCGACCAGTGGAAGAGCGTCATCCCCACACTGGTCGCCAGGTTGTAGCTGGAGACCTGGGGCCGCATCGGCAGGGACACCAAGTGGTCGGAGCGGGCCCGCAGTTGCGCGGACAGGCCGCTGCGCTCGGACCCGAAGGCCAGCACGGCGTCGTCCGGCAGCTTCAGACCGCGGATGTCCTCGCCCTCCGCGTCGAGCGCGAACATCGGCCCCGGGGGCAGCTCGGAGACGTCCATCCGCTCGACGGCCGTCGCGAAGTGCAGGCCCGCGCCACCGCGCACGACCGTGGGGTGCCAGGGGTCGAGCGTGCCCGTCGTGACGACCCCGGTCGCCCCGAATCCCGCGGCGAGCCGGATCACCGCCCCCGCGTTCCCCAGATTGCGCGGATCGTCCAGGACGACGACCGGAGCGGTCCTCGGCACCCGTGCAAGCGCCTCCAGATTGGCCGTCCGCGAGGGACGTACCGCGAGCGCGGCCACGCCCGTCGGGTGCAGGCGCGGCACAAGATCCCGCAGCTTCTCTTCGGGAACCTGCACGAGGAGCGCGTCGAGAGCGTCCCGCACATCCGGCGCGAGCTCGTCGGCAAGGGCGAGGACGGCGGCCCTGTCGCCCGCCAGCGCCGCCGGAATCCGCGCCCCGAAGCGCAGGGCGTGCTTGATGGCGTGAAAGCCGTCGAGCAGCACGGACGTGTCGGCGAGACCCCGCCAGGCGCGCACCGCAGCACCCGGTCCTGCCACGTCATCCGCGTACGTCCCTGTCATGAAGGGAAGCCTACGCGCGCGTGCTCAGTGGCTTCCGGGGCCGCTTCCGCATCCGCCACGCGCTGCGCCGGCACCGTGCCGCCCCGGGAAAAGACAGCTCCACGCGCGCGTGCCGCCCATCCGCCCACGCGCCGCAGGAACGACGTCGGAAGGAACACCGCGTCGGCCGCGATCATCGCCAGCGAGAAGAACGGAAGACCGAGGATGACCGCGATGACCGCGTGCTCGCAGATCATGGCGGCCAGCAGGACGTTCTTGACCCTTCTGTTGAAGAGGGTGAAGGGGAAGGCGACCTGTACGGCGACCGTTCCGTAGGTCACCAGCATGATCATGAGGCCGTGCGACGCGAGCAGATCGGAGAGCGCGGGCCAAGGGGAGAAGGAGTCGAGCTGCAGCGGGTAGTAGACGGCCGTGCCGTCCTGCCAGCGGTTTCCCTGGATCTTGTACCAGCCCGCCGTCGCATAGATCAGACACGCCTCGACCATGATCACGAGCAGTGCGGCGTTGTGCGCGAGCTTGGCGACGACGTCGAGCAGCATCCGCGCCTCGCCGCCGGGGGCGCGCCGTCCGACGGCCCACCACAGGGCCTGGATCAGCCACAGCCCCCAGAAGACAAGGAGCCAGCCGCCGCTGAGGTGCCCCAAGAACGTCACCACGGAGAGGCCCAGGCCCAGGACCCACCACAGCACGGGCCCGACCCGGTCGACGAGCTCCGCGGGACCGCCCGCCTCCACGGCCCCCGCACGCGCGCGTGCGGCCCGCCGGGCGTCCAGGGACCAGACCTGGCCGCAGCGCGTGAAGACCAGATAGGTCGCCATCAGATGGATGACGTTGTCTCCGCCGTCCCCCATGAAGATGGAGCGGTTCTGCAGCGAGAGCACACCGATCATGAAGAGCACGGACATCGTGCGGGTCCGCCAGCCGAGCAGGAACAGGGCGCTGCTGATGACGGCGACGGCGTAGACGACCTCGAACCAGAGGTTGCTGTCGGACCAGATCAAGGCTGTGAAGGCCTCGTTGTTGGCGATGAGCTGCTGGGCCATGTCCCAGTTCCACGGACCGTCAGGACCGTACAGCTCCGCTCGGTGGGGGAACTCGCGCAGCAGGAAGAACAGCCAGGTGGCGGCGAAGCCGATGCGGATCACGGCGGTCTGGTAGGGGCCGAGCGCCGATCCGCTGACGTGACCGATACCGCGGGCGAGCTGGGAGCCGAAGCGATTGATCGGGCGTCCTCCGGTCATCGGGCGTCCTGCCGTCATCGGGCGTCCTCCGGGTCCTTGGCCAACGGCATGTCCTCGGAGATCACGGACGACCACGGCAGCAGGCGGAACGCCGGCTTGGCGGCGACCTTCTCGTCGCTCCACTCCGGGGCCGGCACGTTGGTGGTCCTGGAGCGGACCTGGACGCGCTCGATGGCGTCGCCCTTGCCGATGGACTCGGCACGGTCGACGCGCCACAGCGCGATGCGGTGGAGGTAGCGCTCGGCGAGCTGACCGCGCAGGCCGCTGGGACGATTCTGCGCGTCGTGCGATCCGACGTAGAAGTCCCAGGCCCTGCGCAGCTCGTTCTGCTGGGTGTGACTGGGCAGCAGATTGCCGTCGATGGCGGCGCTGTCCTGCGCGGAGAGGTCGTACCAGCGGGTGGTCCGGGTGGTCCCCGTCTCCGTGCGGATCTCGGCGCGGGCCTGCACCGCGATGTTCTGCTGCATCGGGTTGGGCGCGAAGAGCTTCCAGTTCTGCTCGAACTCGGGGTAGATCCAGTCGTCGACGACCTCGCCGTGCTGCTTGGTCATCGTGTTCGCGGGGGCGACGTGCAGGAAGAGCATCGCGACGTGGACGCAGACCGTGGCCGCGACGATCACCAGCGCGAGGACGGCCGCGATCTGATAGCGCGGCGAGAGGGCGGCGATTCCGGTGGGGGGCGCGGAGGGGATGGCGGGGGCGTCGTCGGTGCCGGCAGGGGCGTCGTCAGTGCCGGATCGGGCGCCGGTGCGTGGTGGGGTCGACGGCTCGCTCGCGTCGTTGTCGTTCGCGTCCATTTGGCCCCGATTCCCGATCCCGCACCGTGATGCGCCCGCTGGTCCGCCCGTCACACGGCTCACTACCGCCCGCTCCGCACCGGAACGGTACTCAGGCCTGCCCGCCAGGCACAGCGTCCGTGAAGTTATCCACAGGGTTGACACCTTATGGCGCTGAGCCGCACCATTGAATTCAACGAACCGAACGATCGGTCGGTAGCTAGCTAGAGGTCGAGGGGGACCGCGATGGCGACAGCAGCCGAGCACCAGACGGCCCGGTCCGAGCCGGGCGTGACCGGGACGGACGCCGCGAGCACAGCGGCGTACGAGTCCGCGTTCGACGCCGCGGTGGCGGCCGACGAGCGGATCGAGCCCCGCGACTGGATGCCGGACGCCTATCGCGCGTCGCTGGTCAGGCAGATAGCGCAGCACGCCCACTCCGAGATCATCGGCATGCAGCCGGAGGCCAACTGGATCACGCGCGCCCCGTCCCTGCGGCGCAAGGCGATCCTGATGGCCAAGGTGCAGGACGAGGCCGGACACGGCCTGTATCTCTACAGCGCGGCGGAAACGCTCGGCACGGGCCGCGACGAGCTGCTCGACAAGCTCCACTCGGGCCGCCAGAAGTACTCGTCGATCTTCAACTACCCGACCTTGACCTGGGCCGACGTGGGCGCGATCGGCTGGCTCGTGGACGGCGCCGCGATCACCAACCAGGTTCCCCTGTGCCGCTGTTCGTACGGCCCCTATGCCCGCGCGATGGTGCGCATCTGCAAGGAGGAGTCGTTCCACCAGCGTCAGGGGTACGAATCACTGCTCGCCCTCAGCCGCGGCACCGAGGCCCAGCACGCGATGGCCCAGGACGCGGTGAACCGCTGGTGGTGGCCGTCCCTGATGATGTTCGGCCCGCCCGACGACGAGTCGTCGCACTCGGAGCAGTCGATGATCTGGAAGATCAAGCGCCACTCGAACGACGAGCTGCGCCAGCGCTTCGTGGACATCTGCGTCCCCCAGGCCGAATCCCTCGGGCTCACCCTCCCCGACCCGGACCTGTCCTGGAACGAGGAGCGCGGGCACCACGACTTCGGCCCGATCGACTGGACGGAGTTCTGGGCGGTCCTCAAGGGCAACGGCCCCTGTAACGAACAGCGGATCACCCAGCGCAAGAGCGCTCACGACGAGGGCGCGTGGGTGCGTGAGGCAGCGGCGGCGTTCGCCGCCAAGCACGGGGAGGCGAAGGCATGAGCAGCTCGACCGACTGGCCGCTGTGGGAGGTGTTCGTGCGCTCCCGCCGCGGGCTCTCGCACACCCACGCGGGCAGCCTGCACGCGCCGGACGCGGAGATGGCCCTGCGCAACGCACGCGATCTGTACACGCGCCGCAGCGAAGGCGTCTCGATCTGGGTCGTTCCCTCCACGGAGATCACGGCCTCCTCGCCCGACGAGAAGGACTCGTTCTTCGAGCCGGCGGGCGACAAGCCCTACCGCCACCCGACCTTCTACGACATCCCGGAGGGGGTGAAGCACCTGTGACCGCGCCCGTTTCCACGACCGCCGCCGCCACGGCCATCGCCCTGGGCGACGACGCACTGGTGCTCTCGCACCGCCTCGGGGAGTGGGCGGGCCACGCGCCCGTCCTCGAGGAAGAGGTCGCCCTCGCGAACATCGCTCTCGACCTGCTCGGCCAGGCCCGCATCCTGCTCTCGATGGCCGGCGACGAGGACGAGCTGGCGTATCTGCGCGAGGAGCGCGCCTTCCGCAACGTCCAGTTGGTCGAGCAGCCGAACGGCGACTTCGCCCACACCATCGCCCGCCAGCTCTACTTCTCCACCTACCAATCCCTGCTGTACGGGCAGTTGGCAGGCGGGGACGGCGAGTTCGCACCGCTGGCGGCGAAGGCGGTCAAGGAGGTCTCCTACCACCAGGACCACGCCGAGCAGTGGACGCTGCGGCTCGGCGACGGGACGGCCGAGAGCCATGAGCGCATGCAGCGCGGGATCGACGCGCTGTGGCGGTTCACCGGGGAGATGTTCCGGCCGGTAGAGGGCCTCGGCGACTCGGACGGTGTCAACTGGGAAGCATTGCACGCGGGTTGGACGGAATCGGTGACCGCGGTCATCGAGAAGGCGACGCTGACCGTGCCCTCCGGTCCCCAGGAAGGGGCCTGGACGGCGGGCGCGGGCCGCGAGGGTCTGCACACCGAGTCCTTCGGGCGGATGCTCGCCGAGATGCAGCATCTGCACCGCAGCCACCCGGGGGCGTCATGGTGACCACGCCGACCGCACCCGAGATGCCCACCGCTCTGGAGAAGGAACTCCTGGCCATCGCAGGGTCGGTGCCCGACCCGGAGCTGCCCGTGCTCTCCCTGGCCGAGCTCGGAGTACTCCGCGGCGTCCATGTCCGCGCACCGGGCAAGGTCGATGTCGAGCTGACCCCCACCTATACCGGCTGTCCGGCCATAGAGACCATGACCGCCGACATCGAGCAGGTCCTGCACGAGCGCGGGATGGCCGAGGTATCGGTCCGCACCGTGCTCTCTCCCGCCTGGTCGACGGACGACATCAGCGCCGAGGGCCGCCGCAAGCTGGCCGAGTTCGGCATCGCACCCCCGCGCCCGCACAGCACCGGCGGGCCCGGCAGCTCCGGCGGTCCTGTCCCCCTCACCCTCTCGGTCCGCTGCCCGCACTGTGGCTCGACCGACACCGAACTGCTCAGCCGCTTCTCGTCGACGGCCTGCAAGGCGCTGCGCCGGTGCGTCTCCTGCCGTGAACCGTTCGACCACTTCAAGGAGTTGTGATGGCGCGCTTCCACCAGCTCCGGGTAACGGCGGTCGACCAGCTCACCGACGACTCCGTGGCCCTGACCTTCGACGTGCCTCCTGCCCTGCGCGAGGAGTATCGCTATGACGCGGGTCAGCACCTGGCCGTGCGCCGCTTCGTCGACGGCACCGAGATCCGGCGCACCTACTCGATCTGCGCACCGGCGCCGGATCCTGAAGCCCCCGAAGGGCCCCGCACTCTGCGCGTCGGGGTGCGGCTCGTCGAGGGCGGCGCCTTCTCGACGTACGCCATGAAGGAAGTCGCCGTCGGCGACGAACTGGAAGTGATGACCCCGGCAGGCCGCTTCACCCTGGAACCGGCGCCCGGGCGGTACGCGGCGGTGGTGGGCGGCAGCGGCATCACACCGGTGCTCTCCATCGTGACGACGCTTCTCGCGCGCGAGCCGGACGCCACGTTCTGTCTCATCCGCAGCGACCGCACGGCGGCGTCGACGATGTTCCTCGAAGAGGTCGCCGACCTCAAGGACCGCTGGCCGGACCGGTTCCAGCTGGTGACGGTGCTCTCCCGGGAGGAGCAGCAGTCGGGGCTCGACTCCGGGCGGCTCGACGAGGAGCGGCTCGGCAGCCTGTTGCCGGCGCTGCTGAGCGTCGAGGAGGTATCGGCCTGGTTCCTCTGCGGTCCGTTCGGCCTGGTGCAGGGTGCGGAGAGAACGCTCCGCGGCCTCGGTGTGCCGCGACAGCGCATCCACGAGGAGATATTCCACGTGGACGACGGCCTCGCGACCCCGGCCGTCCCTGCCACGGCCCCCGCGCACAGCACCGTGACGGTCACCCTCGACGGACGCTCCGGCACCTGGCCGGTGCGCGACGGGGAGTCCCTGCTCGACACCGTGCTGCGCAACCGCGCGGACGCGCCGTACGCCTGCAAGGGCGGCGTGTGCGGGACCTGCAGGGCCTTCCGGGTCTCGGGCGAGGTGCGGATGGACCGCAACTTCGCGCTGGAGCCCGAGGAGACCGACGCCGGCTATGTCCTGGCCTGCCAGTCGCATCCCGCGACGGACACGGTGGAGCTGGACTTCGACCGCTGAGCGGTCAACCCCGCCGAACGGTCTTCCGGCGCCCACGGACCGTCACTGTTCCCTTCCTGTAGAACTTGTTCTATCTTGACGACCCGTCAGAAACGACGGCACGTCGGTCGACCGGTGCGCGGAGGGACAAGCAGTGGACTTCACCTTCACCGAGGAACAGCAGGCGGCCGTCGAGGCGGCGAAGGCGGTCTTCGCCTCCGTCGCACCGGACGGCGTGCCCAGTCCCGCCCTCACTCCGGGAGCGGTGGCCGAGGACTTCGACCGCGCGCTGTGGGCCAAGCTCGCCGACGCCGACCTGCTGAGCCTGCTCCTCGACCCGGAGTACGACGGCGCGGGCCTGGACGCGATCGCCCTCTGCCTGGTCCTGCGCGAGTCGGCGAAGGTGCTCGCCCGCGTCCCGCTCCTGGAGAGCAGCGCTGCCGCATACGCCGTACAGACCCATGGCGGCGAGGAGTTGAAGCACCGCATCCTCGCCCCGGCCGCCCGCGGTGAGCTGGTCCTGACGGTCGCGGCGAGTGGACGCACGGGCCACGACCCCGCCGAACTCGCCGTCACCGCACGGCGGGACGGCGAAGCCTGGCTGCTCGACGGCGTCCAGACGGCCGTGCCCTGGGCGCAGAACGCCGACATCGTGGTGGTGCCCGCCCACACGACCGCCGGCCGGTCCCTGCTCGCCCTGATCCCGCGCGTGCACGAGGGCCTCACCCTCGGCGAGCAGGTCTCCACGAACGGGGAGCGGCTCGGCGAGCTCCGCCTGGACTCGGTGCGGATCGGCGCCGGCGACGTGATCGAGGCCGACGGGGCCTGGGACGGGCTGCGCGATCTGCTCGCCACCGGCACCTGCGCGCTTGCTCTCGGCCTCGGCGAGGGCGTGCTGCGGATGACCGGCGAATACACCAGCAAACGGGAGCAGTTCGGGTTCCCCGTCGCCACCTTCCAGGCCGTGGCGGTGCAGGCAGCCGACCGCTATATCGACCTGCGCGCGATGGAGGTCACCCTCTGGCAGGCCGCCTGGCGCATCAGCACCGGCGCGAGCGGCGCCCTGCCCGCCACGGGAGACGTGGCCGTCGCGAAGATCTGGGCCTCCGACGGCGTACGGAGGGTGGTGCAGACGGCGCAGCATCTGCACGGCGGCTTCGGCTCCGACACCGACTATCCGCTGCACCGCTACCACGCCTGGGCCAAGCAGCTGGAGCTGTCCCTCGGCCCGGCCGCGGCGCACGAGGAGGCCCTGGGCGACCTGCTGGCCGCCCACCCCCTCGGCTGAGAACGCGGCTGGGAAAGTGACCGAAACCGCGGCTGACACCGCGGCCGAAGAACTAGATCACGGTGCCCGGCTGGCCCTTGTCGTCGACCACGGGCCGGCCCGTGGCCTCCCAGACCTGCATGCCGCCATCGACGTTCACCGCGTCGATGCCCTGCTGCCCGAGGTACATGGCGACCTGCGCCGAGCGCGCTCCGGACCGGCAGATGACGTGGACCCTGCCGTCCTGCGGCGCGGCCTCGGTCAACTCGCCGTAGCGGGCGACGAAGTCGCTCATCGGAATGTGCAGCGCGCCCTCGGCGTGACCCGCCTGCCACTCATCGTCCTCGCGGACGTCAAGGAGAAAATCACCGCTCGCGAGGTCGTCGACGACGACCGTGGGCACCTGAGAACCGAAAACCATGTCTCCGACGCTACCCGAAGGCCCGCGCGGGCAACCGCCTAGGCGGTGAGCCGCGCCAGCTCCGCCTCGCGCTCGGTGACCTGCGCGAGCAGCTGCTCGGCGATCTCGTCGAGCAAGGTGTCCGGGTCGTCCGGCGCCATCCGCAGCATCGAGCCGATCGCGCCCTCCTCCAGCTCACGGGCGACCACGGAGAGCAGCTCCTTGCGCTGGGCGAGCCACTCGAGGCGGGCGTAGAGCTCCTCGCTGCGGCTCGGCCGCTGCGCATCGGACACCGGCCCCGCGGCCCACTCGTCGGACAGCTCCCGCAGCAGGGGCTCGTCCCCGCGGGCGTACGCGGCGTTGACCCGCGTGATGAACTCATCACGGCGGGCGCGCTCCTGGTCGTCCTGCGCCAGGTCGGGGTGGGCCTTGCGGACCAGGTCGCGGAAGAGCTTGCGGGCCTCGTCGCTCGGCCGCACCCGCTGCGGCGGCCGCACCGACTGATCGGTCAGCATCGCGGCGGCTTCCGGGTAGAGCCCGTCCGTGTCCATCCAGCCGTGGAACAGTTCATCGACGCCCGGCATCGGCATGACCCGCGCCCGCGCCTCGTCCGCCTTGCGCCGGTCCTCCGGGTCACCGCTGCGGGCCGCCAAGGCCTCGGCGATCTCCGCGTCCAGCTCGTCCAGGCGCGCGTACATCGGGCCGAGCTTCTGGTGGTGCAGCCGGGAGAAGTTCTCCACCTCGACCCGGAACGTCTCGACGGCGATCTCGTACTCGATCAGCGCCTGCTCGGCCGCCCGCACGGCCTTCTCGAGCCGGTCCTCGGGCCGCCCACCGGCCCCTTGCCCCGGCTCCCCGCCAGAAGCCCCCTCAGGAGCTCCGCGGTCGGCATCGGCGGACTCGGGATCAGGTGTCTCAGGCTGCGTCGGCTCGGCTTCCGGGGTCGTCACCCGGTCCAGCCTAGGTCACCGGGCAACCGCCCCAGCCGCCACCGCCCGCATCTCTCCACAGCCCTCCGCATCCTCTGCAGCCTTCCGCACCCCTCATCACCCATCACACCTCACGCCTCACCCCTCACCCTTCACACCCGGGATCACACTCCGGACTCCGCCACCACGCGCCCCTCCTTGACCGCACGCACCAGCTCCGCGTGATCCGCCTCCGTCCGGTCCGCGTACGCCACGGCGAACCGCGCCACCGCCTCGTCCAGCTCGTCGCCCTTGCCGACGTACCCGGCGATCAGCCGCGGATCGGCGCTGTGCGCGTGGGCGCGGGCCAGCAGCGCCCCGGTCATCCGGCCGTAGTCGTCCAGCTGGTCGGCCGCGAGCTCCGCGGGGTCCACGCTGCCCTTGCGGTTCCTGAACTGCCTTACCTGGAAAGGCCGTCCGGACACGGTCGTCCAGCCAAGGAGGAAGTCGCTGACCACCTGCATCCGCTTCTGCCCGAGCACCACCCTGCGCCCCTCGTGCGCGACCTGGGGCACGTCGAAGCCCGCCACGGGCAGATGCGGGAGCAGCGCGGAGGGCCGCGCCTCCTTGACCTGGAGCACCAGCGGCTCGCCCCGGTGGTCGAGCAGCAGCACCACATACGACCGCAGGCCGACGCTTCCCGTGCCGACGACCCGGAAGGCCACGTCCTGGATCGCGTACCGAGCGAGCAACGGCAGCCGATCCTCGGCCAGCGTGCCCAGATACGCGCCGAGCGCCGACGTCACTGCGGCGGCCTCCGCGTCCGGTATCCGCCGCAGCACCGGAGGAGCGTCGACGAAGCGCCACCCCGCGGGAGAGCCGTCGTCGCCCTCGACCCGCTCCGTGGACTTCGCGGCGAACTTGGCGCTCGTGTTCTGCCGGGCCTTCTCGGAGACCCGCTCCAGGGTGCCAAGGAGGTCCCTGGCATCCGTGTGCGAGACGAGCTCCTCGTCCGCGATGGCGTTCCACGCGTCGAGCGACGGCAGCTTGGCGAGCAGCCGCATCGTGCGGCGGTAGGCCCCCACCGCGTCGAAGGCCGCCTCCTCGCAGGCGTCCTCGCTCGCCCCCGCCTCGCGCCCCGCGAGCACCAGCGAGGCGGCGAGCCGCTTGACGTCCCACTCCCAGGGGCCGTGCGCCGTCTCGTCGAAGTCGTTCAGGTCGATGACCAGGCCGCCGCGCGCGTCCGCGTACAGGCCGAAGTTGGCCGCGTGCGCGTCACCGCATATCTGGGCGCCGATCCCGGTGGCGGGCGTGCGCGCGAGGTCGTACGCCATGAGTCCGGCGGACCCGCGCAGGAAGGCGAAGGGCGTCGCGGCCATCCTGCCGATCCGGATGGGCGTCAGCTCGGCCAGCCTGCTGCGGTTGGACTCCTCGACGGCGGCGACCGGGTCGGGCCGCCCGTCGTCCTCGGCGAACCACGCGTGCGAGGCGCGGCTCACCCGCTCCCGCAACGCCTTGCCCTCCCGCTTGGGCGAGGCCGGGGACGGCCACCGCGCGAACCCGTCCACCTGCGGCAGCCTCGCCCCACCGGACCGCACCTCGCCGGACCGCATCCCACCGGTCTCCGCCACGACCATCGCCATTGCCTCGCCCCCGCATGCCCCGTGTCCAGGCGTCGCCCCCACGGACATCGCCTGGCCAAGACGGTACCGCCGGGCGCCGATCGGCGTCAGAGCCTGTGGATAACCCCGGCCTCCGCCGATCCGCTCTCCTTCTCCGTCTCCTTCTCCCTCGAATCGGCGCCCCGATGGGGAGCCATGGAGAGCCCGTCCGGCTTGACCGTGACCAGTGCCTGCGGCTTCGGTGCGGTCGAGGTCAGGGCGAGGCGGGGCCAGATCTGCCTGACCGTGGTGAGGATGATGAGGAGTTCGGTCCAGGCGAAGGCCTCGCCGACGCAGTTGCGCCGGCCGGCGCCGAAGGCCAGGAACGCACCGCGGGTGGCGGCGTCGGGCCGGCCGGACCAGCGGTCGGGGTCGAAGCGCTCCGGCTCGGGGAAGACCGACGGGTCGTGCTGGTGGAGGTACGGGCTGTAGATCACGTCCGCGCCCTCGGGGATGCTGTGTCCGCCCAGGCTGACCGTGCGCGTCGCGGTTCTGGTGACCAGCCAGGCCGGGCCGTACATCCGCATCGACTCCTGCAGGACGGCGCGGACGTACGTGAGCTCGTCGAGGTCCTCGTAACGAAGGGGACGGTCCGCGCAGACCGTCTCCAGTTCCTCGAGCATCCGGCGCCCGACCTCGGGGTTCTTCTCGATCTCCACCAGCGCCCAGGCCAGTGTGGTGCTGGTCGTCTCGATCGCCCCGGTGAGCAGGGTGATGGCCTCGTCCTGAAGCTGGCGCCGGGGCAACGGACCGGTGTCCGGGTCGTCGGCCGTGAGAAGGGTGTCGAAAAGGCCCGTGTCCGCCTGCCCAGCCGCATGCGGGCATCCCGCAGCCGCAGCGCTCCCCGAGTCCGAGGCGTCGCCGAGGCCAAGCGCGGCGGCCCGGTGGTCGATGGCCTGGTCGATGAGCTCGCGCAGCTGCGCGACCCGCTGGGCGTGCGCGCGGTTGGTGGGCAGCGGCAGCCGGGTGACCCAGCCGGGAAGGATGGTCTGCCGGATCGTCCCCTGCATGATGGGCGGCATCAGCGCGATGAAGTCACGCTGCAGGTGAGCGGGCAGATCAGCACCGAACAGGGCGGTGAGGAACGCCGCGAGGGTCAGCTCCGTCATGTCGGCGAGCGTGTCCCGGGACTCGCCCTCCGCCCACCCCTCGACGATCTCCCGCACCTGTTCGATCATGGTGTCGCCACGGGTCGCGATGTGAGCCTTGTTGAACATCGGCTGCATGAGACGGCGGTTCTTCATATGGGTGTCGCCGTCGGCGACCGTGGCGAGCCCGTCACCGAAGAACACCTTCAACGCGTCGATGATCCGCCCGCCCTTGGCGAAGCTCGTCACGTCAGTGACCAGTACTTCCTTGGTGAGGGCCGGGTCGGTGACCACGTAGGCGGGGGTGCGGGCGAGCTGTATTCGCACCACCCGACCGTGCTCGCGCAGCGAGTTCATGAACTCCAACGGCCGCTGCTTCAGTTGAAGACCATGGCCGATCAGGGGAAGCGCTCCGGGGGCGACGGGAGTGGGGGTGGGCGACATCGCGCGTGTACTCCTTGCAGGGGCTGGCAGGGCGCCCGATGCATGCCCACGGCCGAAGTGAACGAATCCGCTTGATCACGATCACTGCGTCACAGCGCCCGGCAGCCGAATCCGCCGACGACCACGGCTCCGTTCGAGCCTCTGAACCCGAAGACCACCCGACCTCACAGGAGCAGGACCCCAACCGTGAGATAGCTCACCGCAGAGGCCCTGCCGAGTCGGCGTCCGGGCCGCAGCCCGTACGTAACGCGAGAAGCGGGCCCCCACCAGGACTTTCATCCTGGTGGAGACCCGCTCCACATGGTGCGCGAGGGGGGAGTTGAACCCCCACGCCCTTTCGGGCACTGGAACCTGAATCCAGCGCGTCTGCCTATTCCGCCACCCGCGCATGGGTGTTTGTCTTTGGGTCTCTCACTTGTGGTGCGAGCGCCTGCCGACATCCAGAAGATTAGCACGCTGCCGAGGGTGGATTCACATCCGTATTCGGGGGCACCTGCCCTGGTGGTCCGGGCGGATCGCGGGCCGGCCGTCCGACTTCGGCCGGACCCGGCGATGGTCCGCAGCCGGGTGCGGGACACTGGTTTGAGGCCCCCTCTACGATCCCTGATAGAGGAGTCCGGAAGGATCCCGGAACCCTGGTGCGGGCAGCCTTGTGAGAGGCGACACTCATCGACTGGGCGGACAGGGGGAACCAGCCGATTTCCCGGCGCGTGGATACGATCAGTAAGCAGTACCAGGATGACTACGACGGAGGAGGTGCCCCATGGGAGTCATGAAGAAGTTCGAGCAGCGACTCGAAGGTCTGGTCAACGGCACCTTCGCCAAGGTGTTCAAGTCCGAGGTCCAGCCCGTCGAGATCGCCGGCGCCCTGCAGCGTGAGTGCGACAACAACGCGACGATCTGGAACCGCGAGCGGACGGTCGTCCCCAATGACTTCATCGTGGAGCTCAGCGCGCCCGACTTCGAGCGCCTGAGCCCCTACTCGGGGCAGCTCGGCGACGAGCTCTCCGGGATGGTGCGCGAGTACGCCAAGCAACAGCGCTACAGCTTCATGGGCCCCATCAAGGTCCACCTGGAGAAGGCGGACGACCTCGACACGGGTCTGTACCGGGTGCGCAGCCGCACACTCGCGTCCAGCACCTCACAGACTCCCGAGCGCGCCCCCGCAGCACCTGCTGCACCCGCTGCACCCACAGGACCGGGCCCCGCGGACCGCAGACCTCCCGCGGGCGGTGGCTACGGCTACCCGCAGCAGCCCTCCAGCGCTCCTCCCATGCCCGCGGCGCCGCCCCCCGGCGGACGCGCGGGCGGGCCCGCGCCGGTGCCGAACCGCCCCCAGGGGCCCGGCGCCGGGCCGCTTCCGGGTGCGCAGGTGCGGCGCTGGATCGAGATCAACGGCAATCGCCATCAGATCTCCCGCCCGACGCTGGTGCTGGGTCGCAGCACCGACGCCGATGTGCGGATCGACGACCCCGGCGTATCCCGCCGGCACTGTGAGATCCGGACCGGAACGCCCTCGACGATCCAGGATCTCGGGTCTACCAACGGCATCGTGGTAGACGGGCAGCACACCACCCGCGCTACGCTCCGCGACGGCTCGCGGATCGTCGTGGGCCAAACCACCATCGTTTACCGGCAAGCCGAAGGGTGAAGCGGGGGCAATGTCAGAGCTGACCCTGACGGTCATGCGGTTGGGTTTCCTAGCCGTTCTGTGGCTGTTCGTGATCGTGGCCGTCCAGGTCATCCGTAGCGACCTGTTCGGAACACGCGTCACACAGCGCGGCTCACGCCGTGAGAACGCGCGACCGCAGCAGGCCGCACGCCAGCAACAGCAGGCCGCGCCGCCTGCCCAGCGCCAGCAGCAGGGCGGTGGCAGGCAGCGCCGTGGCGCCCCCAGCAAGCTGGTCGTCTCCGAAGGCATCCTCGCGGGCACCACGGTCGCCCTGCAGGGCCAGACGATCTCGCTGGGCCGCGCGCACGATTCGACGATCGTGCTGGACGACGACTACGCCTCCAGCAGGCATGCCAGGATCTACCCGGACCGTGACGGCCAGTGGATCGTCGAGGATCTCGGGTCCACCAACGGCACGTATCTGGACCGGACCCGACTCACCACCCCGACGCCCGTTCCGCTGGGCGCGCCGATCCGCATCGGCAAGACCGTCATCGAGCTGCGGAAGTAGTACGACAATGAGCGAGCGGAGCGAGCGAGCCGACGCGGTCCACACAGTGGACGCCAGCGCGCTCCCGACCGGAGGGTGGGCACCGTGCGGATGTACCCGGAGCCGACGGGCGAGGTGCGCATGAGTCTGTCTTTGCGCTTCGCCGCCGGATCGCACAAAGGCATGATCCGGGAGGGGAACGAGGACTCCGGTTACGCCGGTCCGCGTCTCCTCGCGATCGCCGACGGCATGGGGGGCCAGGCCGCGGGCGAGGTCGCGAGCTCCGAGGTGATCTCGACGCTCGTCACCCTCGACGACGACGTACCGGGATCGGACATCCTGACGTCGCTCGGCACGGCCGTGCAGCGCGCCAACGACCAGTTGCGCCTGATGGTCGAGGAGGACCCCCAGCTCGAGGGCATGGGGACGACCCTGACCGCCCTCCTGTGGACGGGGCAGCGCCTGGGCCTCGTACACGTAGGCGACTCGCGCGCGTATCTGCTGCGGGACGGTGTCCTCACGCAGATCACCCAGGACCACACCTGGGTGCAGCGCCTCGTCGACGAGGGCCGGATCACCGAGGAAGAGGCCACCACCCACCCGCAGCGCTCCTTGCTGATGCGCGCGCTGGGCAGTGGCGAGCATGTCGAACCGGACCTCTCGATCCGTGAGGTCCGCGCCGGCGACCGGTACTTGATCTGCTCCGACGGTCTCTCCGGTGTGGTCTCGCACCAGACGATGGAAGACACCCTCGCGAGCTACCAGGGCCCCCAGGAGACCGTGCAGGAGCTCATCCAGCTCGCGCTGCGCGGCGGTGGCCCCGACAACATCACGGTGATCGTCGCCGACGTCCTGGACATCGACAGCGGCGACACCCTCGCGGGGCAGCTGTCCGACACCCCCGTGGTCGTCGGCGCGGTCGCCGAGAACCAGCTCCAGGCGCAGGACGACGGCGCCATGCAGACGCCTGCGGGCCGTGCGTCCGGCCTCGGCCGTCCGGTGCCGCCGCAGCCCTCCGGAGGCGGCTTCGGCCCTCCCGGGAGCGGTGACACGACGGGATACGTTCCCGAAGGAAGCTTCGGCGCGTTCAGCGACGAGGACTTCGTGAAGCCCGGCGGCGGCCGCAAGTGGCTCAAGAGATCCCTCTACACAGTGCTGGCCCTCGCGGTCATCGGAGGCGGCCTCTACGGGGGCTACCGCTGGACGCAGACGCAGTACTACGTAGGCACCAAGGACGAGCACGTCGCGCTCTACCGCGGCATCGACCAGGACCTTGCCTGGGTCAGCCTGTCCAAGGTGGAGAAGGACCACCCCGAGATCGAACTCAAGTACCTGCCGCCGTATCAGCGCAAGCAGGTCGAGGGCACCATCCCCGAGGGCAACCTCGACGATGCCCAGAGCAAGATCGAGGAGCTGAGCCTGCAGGCCTCCGCGTGCGAGAAGGACGCGGAGCGCCGCAAGGCCGAGCGGGAGAACGCCAAGCCCGGCGAGGGCGAGGCGGGCGGCGCGACCGGTCTGGCGGCCAAGGCCCCCACCGACGATCCGACCGACCCGGCGGACAAGAACGACACAGGCGACACGAGCGACAAGAACAGCACGACCGACAAGAACAAGTCCAAGACCGCACCGACTCCCACACCCGGCCCCAGCCTCTCCGAGGATGAGAAGAAGCTGGTCCCGCTGTGCGGTAAGCAGTAAGCAGCCGTTGGGGGCCTTTGCACACCATGAGCAGTAGCACTACACACACGTCGACCATCGGCGCGATCGGTGCGCCGAGCCGGCGCAACACCGAGCTCGCGCTCCTTGCGTTCGCTGTCGTCATCCCGCTGTTCGCCTACATCAACGTAGGTCTCGCGCTCGACGGCGAGCTGCCGTCCGGCATGCTCGGCTACGGCTGCGGGCTCGGCCTGCTCGCGGCGGTCGGTCACATCGTGGTGCGCAGGTTCGCCGCGTACGCGGACCCGCTGCTGCTGCCGCTCGCGACGCTGCTCAACGGTCTCGGTCTGGTCGTCATCTGGCGCCTGGACCAGTCGGAGAAGCTGCAGGACCTCGCCAAGGCCGCCACCGGCCAGTTCAGCGCCTCCGCACCGAAGCAGCTGATGTTCTCGGCCATCGGCATCGCGCTGTTCGTGGCCGTGCTGCTGCTGCTCAAGGACCACCGCGTCCTGCAGCGCTACACGTACATCTCCATGGTCGCGGCCCTCGTCCTGCTGCTGCTGCCGCTGGTGCCGGGTCTCGGCATGAACGTCTTCGGCGCCCGAATCTGGATCAGCGTCGCCGGATTCTCCATCCAGCCCGGTGAGTTCGCGAAGATCGTCATCGCGATCTTCTTCGCGGGCTATCTGATGGTGAAGCGCGACGCGCTCGCGCTGGCCAGCCGCCGCTTCATGGGCATCTACCTGCCGCGCGGCCGTGACCTCGGTCCGATCATCGTGGTCTGGGCGATGTCCATCCTGATCCTGGTCTTCGAGACCGACCTCGGTACGTCGCTGCTGTTCTTCGGCATGTTCGTCGTGATGCTGTACGTCGCCACGGAGCGCACCAGCTGGATCGTGTTCGGTCTGCTGATGTCCTCGGTGGGCGCGGTGGGTGTGGCCACCTTCGAGCCGCACGTGCAAGAGCGCGTGGACGCCTGGCTGAACCCGTTCTCCGACGCCGTCATCGCCTCGACGGGCAGCGACCAGATCGCCCAGTCCCTGATGGCGTTCGGCTCGGGCGGTGTGCTCGGCACCGGCCTCGGCCAGGGTCACTCCGACCTGATCGGCTTCGCCGCCAACTCCGACTTCATCCTCGCCACCTTCGGCGAGGAGCTGGGTCTGGCCGGCGTCATGGCGATCCTGCTGATCTACGGTCTTATCGTGGAGCGCGGTGTGCGCACGGCGCTCGCCGCCCGCGACCCGTTCGGCAAGCTCCTGGCGATCGGTCTGTCCGGCGCCTTCGCCATCCAGGTGTTCGTCGTCTCCGGCGGCGTCATGGGCCTGATCCCGCTGACCGGTATGACCATGCCGTTCCTCGCGAACGGCGGTTCGTCCGTGATCGCCAACTGGGCCCTGATCGGCATCCTCATCCGTATCAGCGACACCGCACGCCGTCCTGCCCCGGCGCCCGCCCCGAACCCCGACGCCGAGATGACCCAGGTGGTCCGACCGTGAACAAGCCCCTGCGCCGGATCGCGATCTTCTGCGGGCTCCTCGTCCTCGCCCTGCTCGCCCGGGACAACTGGCTCCAGTACGTGCAGGCCGACACCCTCGCCGAGCACAAGAAGAACCGCCGCGTCTCCATCGAGCGCTACGCCCAGCCGCGCGGCGACATCATCGTCGACGGCAAGGCCATCACCGGCTCCAAGGAGTCCGGCAGCGGCGACTTCAAGTACCAGAGGACGTACAAGAACGGGCCCATGTGGTCCCCCGTCACCGGCTTCGCCTCGCAGCGCATCGGTGCCACGCAGATCGAGTCCATCGAGGACGGCATCCTCACCGGCAACGACGACCGGCTCTTCTTCACGCGCAGCCTGGACATGATCACGGGCAAGAAGAAGGAGGGCGGAAACGCCGTCACGACCCTCAACGCGCGCGCGCAGAAGGCCGCGTACGAAGGTCTCAAGGGCCGCGGCAAGGGCGCGGTCGCCGCGCTCGACCCGTCGACCGGCGCGATCCTGACCCTTGCCTCCGCTCCTTCGTACGACCCGTCGGACTTCGCGGGAATCACGAGCAAGGAAGGCGAGCTCTTCCAGAAGCTGGACAAGGACAAGGACCAGCCGCTGCTCAACCGCGCCCTGCGCGAGACGTACCCGCCCGGCTCCACCTTCAAGGCCGTCACCGCGGCCGCCGCCCTGGAGCACGGCCTGTACAAGGACATCGACGCTCCCACCAAGTCCCCGCTGCCCTGGACGATGCCCAACACCCAGACCGAGCTGAAGAACGAGGGCAACATCCCCTGCAAGAACGCCACGCTGCGCGAGGCGCTGCGGGTGTCCTGCAACACCGTCTTCGGAAAGATCGGCTCGGACCTCGGCAAGGACGACATGCTGGAGACGGCCGAGAAGTTCGGCTTCAACTCCGAGCAGTTCGTCCCGGTCCGTTCGAACGCCTCCGTCTTCCCCAAGGAGATGGACAAGCCGCAGACCGCGCTCTCCTCCATCGGCCAGTTCGAGACGGCCGCGACGCCGCTGCAGATGGCCATGGTCGCCTCCGCGATCGCCAACGACGGCACGCTCATGGAGCCGTACATGGTCAGCGAGCTGCAGGCGCCGAACCTGGACGTGATCGAGAAGCACGCGCCCAAGGAAATGAGCCGGCCGCTCTCCGAGGAGAACGCGCAGAAGCTCCAGGACATGATGGAGACCGTCGTGAACGACGGCACCGGCCGGAACGCCAAGATCGACGGCGTGACCGTCGGCGGCAAGACCGGTACGGCCCAGCACGGCGTCGACAACAGCGAGAACCCGTACGCCTGGTTCATCAGCTACGCCAAGACCGACTCCGGTTCGCCGGTGGCCGTCGCCGTGGTGGTCGAGGACAGCGCCGCCAGCCGTGACGACATCTCCGGTGGTGGTCTCGCCGCCCCCATCGCCAAGGACGTGATGCAGGCGGTTCTCGACAGCAAGAAGTGACCCGCGTCACGGCCTCTTCACATCAGTGCACGTTGCGATACCGGTCCTGTATCGGGTGACGGTCGCGGCCGGGTCACGTAAGGCGAGCCGGGTACGGTATGCCCGGACAGCACACCGCCGGACCACACAAGGGTGCGGTCGGGACTGACGGAGAGGGCTGGATTAGCTATGGAAGAGCCGCGTCGCCTCGGCGGGCGGTACGAGCTGGGCCAGGTGCTCGGCCGAGGCGGGATGGCGGAGGTTTACCTCGCGCACGACACCCGTCTCGGACGCACCGTGGCGGTGAAGACGCTGCGCGTTGACCTCGCGCGCGACCCGTCATTCCAGGCCCGGTTCCGCCGCGAGGCCCAGTCGGCCGCCTCGCTCAACCATCCTGCGATCGTCGCGGTCTACGACACCGGCGAGGACTACGTGGACGGGGTCTCCATCCCGTACATCGTGATGGAGTACGTCGACGGCTCCACCCTGCGGGAGCTCCTGCACTCCGGGCGCAAGCTGCTGCCCGAGCGCGCCATGGAGATGACGATCGGCATCCTCCAGGCCCTGGAGTACTCGCACCGCAACCAGATCGTCCACCGCGACATCAAGCCCGCGAACGTCATGCTGACGCGCAACGGCCAGGTCAAGGTGATGGACTTCGGCATCGCCCGCGCCATGGGCGACTCCGGGATGACGATGACGCAGACGGCCGCGGTCATCGGCACGGCGCAGTACCTCTCGCCGGAGCAGGCCAAGGGCGAGCAGGTCGACGCCCGGTCCGACCTCTACTCCACGGGCTGCCTGCTCTACGAGCTCCTGACGGTCCGCCCGCCCTTCGTGGGCGACTCCCCGGTCGCGGTGGCCTACCAGCACGTACGCGAGGAGCCCCAGGCCCCGAGCGTCTTCGACGGCGAGATCACGCCCGAGATGGACGCGATCGTCCTGAAGGCCCTCACCAAGGACCCGGACTACCGCTACCAGTCGGCCGACGAGATGCGCGCCGACATCGAGGCCTGCCTCGACGGCCAGCCCGTCGCGGCCACCGCGGCCATGGGCTCGGTCGGCTACGGCGGCGGCCACCCGGACGACCAGCAGACGGCGATGCTGCGCCCGCAGCCCGGCGGCGCCCAGACGTCGATGATGCCGCCGGTCGGCCCGGACGACGGCTACGACGATCATTCGCGCCGCCGCCAGAAGAAGAGCAGTACGTCTACGGTGCTGCTGATTCTGGCGGGGCTGCTGGTGCTTGTCGGCGCCATTTTGATCGGGAAGTGGGCGTTCACCGGGGGTGGTGGGGGCAGCGATTCGATCAAGGCGCCCAACTTTGTGGGCGAGGAGTTCAAGGAAGCGAAGGAACAGGCGGCGAACGTCGACCTGAAGATCGCAGTCTCCGAGCGCAAGGAATGCGCTGCCCAGAGCAAGGGCAAGATCTGCAGTCAGGACCCTGCGGCCAACACCGAGGTTGAGAAGAACTCGACCATCAACGTGGTCGTGTCCACTGGTGCTCCCAAGATCCTCGTTCCGGACGTGCAGGGCCTGAGCTTCGCAAAGGCCGAGAAGCTGCTCAACGACAAGGGCTTCACGGACGTCCAGAGGGAGAACGAGGAGTCCGAGCAGACCCCCGGCACGGTCACCGACCAGGACCCCGCGGGCGACACCGAGGCGGCGAAGGGCGACACGATTACCCTGACCGTCGCCGAGGAGAAGTCGCAGGTCGCGGTCCCGGATGTGAGTGGCCAGACCTGGGAAGCCGCCGAGAAGCAGATCGAGGACAGCGGGCTTAATGCCACCCGTCAGGACGTAGCCAGCGACAGCGTCGAAGAGGGCAAGGTCATCCAGACCTCTCCGGCGGCAAACACACAGGTCGACCCCGGCTCGACGGTCACCGTCCAGGTAGCCAAGGCCGCCGAGCAGGCCACCGTGCCTGCCCTCACCGGCCAGAAGCTCAAGGACGCCCGTAAGGCCATCGAGGACGCCGATCTGACGGTCGGCACCATCACGGGCCCGCAGGAGGACGACGCCCTCGTCGTCCTCTCCCAGCCCGCCGCCGGCGAGCAGGTCCCTTCGGGCACGGCGATCAACCTGACCACCGCGGGCGGCGACCAGGGCAACGGCGGAGGCAACGGCGGGGAAGACGACGGAGGCACCCTCTTCGGAGGCGGCATGGGCTTCCGCAGCGAAAGGGACTGACCCTCCGCAGTACACGAGAAGAGCCCCGGTCACCGCTCGCCAGCGGTGACCGGGGCTCTGTCGTGCTCGAGGTCGTGCTCGAGGTCAGTCGGCAAGCTCAGCCGGCGGCGTCCGCTTGTTGTCGACCTTCTCGATGCGCTCCAGCTCGCCCCACACGATGTAGCGGTAGTTGGACGTGTAGACCGGCGTGCACGTCGTCAGGGTGATGTAGCGGCCCGGCTTCTTCGCGCCCGATTCCTTGGGGATCGGGTTCAGGACCTTCACGTTGTACTTCGAGGTCTCCGGGAGGGTCGCGTAGACCTTGTAGACGTACCACTTGTCCCGGGACTCGTAGACGATCGCGTCGCCCTCCTTGATCTTGTCGATCTTGTGGAACTTCGCGCCGTGCCCGTCGCGATGCGCGGCCAGCGTGAAATTGCCCTCCTTGTCCTCGGGGAGGGCCGACTTGATCGGGTCTTCGTAGTAGCCCGCAACGCCGTCGTTGAGGATCTTGTTGCTGGTGCCCTTCTTGATCAGCACCTCGCCGCCGCCCATCGCGGGTACGTGCAGGAAGCCGATGCCGTCCTTGGTGTTCAGGTTCCCGGGGCCGCCCGCCCAGCGGTCGCGGACCCTGTCGCCCTGCTTGTGCGCCTCGCGGTCGGCGACGACGTTGGTCCACCACAGGGAGTAGACGACGAAGAGGCCCAGCACCAGGCCCGCGGTGATGAGGAGTTCACCGAAGACGCTGACCGCCGTGGCGATGGGCCCGCGGCCCCGCGGCCGCGGGGCGGGCGTCTCGGCCTGCTTCTCGTCGTGGTCGGCGTGGTCGGTCGTCGCTGCCACTGGATCTGCCCCGTTCTCACCGTGCTAGTTGACGAGCGCGCTCGGCTTTCCCTTGCCGCGCGGCCGTTCCTCGACCATCTTGCCCCAGACGATCATTCGATACTTACTCGTGAATTCCGGGGTACAGGTGGTCAGTGTGATGTACCGGCCGGGTTTGGTGAAGCCCGACCCCTCGGGGACCGGGGCGATCACGGAGATGTTGCCGGGGCTCGTCTGCGGCAGGATGCTCGCCATCTTGTAGACGAAGTACTTGTCCTGCGTCTCCACGACGATGGGATCGCCCGGTTCGAGCTGATTGATGTAGCGGAACGGTTCGCCGTGGGTGTTGCGGTGCCCGGCGACCGCGAAGTTGCCCTGTTTCGCGTCCGGCATCGGGGTCTTGGTGCCGCCCTCGTTGTAGTGGCCGACCATGCCGCGGTCCAGGACCCCCGACTTGTCGATGCCCTCGGCGATCGGCACGACCACGTCGAGACGGGGGATGTGCAGCAGCGCGAAGCCTTGCCCTGGTTCGAAGGCGCCCGGCTTGCCCTTGCCCTTCGCCCACTCCTCCTGGAGGTCGTTGGCGGCGCCGTTGGCCTGCTGGTGGGCGCGGATGTTCGTCCACCACAGCTGGTACGTGACGAAGAGCAGCATCAGGACGCCGATGGTGATGAAGAGTTCGCCGACGCCCCGGCTGATCACCGTGCCCGCGGAGGGCTTCCGGGCGCGCTCGGCGCGACGGGCCTCGACGCGGGAGAGGGGGGCGGCGGACTCGGCTCTGGAGGCGGCCGGCGGGCCGCCCTTCTTGGCGGCCTTGCGGCGGGCGGCCCGGCCTCCTGTGGGGCGCTCCGGCTCTCGCCCTGGCTCTGGCTGCGGCTCTGGCTCTGGCTGCGGCTCTGGCTCGACTATTCGCCGAGTGTCCGCCGTGCGCAGGCCCACCGTCTCGTCGTCGAGCGGCGGCTGGGGCTGCGGCTGACGCTGCGGCTGCGGGGCGTACGCGCCGTACAGCTCCTCATACGTCGGTTCCCGCGCCGGCTCCGGCTCCGGCCGCTGCTGCGCCCCGTACCAGTCACGGGCGTACCCCTGAGGGTCGTACCACTCCGGCTCAGGGAACTGCGGCTCCGGCTCCGGAGCGGGCTGCCCGCTGCGGAACCACGGCGACGGATGCTGCCCCGGCAGCGGATCCGTCAGCGGATCGGCGAGATGGTCGACTGCCGCCGCGAACGCCCCGGGCTCTTCGTACGATCCCTGCTCCTCGTACGACGCGTACTGCTCGTCGTACGGAACTCCGGAGGAATCGCGCTCGGGGCGCAACGCGGTCACGCCGTGGCCCTGCCCACCACCGGGGCAAGACCGCTCGACCGACCGACCGCCCCCTTGTCCCCGCACTCGACCAGCCAGTTGGCGAGCATGCGGTGGCCGTGCTCGGTGAGCACCGACTCGGGGTGGAACTGCACGCCCTCGACCGGCAGTTCACGGTGGCGCAGGCCCATGATGATGCCGTCCTCCGTGCGCGCGGTCACCTCGAGCTCGGCCGGCACCGTGGCCGGCTCGGCGGCGAGCGAGTGATAGCGCGTCGCGATGAACGGCGACGGAAGACCGGCGAAGACACCCTTGCCCTCGTGCACGACCGGGGACGTCTTGCCGTGCAGCAACTCCGGCGCACGGTCCACGACTCCGCCGTACGCGACCGCCATCGACTGCATGCCGAGGCAGACACCGAAGACGGGCACACCGGTGTCGGCGCAGTGGCGCACCATGTCGACGCAGACACCCGCCTGCTCGGGGGTGCCGGGTCCTGGCGAGAGCAGGACGCCGTCGAAGCCGTCCTGCGCGTGCCGCAGCTCGACCTCGTCGTTGCGCAGGACCTCGCACTCGGCACCCAGCTGGTACAGGTACTGGACGAGGTTGAAGACGAAGCTGTCGTAGTTGTCGACCACGAGGATGCGGGTCGGGCGTCCGTCGATGCTCACTGGCCGTCCACCGTCACGTCGTTGAAGGGGAGAAGCGGCTCGGCCCACGGAAAGACGTACTGGAAGAGCACGTAGACCACCGCGAAGACGAGCACCAGCGAAAGCAGTGCCCTTACCCATGCGTTTCCCGGCAGATGCCGCCAGATCCAGCCGTACATGCCGTCCCTTCCGTAGCCGTACGGCACCAGACTAACGGCGCAGTGCCTCCGGTTTCCCGGCCTCGACGGGCTGGGTGGCATCAAGGTGTGCCCAGACGATCAACCGGTGGCTGTGGCCCCACTCTGGTTCACAGGTCGTAAGAGTGAGGTAACGGCCCGGCCCCTCGTACCCGGACTTGCGCGGCACCGGATCGATGACACCGATGTCGCCGGGCAGCGTCTTCAGGGGCTTGTTGTCGATGCGGTACGTGAACCAGGTCGTGCCGTCGGTCAGCACCACGGGGTCGTTCGGGCGCAGCTTCGGGAAGTCCTTGAAGGGGTCCCCGTAGGTGCGGCGGTGACCCGCCACGGAGAAGTTCCCCTTCTGGCCGAGCTGAGCGGTGTCTCCGTAGTGACCGAGTCCCTTTTTGAGTACGTCGGTGCCGGTGCCCTGGAGCACCGGCTTGTTCCACGTGAAACCAAGCCGCGGGATGTACATCACGGCGAAGGGCTTGCCCTCTTCGTAGGGGCCCGGCTTCGGAGGGCTCTTTTCGGAGCCGCCAGTGGGCTTGTCGTCCGTCCCTGTGGACATCGATCCCTGCGCCCACTGGTCCTGGAGCTGGTCGATCTGGCTGTCCATGGCGTTGTCGGCCTTCACGCCGGTCCAGAACAGGACGTACACCACGAAGAGCACGATCAACGCGCCGATGGTGATGCACAGTTCGCTGAACGTCCTCAACAGCACTCGCACCGACACCGGACGGTCCCTCCCCGGGTGCTACTCCACCGCTATTCCACGGGCTTCGCGTAGTGGAGATCCACTGTGCCCGAGTAGCCGGGAAGAGTCACCGCCCCGTCGTCGTCGACTTTCCAGCCGAGGCCGTAGGCGTTCACGTACAGCATGTAGTTCTGGATCTCCGGGGAAGCGGCGAGCGCCGTCTTCAGCTTCTCCGGGTCGCCGACCGCGGTCACCTTGTACGGAGGCGAGTAGACGCGGCCCTGGAGGATCAGGGTGTTGCCCACGCAGCGGACGGCGCTGGTGGAGATGAGCCGCTGGTCCATGACTTTGATGCCCTCGGCGCCGCCCTGCCAGAGAGCGTTCACCACGGCCTGCAGGTCCTGCTGGTGGATGACCAGGTCGTTGGGCTGGGGCTCGGGGTAGCCGGGGAGCTTGGCCGTGGCACCCGGCGGGGCGTCGGTGAGGGTCACGGAGACGGCCTGGCCCTTGACCTTCTTGGTGCCCGCGTTCTTCTCCAGGGCCTTGAGCCGGGCGTCGTCGGCCTTCGTGCCGCCGTTGTCGCGCTCCGCCAGCGCCTCGACGTCGTCCCGCAGCGAACCGTTGGACTCGTCCAGCTCGCCGTTCTTGTGGCTGCGTTCCTGGATGAGGTCGGAGAGCTTCAGCAGGGACGCATCCGTGCGAATGTTCGTACCCTTGGCAGTGTTGAAGCTGGTGAAGAAGATGAGGCCCGCGAGGGCGAAGACGGCAGCCGTCAGCAACCGGACCGGCCGCCAACGGGGACGGCGACCCTGACCTGTGGGGGAGTCGGCAGAATTGCTCAACGTACCCTTATCTCCTTCAGCGCCGCGGAAGCACTACGCTAACGGACGCCCGGGGGAGGGCTCAGCTCCCCGTATCGACAGGAGAGACCCTCGTGCCGAAGTCACGGATCCGCAAGAAGGCCGACGATTACACGCCGCCCGCGGCGAAGAAGGCGACGAGCATCAAGCTGACCAGCCGTAGCTGGGTGGCCCCAGTGATGCTGGCGATGTTCCTCATCGGGCTCGCCTGGATCGTTGTCTTCTACGTCACCGACGGCAAGCTGCCGATCGACCCGCTGGGCAACTGGAACATCGTGGTCGGCTTCGGCTTCATCGCCGCGGGGTTCGGCGTCTCCACGCAGTGGAAGTAGCGCTGCCCGCGCTGCTGCCGCACCGCATTCCCCAGCGGCGAGAGCAAGCCTTGCCCTGAGTTATCCACAGCGCTATCCACACTGGGGAAAAAGAAAGACGATCTGTGGATAACCCACTCGGTGTTGACGCCGGTGTGACTGCCCGATCGCCATGCAAGCCGCCGCAGGCCCCTTGTCCTTCCTGGGAAAACCCAGGTCAGCGACAAGGGGCACTGTTGTTCCCCACAGCATGCACAAGATCCGCCACACGCTGTGGACAACAGTGAGCGGGACGCACCGGCTCAGACGAGGAACGCACAGGCTCAGACGAGCTGGGCGGTCCTGACGACTATGGCGACCAGGACCAGGAGCAGCACCGCGGCACAGGTCCCCCACTGCACGAGCGCCCGCCGCTCACGGGGCGCGTGCACCATCCCGTAGGCGATCGCGACACCGGCGACCAGACCGCCGACGTGCGCCTCCCAGGCGATGCCGCTCCATGTGAAGGTGAACAGCATGTTCAGTGCGAGCAGCGCGATGACCGGGCGCATGTCGTAGTTGAGGCGCCGCATCAGGACGGCGGTCGCGCCGAGCAGACCGAAGATCGCCCCGGACGCGCCGAGCGAGGCCTGGCTCGCGTCCGCGACGACATAGGTCAGGGCGCCGCCGGCCAGGCCGGAGAGCATGTACAGGGCGAGATAGCGGGCTCGGCCGAGCGCCGCCTCCAGGGGACCCCCGAGCCACCACAGGCCCAGCATGTTGAACGCGATGTGCCAGATCTCCTGGTGCGTGAACATCGACGTGACCAGGCGGTACCACTGGCCCTCGGCGACGCCGTCCTCCGCCACGAAGGGGTAGGGAGGCCACTCACCGACCAGGACGAGTTCGTTCACCAGGCGGTCGCCGACGGCGAGGACCGCGATGAACACCGCCACGTTGAGGCCGAGCAGGATCTTGGTGATGAGGCGCGGGTCGGCGGCGATCGAGCCGCCCGCGATGGTGCGCGGCTGGTTCGCCGCGGGCGCGTGACCGGTGCCCGAGCCCTCGCGCACGCACTCGGGGCACTGGAAGCCGACCGAAGCGCTGATCATGCACTCCGGGCAGATGGGCCGCTCGCAGCGGGTACAGCTGATGCCGGTCTCGCGGTCCGGGTGACGGAAGCAACCGGGCAGGTGCTGCGCGTCCCGCGGCCCTTCCGGGCTGCCTGGTGCCTGATCCATGGGGTCCCCTCAATCTCCGTACGAAGGCACTGCGCGCCCACGCGTGCAACGCACCGCCCCGCCCTTCCTTACGGATGGGCGGGGCGGTTTGGTTCCCTGGCGGGTACGCCGAGGTCAGGCGCCGCGGGTCTCGATCACCACGGACTCGATGACCACGTCGTTGACCGGACGGTCGGTGCGCGGGTTGGTCTGCACGGCCGCGATCTCGTCGACGACCTTCTGGCTCGCCGCGTCCGTGACCTCACCGAAGATCGTGTGCTTGCGGGTCAGCCAGGCGGTCGGCGAGACCGTCACGAAGAACTGCGAGCCGTTGGTGCCGGGACCGGCGTTGGCCATGGCAAGGAGGTACGGCTTGTCGAAGGCGAGGTCGGGGTGGAACTCGTCCGCGAACTCGTAGCCCGGGCCGCCCGTGCCGTTGCCCAGCGGGTCGCCGCCCTGGATCATGAAGCCGCTGATCACGCGGTGGAAGACCGTGCCGTCGTAGAGCCGGTCCGAGGTCTTCTGACCGGTCTCGGGGTTGACCCACTCACGCTCGCCCTGGGCGAGTTCTACAAAGTTCTTGACCGTCTTCGGCGCGTGGTTGGGGTGCAGCAGCACCTCGATGTCGCCGTGGTTGGTCTTCAGGGTGGCGTAAAGCTGCTCAGCCACGATCTGCCTTCCGTTGTCTTCTGTGACGCTCCGATCCTCGCACGGACGGATTGCGACGAGTAGCCGCCGACTGGGCGCGCACAGAAGCGATCCGTGGCATTGTCGGCCAAGAACGCTTCTTGTACCGATTTGATCAATTTGATCAGATTGATCGCGTTGCTCGCAGGGCTCGCTTGACCCGGATGCCCGCCCTCTCATGCCTGAAGGGTCACCCGGAAGGCATGATCCCTGAAAGGGTGGAAAGGTGACATACCTATACGCCACCGAGGAGGAGGATCCCGTGACCCGCATCGACAGCGTGCGCGCCGCGACCGGCTCGGCCAAGGACAGCGTCCGGCACGCCGCTGAGGCGGTGGCCCCCTACGCCGGCACGGCCAAGGACCAGGCCGCTCACTACGCCCACGATGTGCGCGTAAGGCTGGCGCCCAAGGTGTCGCAGGCCGCCGAACAGGCCCGTGTGCAGTACGGCGCCCATGTCGCGCCCCGCGTGGAGCAGGCGCGTACGCATGTGCCGCCGAAGGTCGACCACGCCGCGCATGAGGCCGCCGTCCGTACGCGCAAGGCCGCCAAGCAGACACGGAAGGCTGCCCGGCAGGCCGCCGAGTACTCGAAGCCGCGGATCGAGCAGGCCGTGGCCGCGACCCAGCCCGTCCGTGACGAGGCCGCGTCCCGCAGTGTGGCGGCGATCGCCGCGCTGCGCGGTGACGTCTCGCCCAAGGAGATCAAGCGTCTTGTCCGCAAGCACGAGCGCCGGGCCCGCGTCGGGCGCCTCGCCAAGGGCGTCGTCGTGCTCGGCCTCCTCGCGGGCGGTGCGATCGCCGCCTGGAAGTGGTGGGACAAGCAGGCCAACCCGGACTGGCTCGTCGAGCCGCCCGCCGCGACGGAGGTCCCGGACAGCACCCCGCTGAGCTCGGTCGACGGCAGCGGCCAGCAGTCCCTCGACCCCGAGGTGCAGGCCAAGCAGGCCGAGGCGGAAGCCGCGGAGCGCGACAAGAAGCGCTGATCCGCGCCGCGGGATCGCCGTAAGAACGCCGCAGATACGCCGTAGGAACGCCGTAGGGCGGGAACCCCAGCTGGGGTTCCCGCCCTACGGCGTTCGGCTGTGGAGCCTAGGAGATTCGAACTCCTGACATCTGCCTTGCAAAGGCAGCGCTCTACCAACTGAGCTAAGGCCCCGAGAACGATGCATCAGCCGGAAGAAACTCGCTCCGGTGAGCAACGCAGACCAGAGTACCGGGTCTCCCCCCGGATCTCGCAAAAGGATTGGGGGTCCCGGTGAACGACCACGCTCCGTAAGATGCTCGGCGTGGTTCGCGGCAGCGAACCACGGTTTATATGGGGAAGCGATGGGGAGACGCAATGGACGCCGCACAACAAGAGACAACCGCGAGAGCACGGGAGCTCCAGCGGAACTGGTACGGAGAGCCGCTGGGGGCGCTCTTCCGCCGTCTCATCGATGATCTGGGCCTCAACCAGGCACGCCTCGCCGGCGTCCTCGGTCTGTCGGCACCCATGCTGTCCCAGCTGATGAGCGGCCAGCGCGCCAAGATCGGCAACCCCGCGGTCGTCCAGCGCGTCCAGCTCCTCCAGGAGCTCGCGGGCCAGGTCGCCGACGGCAGCGTCAGTGCCGCGGAGGCGACCGACCGCATGGACGAGATCAAGAAGTCCCAGGGCGGCTCCGTACTGACCAACACCTCCCAGTCGACGACGAGTTCGGGCGCTCCCACGGTCAAGCGGGTGGTGCGCGAGATCCAGTCGCTGCTGCGTTCGGTGGCGGCGGCCGGCGACATCATCGATGCCGCGGACGCCCTCGCCCCGACCCACCCGGAACTGGCAGAGTTCCTCCGGGTGTACGGCGCCGGACGCACCGCGGACGCGGTCGCCCACTACGAGGCGCACCAGAACTGAGCCGTCGGCCGGGCCACCGGGCGGCCCGGAGGGGGAGCGATGCGCGACCATGGGTGAGGTCTTCGCCGGCCGGTACGAACTGGTCGACCCGATCGGACGTGGGGGAGCCGGCGCGGTCTGGCGCGCCTGGGACCACCGGCGGCGCAGATATGTGGCCGCCAAAGTCCTGCAACAGAGCGACGCGCACACGTTGTTGCGCTTCGTGCGGGAACAGGCGCTCCGGATCGACCACCCCCATGTGATCGCGCCCGCCAGCTGGGCCGCCGACGACGACAAGGTCCTGTTCACCATGGCCCTGGTCGCCGGCGGCTCGCTGGCCCATCTGGTCGGGGACTACGGCCCGCTGCCGCCCCACCTGTGCTGCACGCTGCTCGACCAGCTGCTCGCAGGCCTTGCCGCCGTGCACGCCGAGGGGGTCGTGCACCGGGACATCAAGCCCGCCAACATCCTGCTCGAGGCCACCGGAGTCGGACGTCCGCATCTGCGGCTCTCCGACTTCGGCATCTCGATGCGCCTGGGCGAGCCGCGGCTGACCGAGACCAACTACGTGGTGGGCACGCCCGGTTACTTCGCGCCCGAGCAGATGATGGGTGCCGAGCCGGACTTCACCGCCGATCTCTTCGCCGTCGGCCTGGTGGCGCTGTATCTCCTCGAGGGGGCCAGGCCGGACTCCAAGGCGCTGATCGAGCACTTTGCCGCGCACGGCACGCCAGGGGCCCCGCAGGGCGTCCCTGAGCCGCTGTGGCAGGTCGTCGCCATGCTGCTGCAGCCGGATCCGCAGGCGCGGTTCCGCACGGCCACCGGTGCGCGCAAGGCGTTGGCCTCGGCCATCGAGCTGCTTCCCGAGCCGGGGCCCGACGACGAGCTGGTGGAGGTCTTCGACCAACTGGGCCCGCTCCCCCTCGGGTTCGGCCCGGACGGCCCGCTCACGCAGGCCCGCGGCGCCGGGCCACAGCCGGGCCTCGCTCCGACCCCCGTACCGCCCCCGCACCCTCCTTCGCCGGATACGGGCAGCTCCTCGGCGACCGGAAGCTTCCAACTGCCCCCACCGCCCGATGCCCCGACGCCACCGCCGTCGGCCCCCGCACCGCCGCCCTTCGACCCGACGCCACCACCTTTCGACCCGACGCCACCACCTTTCGAGCCGACGCCACCACCTTTCGACCCCACACCACCGCCGCCGGCAGCCGCACCGACCCCGGCGGCGCAGCACGTGCCGCCGGGACAGCAACCGGCATCGCAGGAGCAGCAGCGGCCACCACAGGAACAGCAGCAGGGCCAGCAGCCGCACACCCCGCAAAGCCTGCCCCAGTACGCGGCACAGCCCCCGCAGGCGCCCCCACACCAGCCCACGCATCAACTCACGCACGATCCCTCCCCCCACCAGGCTGCCGCGGCTCAAGACCCCTCACAGGCCATGGCATCCGCCGTGCACGGGACTTACACCCCTACTCATCCATACACCGCTCACGTCCCGCAGGTTCCGCTCCAGAGCCGACCAGTTCCGCAGCGCCGGCCCGGACCGCCCGCAAAGGTGGCGATCCCGATGCTGCTCGCCGCGCTGGCGTGCTTCGCGGTAGGCATCTGGGCCCTGACCCAGACCTGATGTACGACGCGGGGCTCGGCGTCACGCTCAGGCCCCGCCCCTTCCAGCCCGACGCAGCGCTCTCACGGCCCCAACTACCAAGCCGGTGGCGGCCCGTACTGCGAAGGCGTCCCAGCCGACGCCCCCGCCCCCGCGGATGAAGCAGCGGCCCGCCGCCGAGCGACCAGCGTCCACACGCCGAGCACGGCGAGCAGCACGGCACCGCCGCCGAATCCCCCGGCGGCGACCAGCTTCATTCCGTCGCCGTCCCCCGCCGCGTCCCCGGCCTCGTCCCCAGCCGCCGTCCTGCCGCTCGCCGCGGCCTCCTCGTCCTGGCCGGAGACGCTGAACTCGTCCGCGGGCCGCGCCGATCCGGCGTAGGCGGGCCCCGCCTTGGCCGCACCCTCGACGCTCACCCGCAGCGTCAGATCCAGCGGATCCTTGCCGAACTGCCCGGCGACCCGCGGGTTGAGATGGACCGAGAGGTAGTACCAGCCGGCGAACCGCATCCCGGCCACGTCGTCGATGGGCGAATAGCGGTTCTCGTACGCGACAGGGGCCAGCGCGTCCAGCGCGGTGGACTTCTGCTTGCCGTCGTACGCCGTGTCCACGTCATCGACCTTGGCGCGTACGGGATTGGACAGCGACATGACGAGCGCCGACGTCACATACTCGTCCCCGCCCCCGCTCGAACTGCCCAGCTCGGCACTGGCGGAGACCTGCTGCCCCCAGTCCACAGGCACCCGGTAGAAGAGCGTCTGCCCCGGCTTGATCCGGTCGCCCCAGACCCCTGTCCGCAGCGCCCGGGCGTCGTTGAAGCTCGTGCCGCCCACCCGCCGTTCACGCTCACCGCCCGGCGGCACGGGCGAGGCGGAGTTCCAGGACTCGGGCGGCGTCGTGGGAGCACCCTTGGCCAGCCCCGGCTCGGAGACGACGCTCAGCTCCGTGCCCCAGCTCTCCCCCGAGGATCCGGGATCGCTGTTCCGCTCGACCACTACGTAGTACGTGCCCGCCGGCTTGCACCGGTTCTCATCGGGGCCGATCGTCCGCACCGCCCAGGCGGTGACGGGCCGTGGGCTCTGCGACGTACCGAAACGCGCATCTCCGGAGTCGCAGTCATTGCCGTCCGCGTCCTGCAGGGACACCTCGATGCCGTCCCCGTAGGCGACCTTGGATCCGGGCCCAGGAACAGCGGTGGCCGAGACGTACACGCTCTGCGTGGCGTCGAGTTCGAGCCGGTAGTAGAGCTTGCCCCCGCGCGTGATGGCGCTCTTGTACGTCGATCCGGGCGTCAGTTCCGCACTGCCCGTACTGCTCGTCGCCCCGTCGACCGCCACGGCCTCGTCGGCGTAGGCGTACGGCCCTGGCGCCCCCGCCGCCGCGGCCTGTCCCGGCAGTGCCGCCACCGCGCACAGCGCCGCCCCCGCGGCCAGCGTCGCCCGGCCTCTGCCCAGCCGCCTCATTGGATGCCACCCCTCCCCGGAGACCCAGTCGTCCCGGCGACTCATGCCCGCACGAAGCCCCGACAATCTTTGCTGACGCAAGGAACAAGCTTGCATGTGCAAATCAATCGGACCCTTGCCCTCACAAGAACCGGACAGCACAAGACCCCGGCCGCATCAGCGACCGGGGCCTTGTGAAGAGACTGTTGTCGATACTCACGAACCCGTGGGCACGGAGTCAGTCGCCTCCGTCCACAGATCCTGCTCGGCGCGATCCGCCTGGATCTGGCGGTACACGAGGAGCCCGCCGATGGCGGCCAGTGCGACCAGGAGAAGCTTCTTCACCGCGCGACCTCGTCTTTCTTGACGTAAGGGACCTCTGGAGCCCGACTATACACACCGATCGATACCGATCGGTGACCTGGATCCACCCCAACTGCCGCACCGGACACAGCAGTAGAAACGGACCCCGCCGCTCCGGCCGCCCCTCCGCCCCGCTGTGACATTCACCGCTCCCGGCCCCATTTCAGGCCCCTCCCGGGCCCCTCCCCGGGACCTTTTCGGCCATCCGGGTGGTGTTCATCAGAACATCCACGCGCCACGAGCGTCGGTCCACCACTCTCGACCCCACATACACATCATGAGGAAAGTACGCAAATCGCCCAACCCGAAAGTGAGACGCCGTGACCAGCACCAAGGCCATGAAGCTGTGGACCACCCTCATCACCGCCTTCCTCGCGCTCTTCGCCGCGCTGGGATTCACCACGACGGCCACGGCGGCCACGACGCCGGCACAGCAGGCCACGGAATCCTGCGAGACCGCCACGACCCTCCCCACACCGCTGGCGACCTACTGGCGACTCGCGTTCGAACGGTCCTTGCCGCCCACGATGAAACAGCGCATCCGCGCCGAGGCACACGGAGCATCCCCCAGCTGCAGGCACCTGCCCACGAACGACACCGAGACGGACCGCGAGACCGACGCCCAACCACGCGGCCTGGCCGCGGAGCCGTAACCCCCACGGCAGCCACAGACCCTCAGCACCAAAGACCCCCGGCTGGTTTCAGCCGGGGGTCTTCGCGTCCGCGTCGGACACCGGTACTCCGAAGCCCGCGAGAATCCCGCGAGAACCCCGCCCCTTGAACCTCGGCAGCCCCTACGGGACCACGAGGACGCGTGGGGACGCGCAGGGACACACAAGCCACCGGACGCCAAAGACCCCCAGCCGATACCGGCTGGGGGTCTTCGTGTCTGTGGGGCTAACAGGATTTGAACCTGTGGCCTCATCCTTATCAGGGATGCGCTCTAACCAACTGAGCTATAGCCCCGCCGCGCTGCGGTGTGTCCCGCGCGCTGACCTCTGAAGATTAGCGCACGTCCGGGCCAGTCCCAAAATCGATAGCTCCGGAGACCGGGAACGGCGGATCCGAGGGGCTACTCGTCCTCGGCGAGCGTCAGCTCGACGCCGCCCACAAAGCCCGCGGAGAGGTTGTAGATGAACGCGCCGAGCGTCGCGAGGGCCGTGGCCAGGACGACATCGATGACCGCGATGATCGTCGTGAACATCAGCACGCGCGGCAGGGACAGGAAGGACTGCAGGTCGAAGCCGTTGGACTCGTTCGAGCCCGTCGCCTCGGAGATCGTGCCGCCCACCGTCGAGAAGACGCCCATGGCGTCCATGACCATCCACAGCACGGCGGCCGCGACGATCGTGCAGATGCCGAGCGCGATGGAGAGCAGGAAGCTGACCTTCATCACCGACCACGGATCGGCCTTGGCCACCCGCAGCCGCGCCTTGCGCGTACGCGGCGTCGTGCGCGCCCCGGTGCGCGGCCTGCGCACCGAACCCGTCTGAGACCCCTGCTGGTACGCCTGCGGCGGGTGATACGGCTGGGAGGCCTGCTGCTGGGGCTGACGCTCCCCGGGCAGCGCACCCGCCGCTCCCTGCGCCCCGGCCGCGTACGCACCGTCGTACTGCGCGGACTGAGCGGGCTGCGGCCCTCGGGTGTCCGTCACCGTTCCCCCCTGGGATCCATGAGACTCGTCGGAGTCGTGAGAATCAGTGGCGGAGCCACGGACACCGTCTGTACCGGCTGAGCCGGTTCCACTTGCTCCGGCGCCCGTGGCTCCACTCACGATGACTCTCTCCTTGCGCTACTCGGCCGTGGACTCCGTGCCCTCGTCCGTACCGACGGCCGGCTCGCCGTCGGCCGATTCGTCGACGATGTCGCCGTCGACTTCCTCCGCCTCGCGCCCGGCCTCGGCATTACGAGCGATACCGACCACGGCATCGCGCTTGCCCAGGTTGATCAGTTGGACGCCCATGGTGTCACGGCCCGTCTCCCTGACCTCGTTGACTCGCGTACGAATCACACCGCCGCCCAGCGTGATGGCGAGGATCTCGTCGGTCTCCTCCGTCACCAGCGCGCCCACGAGTTCGCCGCGGTCCTCCACGATCTTGGCGGCCTTGATGCCGAGGCCACCGCGGCCCTGGACGCGGTACTCGTCGACGTTGGTGCGCTTCGCGTACCCACCGTCGGTTGCGGTGAACACGAACGTACCGGGCCTGACGACATTCATCGAGAGGAGCTGGTCGCCGTCGCGGAAACTCATTCCCTTGACGCCCGAGGTCGCACGGCCCATGGGACGCAGTGCGTCGTCCGTCGCGGTGAACCTGATCGACTGGGCCTTCTTGCTGATCAGCAGCAGATCGTCCTCGGCCGAGACGAGCTCGGCTCCGATCAGTTCGTCGTCCGAACCGTCGTCCGTCTCGCGGAGGTTGATGGCGATGACACCACCGGAGCGAGGCGAGTCGTAGTCCTTGAGCGACGTCTTCTTTACGAGGCCGCCCTTTGTGGCGAGGACCAGGTAAGGCGCCGCCTCGTAGTCACGGATCGCCAGGATCTCGGCGATCTGCTCGTCCGGCTGGAAGGCGAGCAGGTTCGCGACGTGCTGGCCGCGGGCGTCGCGTCCGGCGTCCGGCAGTTCGTACGCCTTCGCCCGGTACACCCGGCCCTTGTTGGTGAAGAACAGCAGCCAGTGGTGCGTCGTCGACACGAAGAAGTGGTCGACGATGTCGTCTTCCTTGAGCTTCGTGCCGCGGACTCCCTTGCCGCCGCGCTTCTGCGAGCGGTAGTCGTCCGTCTTCGTGCGCTTGACGTAGCCGCCGCGCGTGATCGTGACGACGATGTCCTCTTCGGCGATCAGGTCCTCCATGGACATGTCGCCGTCGAAGGGCACGAGCGCCGAGCGACGGTCCTCGCCGAACTTGTCGACGATCGCCGCGAGCTCGTCGCTGATGATCTGGCGCTGCTTCTCGGGCGAGGCCAGGATCGCGTTGTACTCGTTGATCTTCGCCTGGAGTTCGTCGTGCTCGGCGACGATCTTCTGGCGCTCCAGGGCGGCGAGCCGGCGCAGCTGCATCTCGAGGATGGCGTTGGCCTGGATCTCGTCGATCGAGAGCAGGCCCATCAGGCCCTCGCGCGCGATGTCGACGGTCTGACTGCCGCGGATGAGCGCGATGACCTCGTCGATGGCGTCCAGGGCCTTGAGCAGGCCGCGCAGGATGTGCGCCCGCTCCTCGGCCTTGCGCAGCCGGAACTTCGTACGCCGGACGATGACCTCGACCTGGTGCGTGACCCAGTGCCGGATGAACGCGTCCAGCGAGAGGGTGCGCGGCACGCCGTCGACCAGTGCCAGCATGTTGGCGCTGAAGTTCGACTGCAGGTCGGTGTGCTTGTAGAGGTTGTTCAGGACGACCTTGGCGACCGCGTCCCGCTTCAGGACGATGACGAGGCGCTGGCCGGTGCGCGACGACGACTCGTCGCGGACATCGGCGATGCCGCCGACCTTGCCGTCCTTCACCAGGTCGGCGATCTTCTGCGCGAGGTTGTCGGGGTTGGTCTGGTACGGGAGTTCGGTGACCACCAGGCACTGGCGGTTCTGGATCTCCTCGACCGCGACGACCGCGCGCATCGTGATGGAGCCACGGCCCGTGCGGTACGCCTCCTCGATGCCCTTGCGGCCCACTACCAGTGCGCCGGTCGGGAAATCGGGGCCCTTGATGCGCTCGATAAGAGCGTCGAGCAGCTCCTCGTGCGAGGCCTCGGGGTGCTCGAGCGCCCACTGCGCGCCCGCCGCGACCTCACGGAGGTTGTGCGGCGGGATGTTGGTGGCCATGCCGACCGCGATGCCCGCGGAGCCGTTGATCAGCAGGTTCGGGAAGCGCGCCGGCAGGACCGTCGGCTCCTGGTTGCGGCCGTCGTAGTTGTCCGTGAAGTCGACGGTGTCCTCGTCGATGTCACGGACCATCTCCATGGCCAGCGGCGCCATCTTGCACTCGGTGTAGCGCATGGCGGCCGCCGGGTCGTTGCCCGGAGAGCCGAAGTTGCCGTTGGAGTCCACGAGCGGCATCCGCATCGACCACGGCTGGGCGAGGCGTACCAGGGCGTCGTAGATGGAGGAGTCGCCGTGCGGGTGGTACGTACCCATGACGTCGCCGACGACGCGGGCGCACTTGTAGAAGCCCTTCTCGGGGCGGTAGCCGCCGTCGTACATCGCGTACAGGACGCGGCGGTGGACGGGCTTGAGACCGTCGCGTACGTCGGGCAGCGCGCGGGACACGATGACGGACATCGCGTAGTCGAGATACGAGCGCTGCATCTCCGTCTCGAGCCCGACGGGCTCGACACGCATGCCCACGCCAGGAACGATCGGTTCCTCTTCGAGGATCACTTCGGGCTTCGGGGTGTTCTCGTCGGCCATTGCTGGTCAAAGTCCTTTCGAGGTGCGGCTTGTACGGGCCGACTCAGATGTCGAGGAAGCGAACGTCCTTGGCATTGCGCTGGATGAACGAGCGCCGTGCCTCGACGTCCTCGCCCATCAGCACCGAGAAGAGGTCGTCGGCCTGTGCCGCGTCGTCCAGAGTCACCTGGCCGAGCACGCGGTGCTCCTGGTCCATGGTCGTGACGCGCAGCTCCTCGGCGTTCATCTCACCGAGGCCCTTGAAGCGCTGGACCGAGTCGTCCCTGACGCGCTTGCCGGCCTGGCGGCCGAGCTCGAGCAGGGCGTCGCGCTCGCGGTCCGAGTACGCGTACTGGAAGTCGTCACGGGACCACTTGATCTTGTAGAGCGGCGGACGCGAGAGGTACACGTGCCCGGACTCGACGAGCGGCCGCATGAAGCGGAACAGGAACGTCAGGAGCAGCGTGTTGATGTGCTGACCGTCGACGTCGGCGTCCGCCATCAAGATGATCTTGTGGTAGCGGAGCTTCTCGATGTCGAAGTCCTCGTGCACGCCCGTGCCGAAGGCCGAGATGAGGGCCTGGACTTCCTGGTTGTGCAGGATCTTGTCGATCCGCGCCTTCTCGACGTTCAGGATCTTGCCTCGGATGGGCAGGATCGCCTGGTACATCGGGTCACGGCCGGACTTCGCCGAACCACCGGCGGAGTCACCCTCGACGATGAAGATCTCGCACTTCGTCGGGTCGTTCGACTGGCAGTCGCTGAGCTTGCCGGGGAGGGAAGCCGACTCCAGGAGGCCCTTGCGGCGGGTCAGGTCGCGCGCCTTGCGGGCGGCGACACGGGCCGTGGCGGCCTGGATGCCCTTGCGGATGATGTCCGCGGCCTCGTTCGGATTGCGGTCGAACCAGTCCGTGAGGTGCTCGTGGACGACCTTCTGGACGAAGGTCTTCGCCTCCGTGTTGCCCAGCTTGGTCTTCGTCTGCCCCTCGAACTGGGGCTCGCCCAGCTTCACCGAGATGATCGCGGTCAGACCCTCGCGGATGTCCTCACCCGTGAGGTTGTCGTCCTTCTCGCGGAGCAGCTTCTTGTCGCGCGCGTAGCGGTTGACCAGACCCGTCAGCGCGGCCCTGAAGCCCTCTTCGTGCGTACCGCCCTCGTGCGTGTGGATCGTGTTCGCGAAGGAGTACACGCCCTCGGTGTACTGCGAGTTCCACTGCATCGCGATCTCGGCCGAGAGCATGCGCTCCTTGTCCTCGGCCTCGACGTCGATGACGGTCGGGTGAATGACCTCGCCCTTGCGGGAGTTGAGGTACTTCACGAAGTCGACGATGCCGCCTTCGTAGTGGTACGTGACCGTGCGGGCCTCGACGGCCTCGTCGTCGGTCGCCTCGGCCGAGTCCGCACCCGCCGTCGCCTTCGCCGACTCGCGCTCATCAGTGAGTTTGATCGTCAAACCCTTGTTGAGGAACGCCATCTCCTGGAAGCGCCGTGCCAGCGTCTCGAAGGAGTACACGGTGGTCTCGAAGATGTCGCCGTCGGCCCAGAAGGTGACCGAGGTGCCGGTCTCCTGAGTGGCTTCGTGCCGCTCGAGCGGCGCGGTCGGGGCGCCGCTCTTGTAGTCCTGCGTCCAGCGGTAACCGTCCGTCTTGATCTCGACGGAGAGCTTGGTGGACAGCGCGTTCACCACGGAGACACCGACGCCGTGCAGACCACCGGAGACCGCGTAGCCGCCGCCCCCGAACTTGCCGCCCGCGTGGAGCACGGTGAGCACGACCTCGACGGCCGGCTTCTTCTCCACGGGGTGCATGCCGACCGGGATGCCTCGGCCGTTGTCGATGACGCGCACGCCGCCGTCGGCGAGGATCGTGACGTCGATCGTGTCCGCGTGACCGGCCAGGGCCTCGTCGACGGAGTTGTCGACGACCTCCTGCACCAGGTGGTGCAGGCCACGCTCACCGGTCGAGCCGATGTACATGCCGGGTCGCTTGCGGACCGCGTCCAGACCCTCGAGGACGGTAATCGCGCTGGCGTCGTACGCCGTGGCTGAGGCCTCGGCGGTTCCTGCCAGGGCCTCGGTGGACGGGATGTTCTCGTTGGGGTTGCCGGAATCGGCCACGAAGCGCCCTTTCTGGCACAGCACAAGCCAAGCACCCGGCGGTGGCCGGAGCGGCTGCGTCGTTCAGCGATAGTCAGCGTTGCTCGGTGCGTCCCACAAGTGGGGCGGGATTAGCTTCCAGTCTACCGGTAGCGCCGACAGTGATGGGGGTTTGCCGGTACCTGAGTCCGCATGTGCCGTCCTGAACCGGCCTCGACCGACTCCCCATATGCGGCCCGGGGCTCTAAGAGGCTCACAGCGGCACTCAGCGCTTCGGGGTGTCAACCCCGAGCTACCACCGGAAGCGGCCTCAGCCGTAGGTGTCCCCGGGGCCCGTGCTGCCCGGGGCGCGCAGGGGTCCGAAGCGGCGTGCGGGGCCACCGGGACCGAGCACTTTGATGAGGCGTACGGTGCCGTGGCCCAGGTCCTCGTTGAGGCGCGCGACCAGCTGCGGGGCCAGCAGACGCAGGTTCGTCGCCCAGGCCGTGGAGTCGCACTGCACGGTCAGGACCCGCTCGTTCTCGTCGTACCGCTGGGGGACGCAGTGCTTGGCCAGATCGTCGCCGACGATCTGCGGCCAGCGGCCCATCACCCCGCCGACCGCGGCCGGCGTCTCCCAGCCGCGCTCGGTGATCAGACGGTTGATCGCGGAACCGAGCGGCAGCGGGTCGCGGCCGTCGGCGCGGGCGCCGGAACGCAGCCCGCCGCGCCGGGCCTGCTTCTTCTGCTGCGCGGCGTCGCCACGCGCGCGTGCCTGCTCCTTGGCGGCACGGAGGGCGACCCGGGCGAGGTCGACACCGGACGGTTCGGGCGTCTTCGGCGTGTCCTGCGGTGCGTCCTTGGGGGTGCCCTTGGCGGGCTCTTCGGCGCTCACGCGCGCTCCACCGCGCCGTCCGACACCGTGTACCGGGTGCCGGCCAGCACGCCCGGTACGTCGTCGTCCACCGCGGCCGTGACCAGGACCTGCTCGCCCGGCGCCACCAGCTCGGCGAGCCGCTCCCTGCGGCGCGCGTCGAGCTCGGCGAAGACGTCGTCCAGGACGAGCACCGGCTCGTTGCCCTCGGCCCTGAGCAGGTCGTACGAGGCCAGGCGCAGCGCGAGGGCGTACGACCAGGACTCGCCGTGGCTCGCGTACCCCTTGGCCGGAAGCTGGCCCAGCTTCAGGAGGAGGTCGTCGCGGTGCGGGCCGACCAGCGTCACGCCCCGCTCGATCTCCTGCTTGCGGACCTCTTCGAGGGCGGCGATCAACTGCTCGTACAGCGCGTCGCGGGTGTGGCCTTCGCCCGGCGCCGACGGCTTGTACTCCAGCGTGACGGGGCCGCCGCCGGGTGCCAGCTGCTCGTACGCCTTGTCGGTCAGCGGCTGCAGCGTGGCGATCAGGTCGAGCCGCTGTGCGAGCAGCTCGGCACCGACGCGGGCGAGGTGCTGGTCCCAGACGTCGAGCGTCGACAGGTCCATGGAGCGCCCGCCGTGCCGCCGCGCGAGGGCCGCCGACTTCAGGAGGGTGTTGCGCTGCTTCAGTACGCGGTCGTAGTCGGACCGCACGCCCGCCATGCGCGGGGAGCGCGCCGTGATCAGCTCATCGAGGAACCGCCGGCGCTCACCGGGGTCGCCCTTGATCAGCGCAAGGTCCTCCGGCGCGAACAGCACCGTACGGACGATCCCCAGCACGTCGCGCGGTCTGACCTGCGAGGACCTGTTGATCCGGGCGCGGTTCGCCTTGCCGGGATTGAGTTCGAGCTCGACGAGCTGCTGCCGCTCGCCCTGCCGGACCGCGGCCCTGATGACGGCACGCTCGGCACCCATGCGCACCAGCGGCGCGTCCGACGAGACCCGGTGGCTGCCGAGCGTGGCGAGATAGCCGACCGCCTCGACGAGGTTCGTCTTGCCCTGGCCGTTGGGCCCCACGAACGCGGTGACGCCCGGATCGAGAGGGACCTCGACCCGGGCGTACGAGCGGAAGTCGGCCAGCGACAGATGCGTGACGTGCATGGTTGGCGCCGACCTCCCCCGGCAAGCCTGTGCTCGGCGCACAGGCTGTGGATTACTTCTTCTCGACCGCGTGGCCGCCGAACTGGTTGCGCAGCGCCGCGATCATCTTCATCTGCGGCGAGTCGTCCTGACGCGAGGCGAAGCGCGCGAAGAGGGACGCGGTGATCGCGGGCAGCGGCACGGCGTTGTCGATCGCCGCCTCCACGGTCCAGCGGCCCTCTCCGGAGTCCTGCGCGAAGCCGCGCAGCTTGTCCAGGTGCTCGTCGTCGTCCAGGGCGTTGACCGCGAGGTCGAGCAGCCAGGAACGGATGACCGTGCCCTCCTGCCAGGAGCGGAAGACCTCACGGACGTCGGTGACCGAGTCCACGGCCTCGAGGAGCTCCCAGCCCTCGGCGTAGGCCTGCATCATCGCGTACTCGATGCCGTTGTGAACCATCTTGGAGAAGTGGCCGGCGCCGACCTTGCCCGCGTGGACCGAGCCGAAGTCACCCTCGGGCTTGAGGGCGTCGAAGATCGGCTGGACCTTCGCGATGTTCTCGGCGTCGCCGCCGTACATCAGCGCGTAGCCGTTCTCCAGGCCCCAGACGCCGCCGGAGACACCGCAGTCGACAAAGCCGATGCCCTTGGCCGCGAGCTCCTCGGCGTGCTTCTCGTCGTCCGTCCAGCGGGAGTTCCCGCCGTCCACGACGACGTCGCCGGGCTGCAGCAGCTCGGCCAGCTCGTCGACGGTGGACTGGGTCGCGGCCCCTGCCGGGACCATCACCCACACGACCCGCGGGCCCTTGAGCTTGCCCACAAGCTCTTCGAGGCTGTGGACATCCGCGACGTCCGGGTTGCGGTCGTATCCGATGACGGTGTGGCCTGCGCGGCGGATGCGCTCGCGCATGTTGCCGCCCATCTTGCCGAGGCCGACGAGACCGAGCTCCATCAGTGGTTCCTTAAGTAGCGATGTGGCGTGGAGGCACCTTCGTACCCGCGTCCGAGCCTACGCCCGGACCCTCGCTCACACCTGTGGGCTCAGCCGCTCAGACGTACAGGCATGATCAGGTACTTGTACGCCTCGTCGGCCTCGGCATCCAGGGCCGGCTTGCCACTCAGGAGCGCGGGCTTCGTCGACGTCGTGAACGACAGCTGGGCGACCGGGGAGTCGATCGCGCTCAGGCCGTCGAGCAGGAACGTCGGGTTGAAGGCGATCGAGATGTCGTCCCCGTCGAGCTGGGCGTCGACCCTCTCCACAGCCTGTGCGTCGTCGCTGGAACCGGCCTCGAGGATCAGCACGCCCTGCTCGAAGCTGAGCCGCACCGGGGTGTTCCGCTCGGCCACCAGGGCCACACGCTTGACGGCCTCCACGAAGGGGGCGGTCTCGATGACGGCGATCGAGTTGAACTCCGTCGGGAACAGCGTGCGGTACTTCGGCAGGTCACCTTCGAGCAGCCGCGTCGTCGTGCGGCGGCCTGCACCCTCGAAACCGATCAGGCCCTCACCGGCACCGGAGCTCGACAGCGCGAGCGTGACCGTGTCACCGCTGGTGAGCGCCTTGGCGGTGTCCTGGAGCGTCTTGGCGGGCACCAGGGCGACCGCGGACGCTTCCGGGTCCTCCGGCTTCCACAGGAACTCGCGGACCGCGAAGCGGTAGCGGTCGGTCGAGGCCAGGGTGACCGTGTCGCCCTCGATCTCGATGCGTACGCCGGTCAGCACCGGAAGCGTGTCGTCACGGCCTGCCGCGATCGCCACCTGGTTCGCGGCGGCGGCGAAGACCTCACCAGGGACGGTGCCCGTGGCGGTCGGCATCTGCGGCAGCGCGGGGTACTCCTCCACAGGAAGCGTGTGGAGTGTGAATCGCGAGGAGCCACAGACCACCGTCGCCCGCACACCGTCTGTGGAGATCTCCACCGGACGGTTGGGCAGGGCGCGGCAGATGTCGGCGAGCAGTCGGCCGGAGACGAGGACCGTGCCCTCCTCGTCGACCTCGGCGTCGACGGACACCCGCGCCGAGACCTCGTAGTCGAAGCTGGAAAGGCTCAGTGCGCCTTCCTCGGCCTTCAGCAGCAGGCCCGCGAGGACAGGCGCCGGTGGCCGGGCCGGGAGGCTGCGCGCCGCCCACGCCACCGCCTCCGCGAGTACGTCGCGTTCCACCCGGATCTTCACTTAGCCGCCCTCCTGCTGTTGCTGGCACTGGGGACCAGTCTGACGCACCGCACTGACAGTGGGTGCCCGTCGGGGTCAAGTCGTGACGAGCGGCGCCGGAGGTCCGGAGAGCAAGTTGTGCACAGGACCCCCTTCCAAGCGAATTCCCCGGTGACTCCAAGTGGGAGTAGTAGTAGGGCCTGTGGAAACCGTGGATAACCGCGAATGCGCAGGTCAGCACCGGTTTTTTATCCACTGCGCCTGTGGGCGGGACCGGTGGACAACCGGGGGTTTCTGTGGACGGGCGGAAGTTACACACACCCGATGCACAGGCAAGGGGTACTTCTCCCCAGCCCTGTCCCCAGCTTTACCCACCTTCCCCACAGGCCAACCGACCCCCTTGGTGTGACGCCTTTCACTCGGCACGGTGAGAGGGCGCGTTGCGTTGCCGAACAGTGGACAGCGGTGTGGAGAAGCTGGGGAAAGCTGGGGACAACCGGCCCCCGCCTGTGGGCGGCCGGTGGACAACGTCATGCACACCCTGTGGACGAGATTTTCATCCACACCCTGTGGAGAGTCTTCGTCCACGAATCCACAGCCACCTGACCTGGCTTGATGATCCCTCAGCAGGTTCCCCTGTGGACAGCATCTGGACAACTTCCCGGTCCCCAGGGTGTGGAGGAGAAAAAGACCGCAGATCTGTGGAGAACAGGCCTCTCAGCAGCGGAAATCGAACAGCGCGCGTGCCCCGACGGGGTCCACGCGCGCGTGCACAGGCTGCGGACAACGGCGAAGGGCGCCCCGGAATCAATCCGGAGCGCCCTTCGGGAGGTGTGTCTCAGCGGCGCTGAGAGCGTCTGTCAGACCTCTGTCCGTCCTCTGTCCGTCCTCTGTCGGCTCTCTGTCAGCCGTTCTTGATGCGGTTGGTGAGCTCGGTGACCTGGTTGTAGATGGAGCGCCGCTCGGCCATCAGCGCGCGGATCTTGCGGTCGGCGTGCATCACGGTCGTGTGGTCGCGGCCGCCGAACTGCGCACCGATCTTGGGCAGCGAGAGGTCCGTCAGCTCGCGGCAGAGGTACATCGCGATCTGGCGTGCCGTCACCAGGACGCGGCTGCGCGAGGATCCGCAGAGGTCGTCCACCGTCAGGCCGAAGTAGTCGGCGGTCGCCGCCATGATGGCCGGCGCGGTGATCTCCGGAGAGGCGTCCTCGCCCCCCGGGATCAGATCCTTGAGGACGATCTCCGTCAGACCGAGGTCCACAGGCTGTCGATTGAGCGAGGCGAAGGCCGTGACCCGGATCAGCGCGCCCTCGAGCTCACGGATGTTGCGTGAGATGCGGGACGCGATGAACTCAAGGACCTCCGGAGGAGCGTTGAGCTGCTCCTGCACCGCCTTCTTACGAAGGATGGCGATACGCGTCTCCAGCTCCGGCGGCTGGACGTCGGTGATCAGTCCCCACTCGAAGCGGTTGCGCAGCCGGTCCTCCAGGGTCACCAGCTGCTTGGGCGGCCGGTCGCTGGAGAGCACGATCTGCTTGTTCGCGTTGTGGAGCGTATTGAAGGTGTGGAAGAACTCCTCCTGCGTCGACTCCTTGCTCGCAAGGAACTGGATGTCGTCGACGAGCAGGATGTCCATCTCGCGGTAGCGCTTGCGGAAGGTGTCGCCCTTGCCGTCGCGGATGGAGTTGATGAACTCGTTGGTGAACTCCTCGGAGCTCACGTACCGCACGCGCGTGCCGGGGTAGAGGCTGCGGGCGTAGTGCCCGATCGCGTGCAGAAGATGCGTTTTGCCAAGTCCCGACTCCCCATAGATGAAGAGGGGGTTGTAGGCCTTGGCGGGCGCTTCGGCGACGGCGACCGCGGCCGCGTGTGCGAAGCGGTTCGAGGCACCGATGACGAAGGTGTCGAAGAGGTACTTCGGGTTGAGGCGCGCGGTGGGCTCGCCGGGAGCCGACGCGGGGGCCGGCTGCGCGGCCAGCGGGCCGGGGGCGCCGCCGTGCACACCGTGACCGTTGCTGTGGCCGCCGCCGCGGTGACCGGACGGGCCGCCGGAGCCGGGCGCGGACGACGGCTCGGAGAGCTCGTGCCGCTCACGCCGGTCGTGGCGGTCCTGCTGGTCCTGCCGGTCGGGGCGGTGCTGTTCGTACGGGGAGTGGCTCTGCGGCGGCTGCGTCCGGTAGTCGTGCTGCGGCTGCTGGACCGGCGTCGCGTAGGGGTCGCGGTCGGGGAAGCCGAGCCGGGGCTGCTGCCAGCCGTAGTCGTCCTGCTGCGGCTGCGGCCAGGCGCCGGGCGCGGGGCGCTGATAGTCCGGGTACGCGGGCCGTGCGGTCGGCAGCTGGTCGGGCCGCGAGCCCTGGGGGTGCTCCTCCTGGCTTCGGCGGCCGTATCCGTCGTACGCGTCGTGTCCCTGACCGGAGCCCTGGTGCGGCTCGGGCTCTTCGTAACGCTGCTGCTGGGGCTGCTGTTGTTGCTGGCCGGGCTGTTGCTGGGCGGGGGGCGCGGAAGGGCCCACCGGTTCGCCCACCGAGTCGTCGACGGTGATGGCGATGCGGATCGGACGGCCGCACTCGCGGCTCAGCGATTCACTGACGATGGGGGCGAGCCGCCCCTCGAGCACGCCCTTGGCGAATTCGTTCGGCACGGCGAGCAGTGCGGTGTCGGCGACCAGTGCCAGCGGCTGGCAGCGCTTGATCCAGCGCTCGTCCTTCGCCTCGACGCCGTGCCCACGCCCTTCCCCCAGCAGCTGTTCCAGCACTCGTGGCCACACTGCGGCAAGATCGGCAGGTACGTCAGCCACAGGGCACGCTCTCTCACGGGGTCCCACGATGGTGTGGTTCTGGGGACCGAAATCGGGATCGGCAGGGAGAAGGGAATGAATCGGAGTTTGGCCACGGTAGTCAGGGCAACGGCTGCGGTTCAAGTTGTTGTCCACAGGCTGTGCACAGTGTCCCTCCCTGACGGTCGGTTTGACCGGATGGCGTAGCCCCGCGTACCGTGACCAGGTCGAGTTGTCGATGGCTGCTGCCGCCTGCCTCCGATGGGCAAAGATCACGATCTGTGATTGTGAAGCGGTGCACTCGGTGCGTATTCGCGAGCTTCTCGTGGGCGCACGGTGACAGCCAGGCGATGTCCCGCCACCACACAATCATTTCTGGAGCCCCCGAGTGAGCAAGCGCACCTTCCAGCCGAACAACCGCCGTCGCGCCAAGACCCACGGCTTCCGCCTGCGGATGCGCACCCGTGCCGGCCGCGCCATTCTCGCGAACCGTCGTGGCAAGGGTCGCGCCAGCCTTTCCGCCTAATCGCATTAGGTCATGACGTCGTGCTGCCTACCGAGCATCGGCTGAGGCGGCGCGAAGACTTCGCGACCGCGGTACGCCGAGGACGCCGGGCCGGACGCCCGCTTCTCGTCGTCCATCTGCGTAGCGGCGCAACGGACCCGCACGTGCCTGGGGAGAGCATTCCCCCGACGCGTGCGGGTTTCGTCGTGAGCAAGGCCGTGGGCGGCGCTGTCGTGCGCAACGCGGTGAAGCGCAGGCTTCGTCATCTGATGCGTGACCGGGTGGCTCTGCTGCCCCCCGGTAGCCTGGTAGTCGTACGAGCGTTGCCCGGTGCGGGCGACGCCGACCATGCACAGCTGGCCCGAGACCTGGATGCCGCTCTTCAGCGGCTGCTGGGAGGGGGCGCTCGATGAAGTACCCACTGCTGGCTCTGATCAAGCTGTACCAGTGGACGATCAGTCCGCTGCTCGGCCCGGTGTGCAAGTACTACCCGTCGTGCTCCCGCTACGGCTACCTGGCCATCGACCGGCACGGTGCGATCAAGGGAACGGCGCTCACTGCCTGGCGCATCCTGCGGTGCAATCCGTGGTCGCTCGGTGGTGTCGACCACGTCCCGCCGCGCAAGCGTCCGCGGTGGCACGAGATGCTGCGCGCCAAGTGGCGCGGACGCAAGGGCGGGCCCTCCGCCGCTGGCGTGCCTTCCGGGGAGATCTCCCCCCAGACCCCGAGCCCGGCCGCCGAGACCCCGTCCCATGCTCAAGGAGCCTGATTAGTGGACACGATTGCCAGTCTGTTCAGCTTCATCACGACACCCGTTTCCTGGGTCATCGTCCAGTTCCACGCTGTGTACGGGAAGATTTTCGGTCCCGACACGGGCTGGGCCTGGGGCCTGGCCATCGTGTCCCTGGTGATCTTGATCCGTATCTGTCTGATCCCGCTCTTCGTGAAGCAGATCAAGGCGACTCGGGCGATGCAGACGCTGCAGCCCGAGATGAAGAAGATCCAGGAGCGCTACAAGAGCGACAAGCAGCGCCAGTCCGAAGAGATGATGAAGCTGTACAAGGAGTCGGGTACCAACCCGCTCTCCTCGTGCCTTCCCATCCTGGCGCAGTCGCCGTTCTTCTTCGCGCTGTACCACGTGCTCAACAGCATCGCGACCGGCAAGACGATCGGTGTCATCGACGAGGGGCTCCTGGAGAGCGCGCGTAAAGCGCACATCTTCGGCGCTCCGCTGGCCGCGAAGTTCACCGACAGCGCCGACAAGGTCGCCTCGCTCAACGCCTCGCTGACCGACGTCCGCGTCGTCACCGCGATCATGATCATCCTGATGTCGGCGTCGCAGTTCTTCACCCAGCGCCAGCTGATGACGAAGAACGTGGACACGACGGTCAAGACGCCGTTCATGCAGCAGCAGAAGATGCTGATGTACGTCTTCCCGGTCATGTTCGCCGTGTTCGGCATCAACTTCCCGGTCGGTGTCCTCGTCTACTGGCTGACCACCAACGTGTGGACCATGGGCCAGCAGATGTTCGTGATCCGCCGGAACCCCACTCCGGGCTCCAAGGCGCAGGCCGCGTTCCTCGAGCGTCTGCAGAAGCAGGTCACGCACCACAAGAAGGTGCGGGGTCGTGGCAACACGAACGTCATCAAGGCGATCGTCGCCAAGGGCCGTGACCGCAACGAGTTCGAGCGCAAGTTCATCAACGGTCTGACCAAGGCGGGCCTCGCGGCCCAGGCCGACGGCTCCGTGACCGAGGGCGAGAGCGCGGTTGCCACCGCGACCGAGGACGGCACTCCGGCCGCCGGTGGCGGTGCTCCCAAGCGGCAGCAGCCCAAGCGACAGAGCAAGTCGCAGCGCCAGTCCGCGGCCGCGCACAGCACGGCCAAGTCGGAGGGCGACGCGGACGAGGACGCGGACGCCAAGACGTCGCTGGAGAAGACCAAGGACGAGCCCGAGGACGCCAAGCCCAAGGCCGGGGGCGGCAAGTCCGGGTCAGGTAACGCACGCCAAGCCAAGTCGGGGCAGCGCAAGGGCCAGCAGCGGCCCAAGCACCCGTCCAAGAAGTAGAAGGAGTCCATCCGTGACGGAAGGCACCACCGCCCCCGCCGAAGCCGAGGCCGAGGCCGGCGACACTCTCACCCGCCTTGAGCAGGAGGGCGAGATCGCTGCGGACTACCTCGAGGGTCTGCTGGACATCGCCGACCTCGACGGCGACATCGACATGGACGTCGAGGCCGACCGCGCCGCTGTCTCGATCATCAGCGACTCGAACAGCCGCGATCTGCAGAAGCTCGTCGGCCGTGACGGTGAGGTCCTGGAGGCGCTCCAGGAGCTGACCCGGCTCGCGGTGCACCGTGAGACCGGCGACCGCAGCCGACTGATGCTGGACATCGCGGGCTACCGCGCCAAGAAGCGCGAGGAGCTCTCCGAGCTGGGCGCCAAGGCGGCGGCCGATGTGAAGAGCTCCGGCGAGCCGGTGAACCTCAAGCCGATGACGCCGTTCGAGCGCAAGGTCGTGCATGATGCGGTCAAGGCCGCCGGTCTGCGCAGCGAGTCGGAGGGCGAGGAGCCGCAGCGCTTCGTCGTCGTGCTTCCCGTCTGATCGCACGTCGTTCTCCCGGCCCCGTCTGTTCGCAGGCGGGGCCGGTCTTTGTCAGCCTGATAGTCAGCCACCCCAGTGCGGTACGGAAGGACGGTCCCCGTGACGGAGGCAGCGGAGCTCCCGCCGGCGCCTGAGCAGGCCCGGGCAGTATTCGGTGAGCGCTTCTCGGACGCGGTCCGATACGCGGAGTTGCTGGCCGACGCGGGAGTGCAGCGCGGTCTGATCGGCCCGCGCGAAGTGCCCCGGCTGTGGGAGCGGCACCTGCTGAACTGCGCGGTGCTCTCCGAGGTCGTGCCCGAGAACGTGACGGTCTGCGATGTCGGCTCGGGCGCGGGGTTGCCGGGCATTCCGCTGGCCCTCGTCCGGCCGGATCTGAAGATCACGCTCCTTGAGCCGCTGCTGCGGCGGACGAACTTCCTCACCGAAGTCGTCGAGCTGCTGGGCCTCGATCATGTGACGGTCGTGCGCGGCCGCGCCGAGGAGGTCCTCGGCAAGCTGCCTTCGGTCCATGTGGTCACGGCGCGTGCTGTGGCGCCGCTGGACCGGCTCGCCGCGTGGGGCGTTCCCTTGCTGCGTCCGTACGGAGAGATGCTGCTCCTCAAGGGCGACACCGCCGAGGAAGAGGTCAAGGCCGCGGGGGCCGCCCTGAGCAAGCTCGGCGCGGTGAACACCTCGGTGCTTCACGTCGGAGAGGGCGTGGTGGATCCGCTGTCCACCGTGGTGCGGGTCGAGGTCGGCGAGAGCCCCGGCGGCGTACGCTTCGCCGCCAAGCGGGCCAAGGCGGCGCGCACGGGACGGGCCCGGCGTCGTCGCTGAGCGATGCTGCTGCAGGTGGGCGGCTACGCCGCAGTTGATCCGTCCTGACGACGAGCCGTACTCCACAAAACCTGCCAAACGTACGCATACCGGGGTGTCGCAGCTGCGGCACCCCGGTTGCCGTGCATCGTGTTTCACGTGAAACGTCGCTCACTGCTCCATGGCATCATCAGTCGCGGCCGCGCTGCTGAACCTCGCGACCGTCGTCCGCTCGGATCCCTCGATAAGGGCACCGAGTTGTCCACAGAGGTGGATTCGTCCACAGAAGACCGGGCCTCGCTGGTTCACGACCCTCAAAGCATGGGAGGCTCTGTTCATTGCGAGCCTGAAGTCGAGGAGAGTGAATCCTTGCGGTCCGACGCCAACATCGCGGGACCGATGACCGATCCGGTCCCCGGTCCCCGTACCGAGTCGGCGGGGGAGGATGTTTCACGTGAAACACCGAGCCCGATGGACGACACCCCTATCGGTCGTGCTGCCCAACTGGCGGTGGAAGCCCTTGGCCGCGCAGGCGAGGGCCTGCCGCGACCTGAGCAGACACGCGTCATGGTGGTCGCCAACCAGAAGGGTGGAGTAGGCAAGACGACGACAACCGTCAATCTCGCCGCTTCGCTCGCTCTGCACGGTGCGCGTGTCCTGGTCATCGACCTCGACCCGCAAGGCAATGCCTCCACGGCTCTGGGGATCGACCACCACGCCGAAGTGCCGTCCATCTACGACGTGTTGGTGGAGAGCAAGCCGCTCTCCGAGGTCGTGCAGCCGGTGCCTGATGTCGAGGGCCTGTTCTGCGCCCCCGCCACGATCGATCTCGCCGGTGCGGAGATCGAGCTGGTCTCGCTGGTCGCGCGGGAGAGCCGGCTGCAGCGGGCGATCCAGGCGTACGAGCAGCCGCTGGACTACATCCTCATCGACTGCCCGCCGTCGCTCGGTCTCCTGACGGTCAACGCCCTGGTGGCCGGTGCGGAGGTCCTGATCCCCATTCAATGCGAGTACTACGCACTGGAGGGCCTCGGTCAGCTTCTGCGCAACGTCGACCTGGTGCGGGGCCACCTCAACCCCCATCTGCACGTCTCGACCATCCTGCTCACCATGTACGACGGCCGGACCCGGCTCGCCTCACAGGTGGCGGACGAGGTGCGCAACCACTTCGGCGAAGAGGTGCTGCGGACGAGCATTCCCCGCTCGGTCCGTATCTCCGAGGCGCCGAGCTACGGACAGACCGTGCTGACCTACGATCCGGGATCGAGCGGTGCCCTCTCGTACTTCGAGGCGGCCCGGGAGATCGCGCTCCGCGGCGTCGGCATTCGCTACGACGTACAGCACGCCCACATGGGCGCTCAGAATGACCAGCACAGCACGACGGAGGGGTTGCAGTGAGCGAGCGACGGAGAGGCCTTGGCCGTGGCCTCGGCGCCCTGATCCCTGCGGCCCCGACGGAGAAGTCGGCCGCCCAGGCCGCGGGTGGGGCTTCGGCTTCCCCCACCGCAGTACCGGTGCTCACCGCCGAGCGGGGGGTGGCGGCCGCGAAGGTGGCTGCGCTCCCGCAGAGCTCCGTTTCACATGAAACGCAGGAGCCGCCGAAGGGGACGGTCGAGGCCGCTCCGGAGAGCCCGGTAGGCGCGCACTTCGCCGAGCTGCCGCTCGACTTCATCACGCCCAACCCGAGGCAGCCGCGTGAGGTCTTCGACGAGGACGCCCTCGCCGAACTCGTGACCTCCATCAAGGAGGTCGGCCTTCTCCAGCCCGTCGTCGTGCGGCAGGTGGGGAGCTCGAGCTACGAGCTCATCATGGGCGAGCGGCGCTGGCGTGCCTGCCGTGAGGCGGGACTCGAGCGCATCCCGGCGATCGTCCGCGCCACGGACGACGAGAAGCTGCTCCTGGACGCACTGCTCGAGAACCTGCACCGTGCGCAGCTGAACCCGCTGGAAGAGGCCGCCGCCTACGACCAGTTGCTCAAGGACTTCAACTGCACGCACGACCAGCTGGCTGACCGGATCGGTCGTTCGCGTCCGCAGGTCTCCAACACGCTGCGTCTCCTCAAGCTGTCGCCGGCGGTTCAGCGCCGGGTCGCCGCCGGAGTGCTGTCCGCGGGTCACGCTCGCGCTCTGCTCTCCGTCGAGGACTCGGAGGAGCAGGACCGCCTCGCGCACCGGATCGTCGCCGAGGGCCTCTCGGTTCGGGCCGTCGAAGAGATCGTGACCCTCATGGGCTCGCGGCCGCAGAGCGCCCCGAAGTCCAAGGGGCCGCGTGCGGGTGCTCGGGTTTCGCCGTCGCTGACGAACCTCGCCACCCGCCTCTCCGACCGGTTCGAGACCCGTGTACGGGTGGACCTCGGTCAGAAGAAGGGCAAGATCGTAGTCGACTTCGCTTCGCTGGAGGACCTGGAGCGCATTCTGTCGACGCTCGCCCCGGGCGAGGGTCCGGTCCTGAGGAACGGACTCGCTGAGGACGCCATCGAGGACGACGCCTCGGAGGACAGCGAGGCCTGAGCCTCATCAACCGTGCTTCAGAGCGGGCCGTGTCCGGTGTGTACCGGAACACGGCCCGCTCTTTGCTTTCTTACGGTATCGATGGAATCGCATCGTGGATACGATGCGATCGGGTATGGCGCATCCAGCTGACGGCACCTCATTGGGGAGGCGGGGGCCATGCGATCGGTGAGCCGCACCGGACTGATGACCGCGGGCCTTGGGCTGGGAGCGGTCGGCGGATTCGTCGGCAGCCTGCTGAAGGAACGGAGCGCTCTGACTGCCGCCCGCGAAGCCGCTGGCGAAGGAAGTGAGGAACCGCCTTCATGGGGCGTCGGCTCGTACCGCTCACGCTGGACAACCTCCCGGACCTTCCCAAGCGCTGCCGGTCGTGCGTCTTCTGGGAACTGGATCCGGTCAGCGGCCAGGCCGCGGTAAAGGCCGGTACGCCCGAGCTGGAGAAGGAAGCCTGGATCTCCGCCGTCCTGCTGGAGTGGGGTTCCTGCGGCCGCGTCGTGTACGTGGACGAGGTGCCAGTGGGCTACGTCCTCTACGCACCCCCGGCGTACGTGCCCCGGTCCACGGCGTTTCCCACGAGCCCCGTGTCGCCGGATGCCGTGCAGCTGATGACCGCCTGGATCATGCCGGACTACCAGGGCCAGGGGCTCGGCCGGGTGATCGTCCAGACGGTGGCCAAGGATCTACTGCGCCGCGGCTTCAAGGCGATCGAGGCCTTCGGCGACGCCCGCTGGGAGAAGCCCGCCTGTGTACTGCCCGCGGACCATCTGCTGGCAGTCGGCTTCAAGACGGTCCGCCCGCATCCCTCGTATCCCCGCCTCAGGCTCGAGCTGCGTACGACGCTGTCCTGGAAGGAAGACGTCGAGATGGCGCTCGACCGACTGCTCGGCGCTGTACAGAAGGAGCCGGTACTCCGACCGCTCTGAGCCCAGCCCTGTCATACGAATGGGCCAACCCCGGAGGGTTGGCCCATTCGTGTTTCACGTGAAACAACGTCACGCGGCGGCGGCGCTCGTCGGTCGGCGCCCGCCACTCATCGCTCGTTACTCGGCGATGAAGTCCGCGAGGTCGCGCTCAAGAGCGGCCTTCGGCTTGGCGCCGACGATGGTCTTGGCGACCTCGCCACCCTGGTACACGTTCAGCGTCGGGATGGACATGACGCCGTACTTGGCGGCGATACCCGGGTTCTCGTCGATGTTGAGCTTGACGATCTCGATCTTGTCGCCGTGCTCGGCCGCGATCGCCTCGAGGGACGGGGCGATCTGACGGCAGGGACCGCACCAGGCGGCCCAGAAGTCCACCAGGACAGGCTTGTCGTTCTTGAGGACGTCTTCCTCGAAGGAAGCGTCGGTCACGTTCTTCAGGGTGCCGGCCACGGCGGGCTCCTTAACTTGGTGGGGCGGTGGGGAAGAAGGGAAGTCAGACGGTCGCTGCCGCGGTCTCGCTGTCCGTGAGGGCAGCGAGGAAGCGCTCGGCGTCCAAGGCGGCGGAGCAGCCGGTGCCGGCTGCCGTGATCGCCTGGCGGTACGTGTGGTCGACGACGTCACCGGCACCGAAGACACCGGTCAGGTTCGTCCGGGTCGAGGGCGCTTCGACCTTCAGGTAGCCCTCGTCGTCCAGCTCGAGCTGGCCCTTGAAGAGCTCCGTACGCGGGTCGTGGCCGATCGCGATGAACAGACCCGTCACCGGCAGCTCGGAGGTCTCACCCGTCTTGAGGTTGCGCAGCGTCAGACCGGAGAGCTTCTGCTCGCCCTTGATCTCGGCGACCTCGCTGTCCCAGACGAACTTGATCTTCGGGTCGGCGAACGCGCGGTCCTGCATCGCCTTGGAGGCACGCAGGCTGTCGCGGCGGTGCACGATCGTCACGGACTTGGCGAAGCGGGAGAGGAAGGTCGCCTCCTCCATCGCGGTGTCGCCACCGCCGATCACGGCGATGTCCTGGTCCTTGAAGAAGAAGCCGTCGCAGGTCGCGCACCAGGAGACGCCGCGGCCGGAGAGCGCGTCCTCGTTCGGCAGACCGAGCTTGCGGTGCTGGGAGCCGGTCGTCACGATCACGGTCTTCGCGCGGTGCACGGTGCCCGCCGTGTCCGTCACGGTCTTGATCTCGCCGCTCAGGTCGACAGCGATCACATCGTCCGGAACCAGCTCGGCGCCGAAGCGCTCGGCCTGGGCCCGCATGTTGTCCATGAGCTCGGGGCCCATGACGCCGTCCTGGAAGCCGGGGAAGTTCTCCACCTCGGTGGTGTTCATGAGCGCACCACCCGCGGTGACGGCGCCCTCGAACACCAGCGGCTTCAGCGACGCGCGTGCGGTGTAGAGCGCCGCCGTGTAGCCGGCGGGCCCGGAGCCGATGATGATCACGTTACGGACGTCGGTCACGGCTTGATTCCTCGTCTCTGGAGACTGCTGCGTACTGCTGGTGGGTGCCTGTCTCAGGTCTCTCACCCCACCCAACGGATCCTACGGGGCTTGCATTCCCGACGTGTCCGGGCGCACGTAAGCATGTCAGGGACGGCGGCATGCCCTTGCACGACCGCGCTCCTCTTGCCGGTGCGGTGAGAGGTCAGGGCCGGGCGTAGGAGTTCGTCAGCAGGATCTTGCCCGCGGCGGTGGACGACGACGGTTTGTCGGTGCACGTCGCGTCGATGACGTACGCGGAGACCTTGGCGCTGTCGGAGTCATGGGACGCCACGACGAGGTAGGCGTCCTTCCCCTTGTACGTGCCCTCCTCGGCGGCGATCGGCGTCCTGGCGCCGAGGCCTCGCTGGACGCATTCCGGCACCGAGGCCGCCGCCTCACGCATCGGTGAGTTCTCCTTGGGGGACTCCGGGCTCGATCGCACGTCGAAGGACGGCTTGCCGCCTTCGGGCTCCGCGGCCGGGTTCTTGGCGAGGAGATCGTTCACCTGGCCCTTGAGCCTCTCCTCGGAGAAGGCGTATGCGGAGTCGGTGTGGTCCGACGAGGTGCCGGCTGTCCCGCCCGAGCCGCCGCCCAGGTTCTGCATCAACAGCGTTCCGAGGCCGATGGCGGCGGCCGTGACTACGGCCCCGAGCACGGCAGTGCGCCGACGTGCGCCCCGGAAGCGGCTCCGACGCCCAGGGCCGGTGGCCGCACGAGAGTGTCCGGCGGGCCGGTCTGCGGACGGACCGGGGGTGGGAGTGACCGCCGGCTCGGCGGAGCCGGGCGATGTTTCACGTGAAACACGCGCGCCGGGCGACGCGGTGTCGGGAGCATCGGTCTCGGTCTCGGGCGCGAGCGAGTCGGACGTGACGGCTGTGAGGGATTGAGACGGGAGCGACTCAGGCGTGATGGAGTCCAGCAGCGCCTCCGCCGCCAGCGCCGCGTCGATGCGGCCGGCGACATCGGCGGGCATCCGCGGCGGACCCGGCAGCGTGCCGAGCATGCCGCGGATCTCCTCCAATGACGCATAGACATCGGCGCAGAGCTCGCAGTCGTCCAGATGCCGCCGCACGTCGAGGGTGCGGGCAGGGGCGAGCAGCCCCTCCGTGAGGTCGGAGATCTCAGCGACTTCTGGGTGCCCGGCCGAGTCGGTCGTGGTCGTCACGCTCGCCCACCTCCGCCCTTCACAGCAGCTGAATCGCTTGGTCCCGCTTCCCGTGGCCCCGCTGCAGGTGGGACGGATGTCCCCTGCGTCCGGTTCCTTCCCGGGTCCGGCTTCTTGCCGTTCTGGTCCTCGCCGCCGTCTCCGCTCGGCGTACGCGTCTCCGTACGCAGGTGGGTGAGCAGCGGCAGCAGTCTGGCTCTGCCGCGCGCGCAGCGGCTCTTCACGGTGCCGGTGGGCACATCGAGCACGCGGGCCGCCTCGGCCACCGGATAGCCCTGCATGTCCACCAGGACGAGGGCGGCGCGCTGGTCGTGCGGCAGCGTGCCGAGGGCCTCGATGAGCTGGCGGTGCAGATCGCCCCGCTCGACGGGCGCCGATGCCGACTCGTGCGGCTCGAGAAGCTGCTCGAGGCGTTCGGTGTCGTCGATGGGGGAGGTCTTCCGCGATGCCGCCTTGCGCGCCCGGTCGAGGCAGGCGTTCACCGTGATCCGGTGCAGCCACGTCGTGACGGCGGACTGACCGCGGAAGGTGTGCGCGGCGCGGTAGGCGGAGACCAGGGCGTCCTGGACGGCGTCCGCGGCCTCCTCGCGGTCCCCCAGCGTGCGCAGGGCGACCGCCCACAGGCGGTCGCGATGGCGCCGGACGAGCTCACCGAAGGCGTCCTTGTCGCCGGCCACATGGCTGGCCAGGAGGTCCTGGTCGCTCATCTCGCCGTGCGTGGTGTCATCCACCGTCGAACCCCCTCCCCCCGGTGAGCCCAGTCCCTCAGCCCGTGAACTTCACGTCCGTGATGGCCTGCTTGTACCCCGCGCTGCTGAACTCATCACGGGGCGATTTCGGTACATCGGTCAGCCAGACGAGCACGTACTGCGTCTTGACCGGCTTCTCCGCCTTGACCTTCAAGCTGTGGCCGGTGGTCCTGGCGGTCCCGATCTCCTTCATCGCGTTCAGTGGCGTCGAGGAGGACATCGAGTCCGTGGCGTACAGCTCGACCGTCGTGTGGTCGCCCTCGTAGCGGAGCCCGATCGACGCGGTCGACACGTCCTGCTCCTTGCCGAGGTCATAGACGATACCGACGCCGGGCTTGTAGGGCGCGAGCCTGGGACCGTCTATGAAGCTATTGCTCCGCCAGTACGTCGAGTCGTCGCCGTCGTGCGTCTTGTCGACGCCCTCGGGGTTCTGCGCCTGGCCCTCGGCGACGTACTCCTCCGCGTCCTGGATCTGGAGCGGATTCCCGGGCTTCGGCTTGTTCTTGTCGCCATCGTCGGAGGTGTCCGTCGATCCGGGGTCGTCGTTCTTCCCCCGGTCCATGAGCGCGTCCGCCAGCTGCCAGCTGCCGAGGCCGAGCGCCGCGATGAGGAGCGCCGACACGGCCCACTTGAGGGCCTTGCCCGTACGGCTCTGCAGTGGGGGCGGCGGGGTCGGCACCGGCTGGGTGACGCCGGGGCGGGCCGCGGGGCGGCCGTAGGTGCCCTGCTGGTACGTCGTGCGCTGGTACTCGGGCGGTGCGGTGAACGCGGGCTCCGGAGGGCGGATGCGGGGCATCTCGCCGATGGCCTTCACCAGTTCCTCCGGTGTCGTGCACGGAGGCTCCTGGCGGGATGCGGTCGCACCCTCGTTGACGAGCGCGCGCATCGCGAGCTCGGAGAGGCCCCTGTGCACGCCCGCACGCACCTGGTCGGGGGCGATCAGGCCGACACCCTTGGGGAGCCCGGAGAGGCCGTACGCATCGTCCTCGTAGGGCCAGCGCTGGGTCAGCGAGGCGTACAGGAGCGCGCCGATCGCTTCCGTGTCCGTGCGCTGCGGGGTGTCCGAGCTGATGCCTCGGAGCGCCGCGTTCACGGCGAGGCCGCGGATGCGGTACTGGCCGGTCGACGTCCTGAGGACGGCGCTCGGGGTCAGCCGCAGGTGTGCGAGGCCTTCGCGATGGGCGGCAGCCATGGCCTGGGAGACCTGGCTGACGAGCTGGTACGCGTCGTGCGCCTCGAGAGGGCCCGCGGCCAGCAGTGCGGTGAGTTCCGTGGCGTCCGGCAGCCACTCGTGGACGACGTAGACGAGGTCGTTCTCCTCGACCGCGTCCAGGACGTGCACAAAGCGGGGATCGCCGAGCAGCGCCGAGGAGCGCGCCGCGGCGAGTACCGATCGTGCCCGCGGATGGTCGGCGGGCAGCAGATGTACGCCAACGGCCCGGCGGAGTTTCTCGTCCACCGCGCGCCAGCTGCTGAAACCGTCCAGACGGGTGACGCACTCTTCGAGTCGATAGCGTCTGGCGAGCTTGTGACCGCTGTGCAGCTCGGGGGGTGATGCCGCCCCCGAGCTCGTGGGCTCGCCGGTCTCTGCTGCGCCTTCTTCTGCCGTTTCCCGCTCCCGGGTCTGGGCCACCCCGTCGGCCGTGGCCTGCTCCGCCTTCGCGGTCAGCGGCTCATCGCCGCTGTTGTCTGCCACGTCGACGGCAGCCGTGCTCCGTTCCGCCACCGTCGTTCCTGCCTCCCCATCCGTTGCGCTTCGTCAGACGCCAAAGCCAATTGTGCCCACAGTCCGGCGCTATGCACGACACGCGGTGGCCGGTGATGGTTGTGCGGACCCCCCGAACTCACCGTCCGAGGCGGCCGCGCACCATCCCGACCATGGAGTTGAGCTCCGCGATCCGCATGCGCTTCGCCGCGATGAAGAAGACGCCGAACAGCACCGCACCGCCCACGATCAACGCCGCCAGCGAGCCGAGGACGCTCTGACCGAGCCCCTGAGTGACGGCATACGCGGCGGCGCCGCCGAGCAGCGCTCCGGGCAGCGAGGCGATGCCGAGACGGGCGTACGTACGCAGGACGTTGGCGCCGTCCAGGTCGCCGCCGAGACGCTTCCGCAGCCGCTGCCAGGCGACGCCCACGCCGATGGCGTAGGCGAGGCCGTAGATGGCGGCCATGCCCGTCACCGCCCAGCGGGTGGGCAGCAGGAAGTAGCAGGCCGTGGAGGCGGCGGCATTCACGGCGGCGACGATGACCGTGTTGTAGAAGGGCGTCCGCGTGTCCTCGTAGGCGTAGAACGCACGCAGCACGACGTACTGCACGGAGTAGGGGATCAGGCCGAGGCCGAAGGCCATCAGCATGTAGCCCATGTTCGTGGCCTGGGCACTGCCCGAGGAGCCGAAGATCAGCGTGCACATCGGGATGCCGAGTGCGACGAATCCGAAGGCGACGGGCACGATCGCGACCGCTGTCGTGCGCAGGCCCTGCGAGACGTCGTCGCGGACGGAGCCGGTGTCACCGTCCTGTGCCGAGCGGGACAGGCGGGGCAGCAGGGCCGCCATCAGGGAGACCGTGATGATCGCCTGCGGGAGTCCCCAGATGAGCTGGGCGTTGGCGTAGGCGGCGAAGCCGATGCCGCTCGTCGACGGCAGGTCGACGGTGGCGGCGGTGGCCAGCTGGGTGACGACGAGCGCGCCCGCCTGGTTGGCGAGCACGAACAGGATCGTCCACTTGGCCAGCTTGGCGGCCTTGCCCAGGCCGTGGCCCTTCCAGTCGAAGCGCGGACGCAGCTTGAATCCGGTCTCGCGCAGGTAGGGGATCATCGCCAGGGCCTGGACGACGAGACCGAGCAGGACACCGACGCCGAGGAGCCGTTCAGCCTCCGGCGGGATGCTGGTCACGGTCATGCCGGACGACGCCGACGATCCGTAGACCCAGATGAACATGCCGAGCGTGGCGATGATGACGATGTTGTTGAGGACCGGCGTCCACATCATCGCGCCGAACTTGCCGCGCGCGTTGAGGATCTGGCCCATCACCACATGGATTCCCATGAAGAAGATCGAGGGCAGGAAGTAGCGCAGCAGCGTCGTACCGACCTCGGTGGCCGCCGGGTCGTTGGCGACCGGCACGGACATCACCCGCACCAGCTGCGGAGCCAGCACGATGCCCAGGACAGTGAGGAGGCCGAGCGCCACCATGACGAGGGTCAGCAGGCGGTTGGCGTACGCCTCGCCGCCGTCCTCGTCCGTCTTCATGGAACGCACCAGCTGCGGTACGAACACGGAGTTGAGGCCGCCGCCGACGGTGAGGATGTAGATCATCGTCGGGATCTGGTAGACGACCTGGAAGGTGTCACCGAGCAGTCCGACGCCGAGCGCCGAGACGATCAGGGCGGAACGGATGAAGCCGGTGAGACGCGAGACGAGGGTGCCCGCGGCCATCACCGCACTGGACTTCAGCAGGCTCGACGCGCGGCCACCGCTGCTCGACTTCGGGGCGGGCGCCGGAGCCGGGGCTGCCGGGGCGGGGACGCCCGGCGGCTCGGGCGGGTGGTAGCCATCGGGCTGCTGGTGGCCGTTGCCCTGCTGGTAGCCGTCCTGGTTGCCCTGGGGGTAGCCGTCCTGCGGGTAGCCGCCGGGCTGCTGGTAGGCGGCGCCCTGCGGTTCGCGGTAGCCGCCCGGCTGCTGGTCGCGGAAGAGGTGGGCGAAGGCGTCCGGCTCGTGGTGCTCCTCGCCGGCCTGGGTGACGAGGTCGTCGACGCCCACGAACTGGGTCGTACGGGCGTCGTCGCCGTAGGGAAGGTGCCGGGTCGGACCGTCCGGCTCGGGAGCCGGGGTCTGGGCCCACACGCGGGGGTCCGGCGCGTGCTGAGGGGATGGCGGCTGGGCGTAGAGCGGCTGCGGGTCTTGGTAGTAGCCGGGGGGCGGCGGGGGGTGCGCGGCGCGGTCGTACAGCGCCTCGGTCACCGGGTCCTGGGCGCTGAGGTCCTGCGCGCGGTAGGGGTCCTGGTCGTAGGCGTCCTGGAGGTACACGTCCGGGGCAGGCTGCGGTGGCATCTGCCCGTTCTCAGGAGGGCCTGAACCGCCCGCGCCCTGGCCACGGTCACCGTCGTACGGCGCGTTCATGGATACCCCACCTCATCGTCCCCGGGCCCACCGGCCACGACATCGCTCAACGGTCCACTCTCTCACCCGTGTCCGACGGGTCGGTGCTTTCCGGAGCGGTGTCCGGTGTCGGGTCACTCGGCTGCTCGGGGTCGTCGTCCCCGGACTCGGCCCCGGACTCGCCGTCCGGGCCGTCGTCGGGTCCGTGGTCGGAGCCGTCGGCTGCGGCCTCCTCGGCCTGCTTCCGGGCGGCGCGCTTGCGCTGGGTGTACATCCGGAACCCGGCGAGCACGAGGAGCAGGACGCCACCCGCGATGACGAGCATCACGGTGAGGGTGATCTCGGTGACGTTCACGTCGAAGCGGACCGCTTTGCCGTACGGCTGGCCATCCTCGGTGTAGAGCTGGGCGTAGACCGGGACCGGGCCGTTTGCGTTGGCGGTCGTGGTGAACTTCACCGACTGGGCGTGGCCGCCCGCGATCTTGACCGGCTGTTCCCAGTAGGCCTCGCCGCCGATCTTCAGTCGCGTCGGGTTCTGCGACGTGAGGCGCAGCACCATGTGGTCGACGCCCTGGACCAGGTTGTTCTGGACCGTCACCGGGATCGTCGCGCTGCGGCCCGAGAGCTTCGCGTCGGACTTCTGGATCAGCCGCACCTGCTGGGTGAGCGTCGTCAGGTAGTTCTGCACGCCCCGGCGGAACCCGTCAGCCTCTGCGGCCCGGCCACGCCACGACGTGGACATCTCGCGGTCTATGGCCCGCCCGAAGGGAGTGATCACGCGGTCGGGCTCGCTGAGGATCGTCTTGAAGCGGTTGAGCTTGTTCTGGGTGTCCTGGATGTCCTGGAAGGCTGACCTCGGCAGCTCCTGCTTGCGCAGCGACGCCGGGTAGGAGCCGGCCGACGGCACCTTGGTCGTGGCCGCCGGGTCCGGCTTGGCCTTCGCCGCCGCCGTCAGGTCCTGCGGCTCCGACCAGCGCTCTTCGGAGAGGGCGGTGAGCGCCTTCGCCATCGACTGGGCCTGGCTGGCGGTCGGCATGCGCTGCGGGGCGACGACGATGCTCCGCTGCTTGTCCGGGTCCTGCAGGGTGACCATCAGGCTCTGGGCGAGGAACTTCTGCACGGCGAGCGTGGAGTTCTCGGCCCCCGTCATGTCGCCCTGGAAGGCGGTGGAGAGCCCGTCGTCGGCCACCACGGCGGTCGTGCCGCCGCCGATGGGCCGTGCGGCGTTGGGCGTGTACGGCAGCCCGCCGGTCTCGCGCAGGCTGTCGCTGCGGGCGATCACCGTGTGGGCGCCGGCGGAGGTGGAGACATCGACGATCGACGGGTCGAGCGCGCCGTTCACCGGCCACGCGAAGTCCGACCGCGGCTTGACGTGGAGGATCGTCTCCACGGCCTCGGCTCCGACGTCGGTGGCGCCCTTGAGCTGGCCGAGGGACCCGCTGACCGTCTTGCCGTTGTGGGCGAGCGAGGCGAGGTCGGGGTCGGCGAAGGGCAGCGCGACGACCTTCTCGTCCTGCACGGTCTGCTCGAGGTCGTTCAGCCACTGCTTGGCGACCGCCTGGTTCCTGCCCGCTGTGGTCGACCTGCCGTCGGCGGTCTGCACCCGGTAGCTCCGTGTCATCGCGTCGACCGAGGCCAGCAGATCGGGGTCGACGACCCAGGTGACGTCGAGCTTGCGGCCCAGCGACAGCATCTGGTCGAGGCGGCCGCCGGGGGCGATCTCCTTGGCCAGGTCGTCGTCGGTGAACACGGGCGTCTGCTGCTCGTCCGAGCCGGTCTCCGCCGTGAGGTGCGAGGTGGAGATGAGCGGCCACAGATACGTCGTCTTCGTCTTCGTGTCGGCGTCCTCCGCCTGCCACGGCAGGAAGGTCCGCTCGAAGCCGAGCACCTGGGACCACGGCTGGGCCGATGTCCGGCCGGTGAGGGAGACACCGAGCTGGTAGACGCCATCGATGCCGAGGTCCAGCGCCTTGACCGGCACGGAGATGCTGAAGTCCGTGCGGACGCCAGGCGCCAGCTTGGAGACCTTCTCGACGTACTTGCCGCCGACCTCGGCTCCGTCGGCCCCCGGCTGGTAGCCGGTGCGCTTGGCGGCCGCGTCGATCTGGCTCCGGCCGGTCAGGGCAGGACCGAGGCGCAGGCCGACCTCGGCTCCGGTCACCGTCTGCTTGCCGTTGTTGGTGACCGTGCCGGAGACGGTGACGGTGTCGTCTTCCGTCGGGGCGGTGGGGGTCAGCGAGTTCAGCGAGACGTCGACGGTGCTGGAACCGGTGGCCTTGGCCGCCGCGCCGGGCACGGCGGCATCCGCGACCGGCGCCGCAGGGAGCTGCAGCGCACCTGCCAGCAAAGGGGCCCCAGCCAGCAGCGCTGCCGTGCGCCGCAGCCACCGGCGAGCAGGTGAGGGACTGGTCCCCGGGAAGTCTGCCGCCTCGGCCACGCGTTGCCCGTCCTCGTCGTCGTCAGTGGTCGTCGGTTGTGCGTCCACGCATGGTAACGAGGTGCGCTGTGGCGAAGTGCCGCGGACTGCTCCACATGATCGGAAGACCTGGCCGGGGAGGGGCGCGCGGGGCTGGAGCAGCCCGGAAAACCGGGCGGCCGGGGGTGCGCGGGCCACGTACCCTTTTCTGTTGTGCCGAACGCCAATGAAGAGAATCCCAGCGCACTGAGCCAGGTGCAGCGCCGCGCAGTCAGTGAACTACTGCGCGTGTCCCCTGTCGCGGACGACCTTGCCCGCCGTTTCCAAGAGGCCGGGTTCTCCCTTGCCCTGGTCGGCGGCTCGGTGAGAGACGCGCTCCTTGGCCGGCTCGGCAATGACCTGGACTTCACGACCGATGCCCGCCCCGAGGACGTACTGAAGATCGTCAGGCCGTGGGCGGATTCGGTGTGGGAGGTGGGGATCGCCTTCGGCACGGTCGGCAGCCAGAAGGATGGCTACCAGATCGAGGTCACCACGTACCGCTCTGAGGCGTACGACAGGACCTCGCGCAAGCCCGAGGTGTCCTACGGCGACTCCATCGAGGAAGACCTCGTACGCCGTGACTTCACCGTGAACGCGATGGCGGTGGCGCTCCCCGAGAAGGAGTTCATCGACCCGCACGGCGGTCTTGAGGACCTGTCGGAGCGCGTCCTGCGCACCCCCGGCACCCCGGAGGACTCCTTCTCCGACGATCCGCTGCGGATGATGCGGGCCGCGCGGTTCGCCGCGCAGCTGGACTTCGAGGTGGCTCCGGAGGTCGTCGCCGCGATGAAGGCGATGGCCGAGCGCATCGACATCGTCTCCGCCGAGCGCGTACGTGACGAACTGAACAAGCTGCTCCTCTCGCCGTACCCGGCAAAGGGACTGGCTCTACTTGTCGACACAGGCATTGCCGAGCACGTTCTCCCCGAGCTCCCGGCGCTGCGTCTCGAACGTGACGAGCACCACCGGCACAAGGACGTCTACGACCACTCGCTGATCGTCCTTGAACAGGCGATGGCGCTGGAGGAGGAAGGGCCGGACCTGACGCTGCGGCTCGCGGCCCTTCTGCACGACATCGGGAAGCCGCGGACGCGGCGCTTCGAGGACGACGGCCGGGTCTCCTTCCACCACCACGAGGTGGTGGGCGCCAAGATGACCAAGAAGCGGATGACGGAGCTCAAGTACTCGAACGAGCTCGTGAAGGACGTCTCCCGCCTGGTGGAGCTGCACCTGCGCTTTCACGGCTACGGCACGGGCGAATGGACGGACTCGGCGGTACGCCGCTATGTACGCGACGCGGGCCCGCTTCTGAGCCGGCTGCACAAGCTGACCCGGTCCGACTGCACGACGCGCAACAAGCGCAAGGCGAGTGCGCTGTCGCGCGCGTACGACGGCCTGGAGGAGCGCATCGCCCGCCTCCAGGAACAGGAGGAGCTGGACTCGATCCGCCCGGACCTGGACGGCAACGAGATCATGCAGATCCTGGACGTACGCCCGGGCCCTGTCATCGGCCAGGCCTACAAGTTCCTGCTGGAGCTGCGCCTCGAGAACGGCCCGATGGAGCGGGACGCGGCGGTCGCGGCGCTCAAGGAGTGGTGGGCCGCGCAGGAGTGAGGTGGGGTTCGGTGCGATGTTTCACGTGAAACATCGCACCGGGTCCGGTCATGCGAAGCCGGGTCCGGACATGCGAAGGGGCACTGTTTCACGTGAAACAGTGCCCCTTTCGCCTAAGCCTGCGTGAGGTCACGCGCCCTTCGTGCAGAACAGGAACTCTTCGCCGTCCCCTGTCTCGGCGTAGAAGCCGGTGGCGCCATCGACCTTGCGGCACTCCGTCTCTGCGCTGATCTGGGTGAAGTGGCCGTCGATCTTCTTGAGGACCTTGGACTCTGCCTCGGAGGAGGAGCAGTCCACCACCTCCATGCGGTCCGAGGAGGACGAGGCTGGCTTCAGGCAGTCACCGACCGCCGCGGTGTCCGCGTCGTCCCGGCTCGCCCACCAGCCACCCGCGATGACGATGATGCCGAGCACCACGGCCGCGCCGCGCAGGTACGTCTTGATGGGGCGGCGCTGCGGCTGCGGCGGAGGGACAGGGGCGCCCTGGTTGAAGGCGGGGTAGGGCTGCTGCGGAACGCCCGGTTGGCCCTGCTGGGGCGGATACGGGGCGCCACCCTGGGGCTGGCCATAGGGGTTCTGGCCCTGGGGCGGTGGAGTAGTCATGTTTGGGGGTCCCCCTCGAACGAGAGCGCGATGGCGCGGATACGACGTCCGTAAGCTATAGGGACGCAGTGGGATCTCTGAAGTCCAGAGGGGCTCTGTGGCACTGATGTGACACTTACTGCGCGTCAAATATGGCCATAGCGGCAGCAATCGCTGCGCAGATAACGGCGACCGTGACCACCAGCGGAACCGATCGACCGTCAGGCGGCAGCATGAGTAGGGCCATCACCACACTTACGCCAACAAGTTCCTGCCATGAGATGCGCCTTGAGGACGGGGTGATGGAGCGGGACACGGCGGTGGCGGGCAAGAGTGGCGAGCCTTGCAGGGGCCAAGTAGCCCTCTCGACCGCATGCTCACCCTCAAAGTGGAGTGAGCGGCAGGTGACGAGTAAGAACCGCCTTGCGGACCTCTATTGAGTGATCTAGGCCTCACTTTGGGAAAATTCCTCCTTCGAGTTCTAGCCCATTGGAAGATGAACTTGGCAAGTTGACCGTTTGCTCAAGGAGGATCAGTTGAAGAGGGTACTCGCAATGGGGGTGGCAACCATCGGCGTGGTTGCTGGAATGATTGCCCTTCCCGCGACGGCGCACGCGGCACCGGGTAACTGCCTTGTGGGAGGGGATCGCGACGGTTACCCGATGTACGCCTATGCGTCCTGCGGCAAGGGTACCGGGCAATTTCGAGTGATAGCCGTGTGCGACCCGTACCGCGGTGACGCCTACAGCGTGTACGGCGATTGGGGCACGCCCAAGCTGAAGACGTCTAAGGCCTTCTGTAAGGGAAAGGACTACCTGAGTAGTTGGCGCTTCGACCTTCGCTAGTAGTGCCGCGAAGTTGAAGCCAAGTCTCGGCGCTCGCCAAACGGTGAGCGCCGATTCTGTTGCATCGCGAAGTATCTCTGAAGCCCAGAATGGAGCTAGAGAAACTATTGCGAGTTAAGATGGGCCATAGCCCCAGCAATTGCTGCGTAGATAACGGCGACCGTGACCACCAGCGGAACCGATCGACCGTCAGGCGGCAGTATCAGGGCCGCCGCTCCCGCCGCGGCGACGAACGCGACGTTGAACAGGACGTCGTAGATGGAGAAGATCCGGCCACGGAAGCCGTCGTCCACCTCGGACTGCACCACCGTGTCCGTGGCGATCTTCGCCCCCTGGGTCGTCAGGCCCAGGAGGAACGCGGCGATGAGTAGGGGGACGGCCTCGAAGGGCAGGCCGAGTGCCGGCTCCAGGACGGCCGCCGCCCCGGCGCAGGCGACGATCCAGCCGCCGGGGCCAAGCCGGTTCACCGCGGCGGGCGTCACCACCGCCGCCATGAAGAAGCCCGCCCCCGAGATCGCCACGGCGAGGCCAAGGAGGGCGAGCCCGTCGGACTCCGTGGACGACCAGGCGTACCGGCAGAGCATCAGGACCATGACCGACAGGGCGCCGTAGCAGAACCTCATGAGGGTCATGGCGAGCAGCGCGCGGGCGGCGGGACGCCGCTGCGACAGATGCCGCACGCCGGCCAGCAGATCCCGCGCCGTACCGGAGAGCGCCGCGCCGAGGCGTGGCTGGACCAGCTCCGGGTCCGGGCCGAGGAGTTCACGTGCCATGCGCAGCGAGGCGAGCGCCGCGCAGAGGTATAGGGCGGCTCCGAGCAGGACGACGGCCGCGTCCGAGTCGGAGACGACCAGGCGTACGGCGAACGCGAGGCCGCCGCCCGCGGTGGCGGCGAGCGTCCCGGCCGTCGGCGAGAGGGAGTTGGCCATGACAAGCCGATCGGCGTCGACTACGCGCGGCAGCGCCGCCGAGAGCCCGGCGAGGACGAACCGGTTGACGGCCGTGACGCAGAGCGCGGAGGCGTAGAACAGCCAGTCCGGCACGCCGCTCAGCATCAGCACCGCCGTCACCGAGGCCAGCGCCGCCCGCAGCAGGTTGCCGTACAGGAAGACCTGGCGGCGCGGCCAGCGGTCGAGGAGCACGCCGGCGAACGGGCCGATCAGCGAGTAAGGGAGGAGGAGCACCGCCATCGCGGCGGCGATTGCGCCGGGCGAGGTCTGCTTCTCCGGCGAGAAGACGACGTACGAGGCGAGCGCCACCTGATAGACGCCGTCGGCGCCCTGGGAGAGCAGCCGCACGGCGAGCAGGCGCCGGAAGTCCCGCAGGCGCATCAGTACGCGCAGGTCACCGACGACACCCATGGGGCACAGCCTCACATACGAGGAGGGTCCCCGGGCGGATTGCCCGGGGACCCTCAACACAAGTGCGACTGCTGAGCTTTAGCGCTCGACCTCGCCCTTGATGAACTTCTCGACGTTGTCGTACGCCTCGTCGTCGAAGTACTGCACCGGCGGGGACTTCATGAAGTACGAGGACGCGGAGAGGATCGGGCCGCCGATGCCGCGGTCCTTGGCGATCTTCGCGGCGCGCAGGGCGTCGATGATGACACCCGCCGAGTTCGGGGAGTCCCAGACCTCGAGCTTGTACTCCAGGTTCAGCGGGACGTCGCCGAAGGCACGGCCCTCGAGGCGGACGTACGCCCACTTGCGGTCGTCCAGCCACGCCACGTAGTCCGACGGGCCGATGTGGACGTTCTTCTCGCCCAGCTCACGGTCCGGGATCTGCGAGGTGACGGCCTGCGTCTTCGAGATCTTCTTGGACTCGAGGCGGTCGCGCTCGAGCATGTTCTTGAAGTCCATGTTGCCGCCGACGTTGAGCTGCATGGTGCGCTCAAGACGGACACCGCGGTCCTCGAACAGCTTCGCCATCACACGGTGCGTGATGGTGGCGCCGACCTGCGACTTGATGTCGTCGCCGACGATCGGGACGCCCGCCTCGGTGAACTTGTCGGCCCACTCCTTGGTGCCGGCGATGAAGACCGGGAGGGCGTTGACGAAGGCGACCTTGGCGTCGATGGCGCACTGCGCGTAGAACTTCGCAGCGTCCTCGGAACCCACGGGCAGGTAGCAGACGAGGACGTCGACCTGCTTGTCCTTGAGGATCTGGACGATGTCGACCGGGGCCTCGGCGGACTCCTCGATGGTCTGGCGGTAGTACAGGCCCAGGCCGTCGTAGGTGTGGCCGCGCTGGACGGTGACGCCCTTGTTCGGCACGTCGCAGATCTTGATGGTGTTGTTCTCGCTGGCGCCGATGGCGTCCGAGAGGTCGAGGCCGACCTTCTTGGCGTCCACATCGAAGGCGGCGACGAACTCGACATCACCGACGTGGTAGTCGCCGAACTGGACGTGCATCAGGCCCGGGACCTTGGTGTCCGGGTCTGCGTCCTTGTAGTACTCGACGCCCTGGACCAGCGAGGCGGCGCAGTTGCCCACGCCGACGATGGCTACGCGAACCGAACCCATTCCGGTTGCTCCCTGTGTGATCTGTGTATTCCGGATGAAACCCTGCGGAACGCGGGGTCTCACTTGGCGGTGTCATCGGACGGATCCGGCGGCGGGTTCACGTCCCGCCGCCGGGGCAGGCCGCCCGACTCCCCAGATGTGCTGTCTTGCCGAGCAGAGCCGTCTGGGGTGGACCGCTGATGGTCCCGCCCCGCCCGCTCGCTCTCGATGAGCTCGTTCAGCCAGCGCACTTCGCGCTCCACGGACTCCATTCCGTGCCGCTGCAGCTCAAGCGTGTAATCGTCCAGGCGCTCCCGGGTGCGGGCCAGGGAAGCGCTCATCTTCTCCAGGCGCTCCTCGAGGCGGCTGCGACGCCCCTCGAGCACCCGCATGCGTACGTCCCGCGAGGTCTGCCCGAAGAAGGCGAAGCGGGCGGCGAAGTGCTCGTCCTCGTACGCGTCGGGGCCGGTCTGCGAGAGCAGCTCCTCGAAGTGCTCCTTACCTTCCGCCGTCAGCCGATAGACGATCTTGGCGCGGCGCCCGGAGAGGGGAGCCGCGAGAGTGTCTTCGGGGGTGCTCCCCGTTTCCTCGATCAACCAGCCGTTGGCGACCAGCGTCTTGAGGCAGGGGTAGAGCGTCCCGTAGCTGAAGGCGCGGAACACTCCCAGTGACGTGTTGAGTCGTTTGCGCAGCTCATAGCCGTGCATCGGGGACTCGCGCAGCAGGCCGAGCACGGCGAACTCGAGGATGCCGGAGCGTCTGCTCATGTGTCGCCTCCCGTCTGCCAGCGTCTGTCTGCACGGTCTTTATGCCGAGCTGATGTATCGACTCGATACATCGAGACGATAGAACGGCGCTCCTCACGGGGCAAGAGGGGAAACGGTGAACGGCGTCACATCACCGATTCGTAGGAAGTAACTTGCCTGATTTGGGGTGAACTTCGGCCCTACGAGGGTTTTGACGGTGCGTAGTCTGTGCGCCATGCAGACCGCCGGGAACCAAGTGACGCCTGAGGGCGTCGTCGTCCCTGGTGTAGTGCGGGTGAGCGCGGGGATGGGCGCATCCGTACTTCGGGGGGACCGGAAACCAGCCGCCGTTTCCAGGCGCGGACATCTGCGCCTGCCCGAGGAGTAGTCGTTCGATGAGCGAGCACCGTCGCAAACCGCCGCAGCCGCAGGGCGGCGGACGCGCCGCGACCAGACGCGGCGTCTCCGGCGATTCGTCGGGCCGCCGCGCGGCACCGCGTGGCGCCACTGGATCGCCCACTTCCTCAACCGGCTCGTACGGATCGGGTGCCCCCGACGGGGACCGTTCCTACGGCGGCCGGGCGGAGGCCCGTCGCGCGGCGCAGCGCAGCGGTGCCGTCGGTACGGGCGGCGGCCGCCGCAGGGCGGCCGACGGGTCCGGTGCCGGCCGCTCGGGCGGTGGTGGCGGAGGCCGGCGTGGTGGGCCCGGCGGGCCGGCCGGGCCGGGGCGCGGCAGGGGCCGCGGCGGTCAGGGACCGGCCAAGAAGCGGTTCATCGACTATCCGCGCGCGAACAAGCAAGGTGTGCGGCGCTGGGTCCCGTCCTGGCGTCTTGTCACCGGCCTGTTCGTCGGCTTCCTCGGCAGCCTGATGGCGGTCGCCGGAATCGCCTACGCCTTGGTGGAGGTGCCGAAGGTCGACGAGGCCGCCAAGGCACAGAACAACGTGTACTACTGGGCCGACGGCAAGCAGATGGTCGCGACCGGTGGTGAGACGAACCGCCAGATCATCGACTACGAGAAGATCCCCAAGGCGATGCGGACCGCCGTCATCTCGGCGGAGAACAAGACGTTCGAGGACGACAAGGGTGTCGACCCCATGGGCATCACTCGTGCCCTGGTCAACATGGCCAAGGGCGGCGAGACCCAGGGTGGCTCGACCATCACTCAGCAGTACGTGAAGAACGCGCGCCTCAATGATCAGTCGCAGACGGTCACGCGTAAGTTCAAAGAGCTCTTCATCTCCATAAAGGTCGGCCGGACGGTCCCCAAGGAAGAGATCATGGCGGGGTACCTCAACACCGCCTACTACGGTCGCGGTGCCTACGGCATCCAGGCCGCTGCCCACGCGTACTTCAACAAGGACGCCACTGAGCTGGACCCCAGCCAGTGCGCGCTTCTCGCGACGGTCCTCAAGGGCGCCACGTACTACGACCCCGCCGGCTCTCCCGAGGTCGACCCTGCCGCCACGCGCGACGCGAACACGGCACGGGCCACGAAGCGGTGGAGTTGGATCCTTGACGAAGAGGTCAAGGACGGCCACCTGACCTCCGCGGAGCGGGACAAGTACAGGAAGTTCCCGAAGCTGCAGAACCCGCGGTCCAACGCCCAGCTCGGCGGTCAGATCGGTTACCTGGTCGACCTGGCCAAGGCGTACGTGATCAACAACAGCGACGGCAAGATCACGGCCAATGACCTCCAGCAGGGCGGCTACGAGATCCACACGACCTTCGACAGGACGAAGGTCAAGGAGCTCGAGAAGTCCGTGGAGAAGGTCCGCAAGGCGAAGATCAAGCCCAAGCTGCGTAAGGACAAGGACACCCACGTCCAGTTCGGTGGCGCCTCGGTGAACCCGAAGGACGGCGCGATCGAGGCGATCTACGGCGGTGAGGACGCGACCAAGCACTTCACCAACAACGCGGACCAGACCGGTGCCCAGGTCGGATCGACGTTCAAGCCCTTCGTGCTGGCCGCCGCCTTCAAGGACGGCACGCGCAACAAGGACGGGTTGCCGGACCAGGGCGAGGGCGAGCGCACCATCGTCAACCCCAAGAGCCTCTACAGCGGCAAGAACAAGCTCAAGATCAAGAACTACGACGGCAGCATCTGGACGGACAAGGAAGGTAAGGAGTGGCTCCAGACCAACGACGGTGACGCGTCCTACAACGCCCCGAGCTACCAGATCGACCTCCGCGAGGCGATGCGGGAGTCCGTCAACTCGGCCTATGTGCAGCTCGGCATGGACGTCGGCCTGGACAAGGTGAAGGAGGCGGCCATCGCCTCCGGCATCAAGGAGAACAGCCTGGCCAGCGCCAATTACCCGTCCTTCTCTCTCGGTACGTCCTCTCCGAGCGCGATCCGCATGGCCGGCGCGTACTCCACGTTCGCCTCCAGCGGCAAGCAGAACGAGCCGTACTCGGTCAAGGAAGTCGAGCACAAGGGCAACACCGTCTTCGAGCACGAGTCGCAGACCAAGCGAGCCTTCGACCCGGACGTCGCCAACAACGTCACCGACGTGCTCAGGACCGTCGTCGAGAAGGGCACCGGCACCTCGGCCCAGCTGAGCGGCCGCCAGGTGGCGGGCAAGACCGGTACGACCGACGGCAACAAGTCCGCCTGGTTCGTCGGCTATACCCCGCAGCTGTCGACGGCGATCAGCATGTACCGCCTCGACGACAACGAGGGGAACAAGAAGCGCGAGTTCCTGGAGATGTTCGGCACGGGTGGCGAGCAGAAGATCCACGGTGCCTCGTTCCCCGCGCAGATCTGGAAGGACTACATGGAGCAGGCCCTCAAGGGTCAGCCCGTGAAGAACTTCCCTGTGCCGGAGCCGATCGGTGAGGTCGTCGGTGAGACCCCGCCGCCGAGCCCGACTCCGACGGAGACCGAGGAGCCGGAGGAGTCGCCGTCGCCGAGCGCCTCGGAGACCGGACCGTCCCCGAGCCCGTCGGGCAGCCCCGATCCCGGTGAGTCCTGTGCCGACTGGGACTGGCAGTGCAGCAACAACGGTGGTGGCGGGAACGGCGGGACCACCGATGGCAGCACCGGCGAACCGTCACCACCGGTCACAGAAGAGCCGACCGACGGTGGGGGAAGCAACGGCAACGGCAACGGCAACGGAGGCATCTTCGGAGGCCCGACAGGCTGACCGAGGCACCCCGCGTGCATGTTTCACGTGAAACGCACTGTTTCACGTGAAACACGCACAGCCGATCATGAAGAGGGCCGCCACACCCGTACGGTGTGGCGGCCCTCTCCGTGTTCTCAGGCGCGTACGGCAGGATGTGCGGCATGCCCAGTGCAGAAACGACGCGCACGAGCGTGCACCAGCCCTCGAGCGGGCGGCAGCCGGAGCCCGTACGGCCGACCAAGGAGGATGAGGTCGCGGCGGCCGGCAGCGAGCTGATCGGCGGGCCCATCGGCCGCAGAGTGCTGTATGCGGCCACCTGGTGGACTCCCGTACGTGTCATCGCGCTCGTGGCCATCGGGATGTTCGCGCTCGGCATGGTGCAGAAGATGCCGTGCTACGACGGCGCCTGGTTCCAGGGCGCGAGCTCGCAGTACACGCACGCCTGCTACTCCGACATCCCTCATCTCTACCAAGGGCGCGGCTTCGCCGACGGGCTCGTGCCCTACTTCGACAAGCTGCCCGGCGACATGGAGTACCTCGAGTACCCGGTGCTGACCGGTGTGTTCATGGAGGTGGCCTCCTGGCTGACACCGGGCAGCGGCAGCATCCAGCACCAGGAGAAGTTCTACTGGATGGTCAACGCCGGGATGCTGATGGCCTGCACGGCGGTCATCGCCGTCTGCGTCGCCCGCACCCACCGGCGCCGCCCCTGGGACGGCCTGCTCGTCGCCCTGGCGCCCGCCTTCGCTCTGACGGCCACCATCAACTGGGACCTGTTCGCCGTCGCTCTCACGGCCGCGGCGATGCTGATGTGGGCACGCAAGGGGATGCTCTCCGCGGGCATTCTGCTCGGCCTGGCGACCGCCGCGAAGCTCTATCCGGTGCTGCTGCTCGGCCCGCTGCTCATCCTGTGCTGGCGCGCGGGGCGCTGGCGGGCGTTCTGTATGACGGCCGGCGCCGCGGTGGGTGCCTGGCTCGTGGTGAACCTGCCGGTGATGATCGACCACGATGCCTCGGGCTTCCACATCCGCGAGGGCTGGGCGAAGTTCTACACCTTCAGCCAGGAGCGGGGTGTCGACTTCGGCTCCTTCTGGCTGATCCTCTCCCAGCGCATGGACGACCCGCTGTCCACCGACACGGTCAACACCCTCGCCACCGCCCTGATGCTCCTGGCCTGCCTGGGGATCGGCGCCCTCGGCCTGACCGCGCCGCGCCGCCCGCGCTTCGCGCAGCTGGCCTTCCTGGTGGTCGCCGCGTTCATCCTCACCAACAAGGTCTACTCGCCGCAGTACGTCCTGTGGCTGATCCCCCTCGCCGCGCTGGCCCGGCCGCGCTGGCGGGACTTCCTGATCTGGCAGGCCTGCGAGGTCGCGTACTTCCTGGGGATCTGGCTGTACCTCGCGTACACGACGAGCGGAGACGCCCACAAGGGACTGCCGACCGAGGGCTACCAACTGGTCATCGTGATCCACCTGTTGGGGACCCTGTACCTGTGCGCCATGGTCGTACGCGACATCCTCATGCCGGAGCGGGACCCGGTGCGGCGGTCCGGCGACGACGATCCGTCCGGGGGCGTCCTGGACGGTGCGCAGGACGTCTTCGTCCTCGGTCCGGCGGCCCATCCATCCCGGCACGCGGTGCATTCCACGGAAAGGCCCGTCGTGCGGTGGGGGTCGACGACGACCGATATTTCACCCTGAGCGAACAGGTACGTACGAGAAGGGCCGGGCGCGATGTGGTCGCGCCCGGCCCTTCTTCGTGTGTTCAGCGTCGTCTAGTCAGCTACGTGGTCAGCGGTCGACGATGCGGTCGAACTGCGTGGTGGTGTGCCGCAGATGGGCCACCAGCTCCTCGCCCACCTTCGGCTCCTGCGCGTCCGATGGCACGAAGAGGATGGAGACCTGCATGTGCGGCGGCTCGGCGAACCAGCGCTGCTTGCCGGCCCAGACGAACGGCGACAGGTTGCGGTTGACGGTTGCGAGGCCCGCACGGGCCACGCCCTTCGCCCGCGGCACCATGCCGTGCAGCGCCTTCGGGGCCTCCAGGCCCACGCCGTGCGAGGTGCCGCCCGCGACGACGACCAGCCAGCCGTCGGACGCGACCTTCTGCTGGCGGTAGCCGAAGCGGTCGCCCTTGGACACTTGTGTGACGTCCAGGACGGCGCCGCGGTACTGGGTGGCCTCGTGATCCCCCAGCCACAGATGCGTGCCGATACGTGCGCGGAACCGCGTCTGCGGGAACTGCTGCTGCAGGCGCTGGAGTTCATTGGCCTTGAGGTGGCTGACGAACATCGTGTGCAGCGGAAGACGGGCCGCACGCAGCCGGTCCATCCAGCCGATGACCTCCTCGACGGCGTCCGAGCCGTCCGTGCGGTCCAGCGGCAGGTGGATCGCGAAGCCTTCGAGCCGTACGTCCTCGATGGCCGCGTGCAGCTGCGAGAGCTCCTGCTCGCTCACGCCGTGCCGCTTCATCGAGGACATGACCTCGATGACGACGCGGGCCCCCACGAGGCCGTGTACGCCGTCCAGGGACGACACGGAGCGGATGACACGGTCGGGCAGCGGCACGGGCTCCTCGCCCCGCCGGAACGGAGTCAGGACCAGCAGGTCACCGCTGAACCAGTCCTTGATCCGGGCGGCTTCGTACGTGGTGCCGACGGCGAGGACGTCGGAGCCGAAGCGGGTCGCTTCCTCCGCGAGGCGCTCGTGGCCGAAGCCGTAGCCGTTGCCCTTGCAGACCGGGACGATGCCCGGGAACTGCTCCAGCACGTGCTTGTGGTGTGCCCGCCAGCGCGCGGTGTCGACATAGAGCGTGAGCGCCATGGCCGGATCCCGGAACCTTTCTCGTGGCTGCGGTGTATCAGAGGTATGAAGACTATTTGTGGCTGTGCGAATTGTGCCGGGTCCGCGCGGTCAGCGGCGCGACATGTAGATGTCGAGCGCCTTGTGAAGCAGCTTGTTGAGCGGGAAGTCCCACTCGCCGATGTACTCGACCGCTTCTCCACCCGTGCCCACCTTGAACTGAATCAGTCCGAAGAGGTGGTCCGTCTCGTCCAGAGAGTCGGAGATGCCCCGCAAGTCATAGACGGTGGCGCCGAGCGCGTAGGCGTCGCGGAGCATCCGCCACTGCATCGCGTTCGAGGGCCTGACCTCACGGCCGATGTTGTCCGAGGCGCCGTAGGAGTACCAGACGTGACCGCCGACGACCAGCATCGTCGCCGCGGAGAGATTCACGCCGTTGTGCCGCGCGAAGTACAGCCGCATGCGGTTGGGGTCTTCGGAGTTGAGGGTCCGCCACATCTGCTGGAAGTAGCCCAGCGGCCGCGGACGGAACTTGTCGCGGATCGCGGTGATCTCGTAAAGACGCTGCCATTCGGCGAGGTCCTCGTAACCGCCCTGGACGACCTCGACACCGGCCTTCTCGGCCTTCTTGATGTTGCGCCGCCACAGCTGGTTGAAGCCCTTGAGGACCTCGTCCAGAGAGCGATTGGCCAGCGGCACCTGGAAGACGTAACGGGGCTGTACGTCACCGAAGCCGGCCCCGCCGTCCTCGCCCTGCTGCCAGCCCATGCGGCGCAGCCGGTCGGAGACCTCGAAGGCACGCGGCTCGATGTGCGAGGCCTCGACGTCGCGCAGCCGCTTCACGTCCGGGTTCTGGATGCCCGACTTGATCGCGGGAGCGTCCCAGCGCCGGATGACGACCGGCGGGCCCATCTTCACGGAGAAGGCGCCCTGCTGCTTCAGATGCGCCAGCATCGGCTGCAGCCAGTCGTCCAGATTCGGGGCGTACCAATTGATGACCGGGCCCTCGGGGAGGTACGCGAGATAGCGCTTCAGCTTGGGCAGTTGGCGGTAGAGCACCAGGCCCGCGCCGACGAGCTGGCCGGTCGAGTCGTCGAACCAGCCCAGGTTCTCCGAACGCCATTCACTCTTCACATCCGCCCATGCCGGGACCTGGCAATGACTTGCCGACGGCAGGCTCTGGATGTACGCCAGATGCTGCTCGCGACTGATGGTCCTCAGGGTCAGACTCATTCGGGGCGCTCCTCGGGCTGGTGTGTCCCCATGGGTACAGGGGCTCCGGCTCTCGCGCCGAAGCCTACTGTGCCCCGCGAGCGCCCCGTCTGGGCGTACGGAACTCGGCCCCCGGCCTACGTGTGGCGGGGGTGCCGAGGGCGGGTCACCAGAGCCCGCCGAAGAGGCCGCCGTGGGCCATGCCCAGGAAGAATCCGACCGCCGACGCACCGAGACCGACGATCAGGCCGAAGCGCTCACGGGTCGTCTCGGAGACGAACTGTCCCCAGGCGCCCGTGGCGATTCCCACCAGGCCGGCCCAGGAGCTGAGCAGGTGGAGGTTGTGGAACATCGCGGAGACGAAGGCGATCGCACCGAGGACCAGGGTCACGCCGAGGAGCGTGTCCTGCAGTGGATGGGCCTTGCCGTCCGTGGCGAAGAGAGAGCCGGCGGTATTCGGTCGCAATGCCTGTGCCATGAGGCACCTCCTGCGGAAGGCGGCGCATCGTAGCGCCATACACACCCGATGTGTACAGATTCTGCCCGTCGGGCGCCGGATTTCAACCGGAAGCCATGGTGCGGGTACTCTGTACCGTCTGCACCGGTGTCTGCCCAGGCTCCAGGCAGGGCTCCAGCTCGGTCTTCCGATCGAGGAGCCCGATTGTCAGTGGCTGCCGATACCGTTGCGTACGCATCACGACCCTCCTGCCACGGAACGACCGTGGCCGCTGAGTCCAAAGGAGGTGGGTTCCACATGCGTCACTACGAAGTGATGGTCATCCTCGACCCCGATCTCGAGGAGCGCGCTGTCTCCCCGCTGATCGAGAACTTCCTCTCCGTCGTCCGTGAGGGCAACGGAAAGGTTGAGAAGGTCGACACCTGGGGCCGTCGTCGTCTCTCGTACGAGATCAAGAAGAAGCCCGAGGGCATCTACTCGGTCATCGACCTGCAGGCCGAGCCTGCGGTCGTCAAGGAGCTCGACCGCCAGATGAACCTGAACGAGTCGGTCCTCCGGACCAAGGTCCTCCGTCCCGAGACCCACTGAGCTTCCCAGCTCAGCGGCACTCGGGTTTCGAGTAGCAGCAGCAAAAGCAGCCAGCAGCAAACCCGCCGAGAGGTTCCCCCATGGCAGGCGAGACCGTCATCACGGTCGTCGGCAATCTTGTCGACGACCCCGAGCTGCGCTTCACCCCGTCCGGTGCGGCGGTCGCGAAGTTCCGTGTCGCGTCCACTCCCCGCACCTTCGACCGTCAGACCAATGAGTGGAAGGACGGCGAAAGCCTCTTCCTCACCTGCTCGGTCTGGCGTCAGGCGGCGGAGAACGTCGCTGAGTCGCTTCAGCGAGGCATGCGCGTCGTCGTGCAGGGCCGGTTGAAGCAGCGGTCCTATGAGGACCGCGAGGGCGTCAAGCGCACGGTCTACGAGCTGGACGTCGAGGAAGTCGGCGCCAGCCTGAAGAACGCCACGGCCAAGGTCACCAAGACCACCGGTCGCGGCGGCCAGGGTGGATACGGCGGCGGTGGCGGCGGCCAGCAGGGCGGCGGCAACTGGGGCGGCGGCTCCGGTGGCGGTCAGCAGCAGGGTGGCGGCGGTGCTCCCGCCGACGACCCCTGGGCGACCGGTGCGCCGGCCGGCGGCGGCCAGCAGCAGGGCGGCGGCGGTGGCTGGGGCGGAAGCTCCGGCGGCTCCGGCGGCTCTGGCGGCGGCTACTCGGACGAGCCCCCCTTCTAGGCCTCAGGGCCAAGGGTGGGCCGTACCCACACTTCTTGATCACACAGGAGAAACACCATGGCGAAGCCGCCTGTGCGCAAGCCTAAGAAGAAGGTCTGCGCATTCTGCAAGGACAAGGTCACGTACGTGGACTACAAGGACACGAACATGCTGCGGAAGTTCATTTCCGACCGCGGCAAGATCCGTGCCCGCCGCGTGACCGGCAACTGCACGCAGCACCAGCGTGACGTCGCCACGGCCGTGAAGAACAGCCGTGAGATGGCGCTGCTGCCCTACACGTCCACCGCGCGATAAGGGAAGGGTGACCGACTAATGAAGATCATCCTCACCCACGAGGTCACTGGCCTCGGTGCCGCTGGCGAGGTCGTAGACGTCAAGGACGGCTACGCCCGTAACTACCTGATCCCGCGGAACTTCGCGATCCGCTGGACCAAGGGTGGCGAGAAGGACGTCGCGCAGATCCGTCGCGCGCGCAAGATCCACGAGATCGCGACCATCGAGCAGGCCAACGAGGTCAAGGCCCAGCTCGAGGGCGTCAAGGTCCGTCTGGCCGTTCGCTCCGGCGACGCCGGTCGTCTCTTCGGTTCCGTCACCCCGGCCGACATCGCTTCGGCGATCGAGGCTGCCGGTGGTCCGAAGGTCGACAAGCGCCGTGTCGAGCTGAACGCGCCGATCAAGACGCTGGGCGCTCACGCGACGTCCGTGCGTCTGCACCCCGAGGTTGCCGCCAAGGTCAACATCGAGGTCGTCTCCGCCTAAGCACTGCGCTTGGCAGAGTTGAACGAACATGTGGGGCCGCACCCTTCGGGGTGCGGCCCCACATGTTTCACGTGAAACGGCTCAGCGTCGTGAAACGCCTCAGCGTGTGGCGCCCGTGACGATCCAGCGGCCCGAGCGGGATCGCAGCCACAGGGTGATCATCCGTACCGCCATCATGAGCGTCATCGCTCCCCACAGTGCCGTCAGCCCGCCGCCCAGGGTGGGCACCAGGAGGGCGACGGGGACAAAGACGGCGAGCGTGGCGAGCATGGCCCAGGCCAGGTAGGGGCCGTCGCCGGCTCCCATCAGGACGCCGTCCAGGACATAGACGATGCCGCAGATCGGCTGGGCGATGGCCACCACCACGAGGGCGGGCAGCGCCGCGTCCTCGACGGCCGCGTCACTCGTGAACAGCGGGATGAACAACGGCCGGGCCAGGACGACCAGGACGCCGAGCACGACCCCCGATGCGATGCCCCACTGCACCATCCGACGACAGACGTCACGCGCGCCTTGGGCGTCGTTCGCTCCCAGATAGCGGCCGACGATCGCCTGGCCCGCGATGGCGATGGCGTCGAGGGCGAACGCCAGCAGACTCCACAGGGACAGGATGATCTGGTGGGCGGCCACATCGGCGTCGCCGAGGCGGGCGGCCACCGCGGTCGCGATCATGAGGATGGCCCGCAGCGAGAGCGTACGGACGAGAAGGGGTGCGCCTGCCTGGGCGCAGGCCCTGATGCCGGCGGCGTCGGGGCGCAGCGAGGCGCCGTGGCGTCTGGCTCCGCGTACGACGACGAAGAGGTACACGGCGGCCATGGCCAACTGGGCGATGACGGTGCCCCAGGCGGAACCGGCGATGCCGAGGCCCGCGCCGTACACGAGGCCCACATTGAGGACGCCGTTGGCGACGAAACCGCCGATGGCGACGTACAGCGGGGTCTTCGTGTCCTGCAGGCCGCGCAGTACACCGGTGGCGGCGAGCACGACGAGCATGGCCGGAATGCCGAGCGAGGAGATGCGGAGATACGTGATCGCGTACGGGGCGGCGGTGTCCGATGCGCCGAAGAGCTCGACGAGCGCGGGTGCGGTGGGCAGGACGACGGCGATGACGGCGGCGCCGAGCAGGAGAGCGAGCCAGATGCCGTCCATGCCCTGGCGGATGGCGGCCTGGAGATCTCCGGCGCCGACCCGTCGGGCGACGGCGGCCGTGGTGGCGTAGGCAAGGAAGACGAAGACACTCACGGCGGTGGTGAGGAGAGCCGAGGCGACGCCGAGACCGGCCAGTTGTGCGGTGCCGAGATGGCCGACGATCGCGCTGTCGGCCATGACGAAGAGAGGCTCGGCGACGAGTGCGCCGAAGGCGGGGACGGCGAGTGCGACGATCTCTCGGTCATGCCGTCGCCGTGCGGCCTTGGGTGCCGCGGGAGCCTGTGTCATGGACACCAATGTAATCTTCCACAGGTAAGAGATGCAACGGCTAATGGACCCTTACTTGACCTTCGATGGGGCGCTCGATGGCGCACTGTTTGTCGCGATCTTGGTCCGACTGGGGAAGTTTTTCTTCTGCACAGCCGGTGGATGGGAACGTTGCAGGTCAGAGCCGGTTTACGGAGAGGGCTGAGGGCTTGTTCACAGGGCTGTCCACCGGGCCGTGCACAGGTTTTGCGGGGTTCTCCACAGCATCGCGCCCGTCATCCACACCGCCTGTGGATAACCAGATTGGCTGACGGTGGCCACGGGCCTACCGTGGTGCGGCGCCCCCCTCGTCTTCCGACTGCGGAAACCCGGTAGATCCGACGCGTCAGAACCGGAGTTGGGCGACTCATTTGTCAGTGTCGTGCCGTAAGAAAGAGGGGCACGGCGAGGTCCGCGCGGCGGACGGGAGGAGGTGGCCCGGTGAGTATTTCCGAGCCTTTGGACGACCCCTGGGCCGACAGCGGTCCCAGCGATCGTCTGCCCGCCTCCCGGCGCCGCGACGGCGGCCGCGGCCGCGACGAACAGCACGAGCGGGGCCGCGAGGGCGGCGGCTGGGACGGCGGAGGCACCGCGTTCGAGCGCGTACCGCCGCAGGACCTCGACGCGGAGCAGTCGGTGCTCGGCGGCATGCTCCTCTCCAAGGACGCCATCGCCGATGTCGTCGAGGTCCTCAAGGGCCATGACTTCTACCGGCCCGCGCACGAGACGATCTACACCGCGATCCTCGACCTGTACGCGAAGGGCGAGCCGGCCGACCCGATCACCACCGCCGCCGAGCTCACCAAGCGTGGCGAGATCACCAAGGTGGGCGGCGCCCCGTATCTGCACACGCTGGTGCAGACGGTGCCGACCGCGGCGAACGCCGAGTACTACGCGGAGATCGTCCACGAGCGCGCGGTCCTGCGCCGCCTCGTCGAGGCCGGCACCCGCATCACGCAGATGGGATACGCGGCCGACGGCGACGTCGACGAGATCGTCAACAGCGCCCAGGCCGAGATCTACGCGGTCACCGAGCAGCGCACCAGCGAGGACTATCTGCCGCTCGGCGACATCATGGAGGGCGCGCTCGACGAGATCGAGGCGATCGGTTCGCGCAGCGGCGAGATGACCGGTGTGCCGACGGGCTTCACCGACTTCGACTCGCTGACGAACGGCCTGCACCCGGGCCAGATGATCGTCATCGCGGCCCGTCCCGCCATGGGTAAGTCCACGCTGGCCCTCGACTTCGCACGGGCCTGTTCGATCAAGCACAACCTGCCCAGCGTCATCTTCTCCCTGGAAATGGGGCGCAACGAGATCGCGATGCGTCTGCTCTCCGCGGAGGCCCGTGTCGCGCTGCACCACATGCGCTCCGGCACCATGACGGACGAGGACTGGACGCGCCTCGCGCGCCGTATGCCCGAGGTCTCGGCCGCCCCCCTTTACATCGACGACTCCCCGAACCTGTCGATGATGGAGATCCGCGCCAAGTGCCGCCGTCTCAAGCAGCGCAGCGACATCAAGCTCGTGATCATCGACTATCTGCAGCTGATGCAGTCCGGTGGTTCGAAGCGCGCCGAGAGCCGCCAGCAAGAGGTCTCGGACATGTCGCGAAACCTGAAGCTGCTCGCCAAGGAGCTCGAAGTCCCGGTCATCGCGCTCTCGCAGCTGAACCGTGGCCCCGAGCAGCGCACGGACAAGAAGCCCCAGGTCTCCGACCTGCGTGAGTCCGGATCGATCGAGCAGGACGCCGACATGGTCATCCTGCTGCACCGCGAGGACGCGTACGAGAAGGAGTCCCCGCGCGCGGGCGAGGCGGACATCATCGTGGGCAAGCACCGTAACGGCCCGACGGCCACGATCACGGTCGCCTTCCAGGGCCACTACTCGCGCTTCGTGGACATGGCGCAGACGTAACAGCAGTCAGCTGCAGGCGCTGCACCTCAGCAACGCCTTGAGCATATGGCCCGTGACTCCCGGACGGGCGCTCAGCGCCTCGTCTCGTACCTGGTCAGGATCACGCCGCAGGGAAACGTCCGCGTCTCCACCAGGTTCAGGTTCACCCAGTTGTCCAGCGCGGTGAAGAACGGCGTGCCGCCGCCCACCAGGACCGGCGCGGTGGCCAGCACGTACTCGTCGATCAGCCCGGCCCGCATGGCGGCCCCGGCGAGCGTCGCGCCGCCGATGTCCATCGGGCCGCCGTCCTCGGCCTTCAGCCGGGTGATCTCGGCGACCGCGTCACCGGTGACCAGGCGGGTGTTCCAGTCGACCTTGTCGATCGTCGAGGAGAACACCACCTTCGACATGTCCCGCCAGCGGCGCGCGAACTCGATCTCCGCCGGGGTGGCGTTGGGCTGCTGGTCGCCGGTCGGCCAGTAGGAGCTCATCGTCTGCCACAGCTTGCGCCCGTACAGCGTCAGGTCGGTCGCCTGCAACTGGTCGGACCAGAACTGGAACAGCTCGTCGCTCGGCACGCTCCAGCCGATGTCGTCGCCGGGCGCGGCGATGTAGCCGTCCAGGGTCAGGTTCATGCCGTAGATCAGTTTCCGCATGGCGCCAGCCTTCCGTGAGTCGGTCTCACACGTACAGACCGACGCGGCGGGGAAAACTCACTGGTGCGCGATCGAAGGCAACGAGTTCTGCATCCTTGGCCAGCGGCGGCAGTAACCCTCTAGGGGCAGCTCAGCTGCAGAGAACCCGCAGTCAGGCCAAGTCCCGCACGGCGTCGCCGAGGAGCGAGATGCCCTCGGCGATGTCGGTGGCGGTGGGTGCGGCGTAGCCGAGGACGAGGCCCGGGCGGTGCGGGCGCTGGCCGTGCCAGGACAAGGGCTGGACCTTCACGCCGCGCAGCAGGGCCGCCGCGGCGAGGTCGGTGTCGCGGAACGCCGCGTCGAAGGTGATCGTCAGATGCAGGCCGGCAGCGGCGCCGTGCACGACGGCGTCCCGCAGCCGGCTCCTGATCGCGGCGATCATCGCGTCCCTGCGGCGGCGATGGCGCCCGCGCAGAAGACGCAACTGGCGTTCCAGCGCGCCGGATTCCATCAGCTGGGCCAGGACGAGCTGCGGCAGCACGGCGCTGCCGAGGTCGGCGAAGCGCTTGGCGGCGACGAGCGCGTCCCGGTGCCGGGGCGGCGCGATGGCCCAGCCGATGCGCAGCGCCGGAGCGAGCAGCTTGGACACGCTGCCGGTGTACAGGACGTGCTCGGTGAGCAGGGAACGCAGGGCGGGGACCGGGGCGCGGTCGTAGCGGTGCTCGGCGTCGTAGTCGTCCTCGATGATCAGCCCGTCGTGCTCCGTGGCCCAGCGCATCAGCGCGCGTCGGCGTCGGCCGCCGAGCACGACGCCGGTCGGGAACTGGTGAGCCGGTGTCAGCAGGACGGCGGGAGCGCCCGTGGTCTCCAGTGCGTCGACGCGGATGCCGTCGGCGTCGACAGGAACGGGCGGGGTGTCCAGGCGCGCGTTGCGCAGATGCTGCCGGGCGCCGAGCGCGCCGGGGTCCTCCACGGCCACCGCGCGCATCCCGTCGTCGTGCAGCACCTGACCGGCCAGGGTGAGGGCCTGAGCCGTGCCCGCGGTGACGAGGACCTCGTCCGGATCGGCGCGGATGCCCCGGCTGCGGGCCAGCCAGTGGGCTAGGGCGACGCGCAGTTCCCGGGCCCCGCGCGGGTCTCCGTATCCGAAGGCGGAGGCCGGGAGTTCCTTGAGTACGGTGCGTTCGGCGCGGAGCCACGCGGTGCGCGGGAACGCCGCGAGATCGGGCACCCCGGGCGAGAGGTCGATCCGGGCCGGTGCGACCCGCAGCGCGTCGAAGATGTCTGTGCCGGGCACGGCGGCGAAGAGGGTGCTCGGCGGTGGATGCGGCTGCGTGCGTGCCCTCTCTACGCCGCCGGCCCCTTCGCCCTCCGACCGGACCGTCACGGGCGCGGCGACCACCACGGTGCCGTTGCGCCCCCGCCCCGCGACATGCCCGTCCTCGCTCAGGCGCTGGTACGCCTCGGTGATCACGCCGCGGGACACGCGCAGTTCGCCCGCCAGGGTCCGGGTGGCCGGCAGTCTGCTGCCCACCGGCAGGCGGCCGTCCGCTATCGCGAGGCGCAGCCGCCGGGCCAGCCAGTCTGCGCGCCCGCCCGGCGGGGCATCGTCCATGTTCAGCTGGAGGAAGTCGGCCCCGGGAGACGGCGCTATGGACTGGTCGGCAGCATGGTCATTGGACCTGTTCACCGGGCCATAGTGACAGCAGGCTGAGGCCATGCACACAGCCACCACGAACCCCACGCCCTTATCTCCCGCCATCCTCCCGGCAGTTGGCTACGTCCACGGGTACTCGGACCGCGAGGCCCGCAGGCTCGGTGACCAGGCGGACACCCTTGCCACGCTGCTGCACGAAGGCACGGCGTATCCCACGGGCAGCCGGGTCCTGGAGGTCGGCTGCGGGGTCGGCGCCCAGACCGTGCATCTCGTCGACTCCAGCCCCGGCGCGCACGTCGTCGCCGTCGACCGCTCGGCGGACTCGCTGGCACAGGCCCGCGCCCGTGTCGAGGCCCACGCGCCCGACGCGAACGTGACGTGGTGCCGCGCCGATCTCTTCGATCTTCCTTTCGCGGATGCCGCGTTCGACCACATCTTCGTGTGCTTCGTCCTGGAGCACCTGGCCGCTCCCCGGCGCGCGCTCGCCGCGTTGCGGAGGCTGCTGCGACCCGGCGGGAGCCTCACCGTGATCGAGGGTGACCACGCGTCGGCGTTCTTCCACCCGGACAGTGCCTACGCCCGTGCGGCGATCGGCTGTCTGGTCCAGTTGCAGGCGGATGGTGGTGGGAACGGCCTGATCGGGCGGGAGCTGCTGCCTCTGGTCGCGGATGCCGGATACGACGATGTCCGGGTGCGGGCGCGCACCGTCTACGCGGACCGGACCCGCCCCGCGCTGGTCGACGGCTTCACCCGCAGCACGTTCACCGCCATGATCGAGTCCGTCAGGGAGGACGCGCTGGCCGCGGCGCTCATCACCGAGGCCGACTGGGACCGCGGGATCGCCGACCTGCGCAGGACCGCGGACGACGACGGGACCTTCCACTACACGTTCTTCAAGGCCACGGGTACGCGTGCCGCGTAGCGCGGCCGGTGGAATTCGCTCGACGCGCGGCCTCTCCATAGGTGGACTAGGGCCATGACATCACCCCGTGAAGAGCTGTTGCCCACCACCCGCCGAGCCCTGCTGCACCGCGTCGCCACCGCTCAGGCGGAGGGCCGGGCTCCCTCCCTTGTCGCCTCGGTGCTCAGGGACGGCAAGTTGGTGTGGACCGAGGGCCGCACCTGCGTCGAGGGGCACGCGCCGGACGAGAACGTCCAGTACCGCATCGGCTCGATCACCAAGACCTTCACCGCCGTCCTGGTGATGCGGCTGCGCGACGAGGGCGCCCTTGACCTCTCCGATCCCTTGGAGAAGCACCTTCCGGGCACGGCCGCGGGCGACGTCACCATTGCGGAACTGCTCGCGCACACCAGCGGGTTGGCGGCCGAGACCCCCGGGGAGTGGTGGGAGCGTACGCCCGGTTCGCAGCGTCCCGAGCTGGAGGACGTACTCGGTGAGCAGCCCTTCAAGCACCCCACCGGGCGCCGATTCCACTACTCCAACCCCGGCTACACCCTGCTCGGTTCGCTGATCGAGGCGCTCCGGGGCGATTCCTGGGAAGCCGTGCTGCGCCGCGAGATCCTGGAGCCGCTGGGCCTGGACCGTACGAGCGCACAGCCGCAGGCGCCGCACGCGGGCGGCTGGGCCGTCCATCCGTGGGCGGATGTGATGATGCCCGAACCCGCCGAGGACCTGGGTCTCATGGCACCGGCCGGACAGCTGTGGTCCACGACGGCGGATCTGGCCCGCTTCGGCGCCTTCCTCCTGGCGGGCGATGACCGTGTCCTGTCCGCCGATTCGGTACGGGAGATGAGGACTCCGGCGGCGCCCACGCCGCCGGGGGACTGGAACTCGACGTACGGGCTCGGCGCGCAGGTGCTCCGGGTGGACGGGCGCACGCTGGTCGGGCACGGGGGCTCGCTGCCGGGCTTCATGGCCGGGCTGTGGGCGATCGAGGAGGAAGGTCTGGTGGCGGTCACGCTGACCAACTGCACCTCCGGCCCTGCCGTGACTTCGCTGGCCGCCGAGCTGCTCCTGATCATTGCCGAGGCCGAGCCACGCATCCCGGATGCATGGCGGCCGCTGCCCGAGCTGGACAAGGCTCTGCTGGAGCTTGCGGGGCCCTGGCACTGGGGGACGAACACCTTCGTGCTGCGGCCGGCGGCCGACGGGGCGGTCGGGCTGGCGCCCCTTACCGGCGGCGGCCGAGGCTCGCGGTTCCGGCCGAACGGCGACGGTACCTGGACGGGCCTTGACGGCTACTTCGCGGGGGAGATCCTGCGGGCGGTGCGGCGGCCGGACGGGTCCGTGAGCCATCTCGACCTCGGCTCGTTCTTCTTCACGCGGGAGCCGTACGACACGGGCGCTCCCGTGCCGGGCGGGGTGGACCCGGAGGGGTGGCGCGGACTTCCCCAGTAGGAGCTCGGCGGGGCGTCGTGTTTCACGTGAAACACGGTACGCCTCGGTGGCGCCCAGGATTCTGTACCGCACGGGGTCATTCTCGCCGGTGGAGTGGGTTGAGGCGCGAGGGTTTCCTTTCCCC
>NZ_JBFACK010000016.1:0-234809 GCF_040640795.1 Streptomyces sp. NPDC021622
TCGAACATGACCGGCATCATCGACCGCCTGGAGAAGCGCGGCCTGGTCCGCCGGGAGCCCAGCCCCTCCGACCGACGCGTCAAGAACGTCGTCCTCACCACGGAGGGCGAACGCGCCACGGACGCGATCCGCGCCAAGATGCAGGCCACGCAGGAGGGCCTGGACCGCCTCAGCGCCCAGGAGCGCGACACCCTCCACACCCTGCTGGAGCGAGTCTTCCTCACGCAGCCCGCCGCCTGACCCCTCAGTGCTGGATCAGGCCACCGACCGGGACGGAAGCGACGTGGCCGGTCACCGGAGCGGTCTGCGCCAGGGCGAGACCGATGTCGACCAGCGATGACCGGCGCAGGAGAGCGACGTCGGGGATCGGCGTCCACACCGACTCGGCGGTTTCGCCGCTGGGCTCGGGCCGGAGTCGGCCGCCGGTGATGCGGACCTCGTAGAAGATGCCGCTACCACCGGCCCGCCTCAGCTCACCGCCCTCTTCACGAGCGACCCGATCCTCGCCTCGTCCTGGGCCGTCAGTTCCTTCAGTGCGAAGGAGGCCGGCCACATGGTGCCGTCGTCGAGGTTCGCCTTGTCGCTGAAGCCGAACGTCGCGTACCTCGCGTTGAACTTCTGCGCGCTCTGGAAGAAGCAGACGACCTTGCCGTCCTTGGCGTAGGCGGGCATCCCGTACCAGAGCTTCGGCGCCAGGTCCGGCACGGCCGCCCTGATCACCGCGTGGATGCGTTCGGCCATGACCCGGTCCGATTCCTGCATCTCGGCGATCTTCGCGAGCACGGCGGCCTCGTCCTCCGCCGCCTTGTCGGCGCGCGATGCGCGGCGCGCGGACGCCTTCAGTTCCTGGGCGCGCGCCTTCATCGCGCCGCGTTCCTCATCCGTGAATCCGTCGAACTTCTCGGCGGTCGCGGTGGTGCCGGTGGCGGGGCTCTGGGTGGACTTCATGGCGGGTTCCTTACGGTGCGTGGCTGCTGGGTGAGGTGCGGGGGCAGGCCCGGGAGGAGCCGCCGTGGCGGCGGCTTCTCCCGATGGACCGTCGGGGCGAGCCGATGTGCCGGGCGCCGTCAGCCCCACGCGCCGGCGATCTGGCGGGTCGCGGCGTTGAGCCGGTTGAAGAGGTTGGTCACGCCGATCATGAGGACCAGCGCCGCCAGCTGCTGCTCGTCGAAGTGCGTGGCGGCCGCGTCCCACACCTCGTCGTTCACCGCGTCGGGACGGTCGGCGAGCCGCGTCGCGGCCTCGGCGAGAGCGAGTGCGGCCCGCTCGGGCTCGGTGAAGTAGGGAGCCTCGCGCCAGGCGGCGACCGTGGCGAGGCGCTCGTCGCTCACGCCGGCCTTGCGTGCCGTCTTCGCGCCGCCGTCGACGCAGGCGCTGCAGCCGTTGATCTGGCTGACCCGCAGGTGCACCAGCTCCAGGGTCTGTCCGTCCACCCCTGCGGAGTGCACGGCCTTGAAGAGCGTCTGGATGGGCTGCATCGCGTCGGGCAGGACGACGGCGGGGTTCTTCATACGGGACTGCATCATGATCTGCTCCTCGTTCCGGTCGGTGCCCCGTTCCCTCGGGGCGTGGCTCCATATCAGCCGCATCCGCTCGCCACGACCACGGCGATGGGACACCGTGGGACACGTGAAACAGCCTTGAGCTGCGACGACTTGGCCAGGTAAGTTCCTGCCGAAACGGGACACGGGGGGCACTTGATGGATGGTCCGCAGCGGGCGACGAAGGCAGACCCACAGAACGAGCTGGCCGCCCGGCTGCGGCTGCTCCAGGAACTCTCCGGGCTCGGCGTACGGGCCCTGGCACGGGACACCGACCTCAGCTCGTCGTCCCTTTCGCGCTACCTCGGCGGCCAGACCGTCCCGCCCTGGCCCGCGGTGATCGCGCTATGCCGGCTCGTCAAGCGCGACCCCCGTCCCCTTCGCCCCCTGTGGGAGCGGGCATCCAACCCCCTCCCCGCTCCCCCGAAGTCCAGCCGCCAGGGCCGGCCGAGGCCCCGCAACGATCTGCCGCGCGACGTGCCCGACTTCACCGGCCGCGAGGCCCAACTCGCCACCGTGCTCGCCGCGGTGGACAGCCACCGGGTGGTCGCGATCGACGGCATGGCCGGTGTCGGCAAGACCTGTCTCGCGATGCACGCCGCGCACCGGCTCGCCGCCGATTACCCGGACGCCCAGCTCTATGTGGACCTGCACGGCTTCACCGAGGGCCGCGAGCCGCTCGACCCCGACTCCGCGCTGCGGATGCTGCTCGGCGCGCTCGACGTCCCGTCCGAGAAGGTCCCGCGGGAGGGCGTCGAACAGCTCGCCGCCTGCTGGCGCTCCGAGCTGGCCGACCGGCGGGTCGTCGTGGTCATCGACAACGCGGCCGATGCCGATCAGGTCCGCCCGCTGCTGCCCGGCGCCGGTACGTCCGTCGCCCTGATCACCAGCCGCAACCGGCTCATCGGCCTCGACGAGGTGCCCCCGGTCTCCCTCGACGTGCTGAGCCCGCAGGAGAGCGCCGAGCTCCTCGCCCGTGCCAGCGGCGACCCGAGCGGTCCCGACGGACGGCTCGGCCGCGACCCGGAGGCCGCCGCCGAGGTGCTGCGGCTGTGCGGTCATCTGCCGCTCGCCCTGCGCCTCGCCGCGGCCCGGCTGCGGCACCGGCCGGGCTGGACGGTGGGCATCCTCGTCGAGCGGATGGCCGAGGGAGCGAGCGAGTTCGACACCGCGTTCGCCATGTCCGTACGGCAGTTGGACCGCTCCCAGGCCCGCCTGTTCCGTCTCCTCGGCCTGCTGCCCGGGGGTTCCTTCGACGCGTACCTGGCGGCGGCGCTCGCGGACGTGCCGCTGCAGGGCGCGCGGGCGATGCTTGAGGACCTGGTCGACGCGCACCTCGTACAGGAGTCGACGGCCGGCCGCTACCGGCTGCACGACCTGGTACACCAGCACGCGCGCCGGGCCGGCGCGGAGCAGGATTCACCGGCCGAGCGGGAGCGGGCCCTTGGCCGCTTCCTCGACTACTACGTGCACGCGGCGGCCGCCGCCGACGCCGCGATGCCGTTCCTGTCCCCCGGCCGACCGCCCTCCGCGGGCCAACCCCCGGCAGCCCTCCCGAACTTCGCGGACAAGAACGCGGCGTTCGCCTGGCTCGTCGCCGAGTACGAGAACCTGGTGGGCGCCTTCGAGACGGCGGCCGCCGTCGGGGCCGACGCGCACGTCTGCGAGCTGCCGCGCTTCCTGCGGGCGTACTTCGCGCGGCGCTGCGGCACCACACATCTCAACGTGCTCTTCGAACGCTCACTGGCCGCCGCCGAGCGCCTGGGTGATCCACTCCAACTGGCCGACGCGCACAGCGACTTGGGCTTCGCGCGCTACAACGCGGGCCGGATGACGGAGGCCGCCGCCGCGTACGAGGCGGCACAGCCGCGGCTCTCCCAGGCAGGGGACTGGGCGTCGGAGGCCGAACTGGCCATGCGCCGCGGCTATTTGAAGTGGGACGAAGGGCATGTGCAGGAGCCGCTCGAACTCTTCAAACAGGCAGGGAAGTTGTACGAGCAGGCCGGCTGCCCGGCGGGCGAGGCCCAGGCGGCCGCGTCGGAGGCCTGGGCGATGCTGCAACTGGGACACCGCGAGGAGGCGGCGCAGCGGGCCAGGGAGGTGCTCGGCATGCCCCACACCGACCCCGCGTGGCCGCCCGCGCTGACGGCTCGGATCACCCTCGGCGTGGCCATCGCCCACCAGGAACCGGACGAGGCGGCGGACCACCTGCGTCAGGCGCTGGCGCTGGCGCGCGAGGACGGGCACCTGCACAACGAGGCGTGGTGCCTCAACTGCCTGGGTGTGGCACTGCGGCGGATGGGCCGCTACGAGGAGGCGCTGGCCAGCCACCGGGAAGCGTTCGCGCTCCTTGACGAGCTCTTCGAGGAGCACTGGAAGGTCCGCTTCCTGAACGGCTACGCCGAGACCTGCCGCCTCGCGGGCCTGCCCGATGAGGCCCTGCGCCTGCACCGGCAGGCGCTGGAGCTCGCCCCGGTCCTTGGGTACGGGCACGAGGCGACGCTGGCCCACGAGGGCATCGCGACCGTGCTCGACGAGACGGATCCGGCGGCGGCCGCGGAACACCGCGCGGCGGCCCAGACAGCGCTGGTCACTCGGGAGTAGGCAACTCCCTGAAGAGCGCCGCGAGTTCGCTGCAATCCGCCGTGAACCCCGACCTCATCCTCGAATCCGGCCCGGCCGCGGACTGCAGCGGGGATCAGGAGTAGGCGCCGACGGACTCCTCGGTCAGCTGCCGGTGCCGTTGGGGACTTGGTCACGCGCCGCGGGGCTCACATGGATGCGCAGGTCGCCGAAGCGGTGGGACGACCAGCCTTGGGCGTACCCCGGTGGCTCGTCCTCCGCCGCGGCGAGCGCGGCCGTCGGCGTGTGCTGTGCGGTCCGCTGGATGTCCGCGCCGGTGGTGCTGGCGTTGTGGCCGTGCGTCTGGGCGGAGGCACACCCGGCGTAGAAGGCGATGGGCAGGGCCTCGGACCCGGACACCACGCACGGCGGCCGCACACCGAGACGGTGGAGTTCGGATGCCGTGCCGGCCCAGTCGCGGCGCGAGGCGGTGGAGCCGTCCACGGCGTCCTTCAACACCGCGTACTGCACGGCCAGATGCCCGGCCATGGCGAGCGCCACCAGCGTCACGGCCACCGGCCGCCATGCGCGGCGCGTGGTGGTGACCAGGTGGATGAGGGCGTCGGCGACCGGGATGGCGAGCAGCGCGTAGAAGGGCAGCAGGAAGCGCGGCGCGGCGTATCCGATCATGAACAGGTACGGGATGCTCGCCGTCGTGGCGCAGGCCAGCGGCAACAGTGTGCGCGCGGTACGCCGGGACCTGACGGCCACCACAAGGCCGAGTGCGGCGAGCAGCGGCAGGGCGAACCACCACGCGATCAGCTCCGGGGCCGGAATCGAGCCGGTGCACGGCCGGCACAGCGTCTGGCCGCGCAGACTGCGCAGCTGATCGCCGATGGCGATGTTCCAGCCGAGACCGCCCTGGATCCGGGACGCGTCGGCGAGCCGCGCGCCCAGACCGCCGAAACTGACGTACGCCTCGACGATCCACCCGACGGCGCCGGTCGCAAGACCCGCGACGAGCACAGCCAGCGATCGTGGCCGCCACCAGCGGCGGAGGCAGACCAGCAGAGCGAGCAGGGGGAGGGTCACCCAGACGGCGTCGGTGGGCCGCATCCACGCCAGCAGCGCCGCGCTCGCTCCCAGGCCCCACAGCGCGGCCCGGTCGGAGCGGTCCGCCTGGGCCCGCAGGAGGCAGCCGACGCCCGTCAGGGCGCCGATCGCGACCCAGTAGTTGGGCATGACCTCCGGGCCGTAGAAGACGGTCACCCAGAGCGTCGCGAACAGGGCGCCGGCCAGGGCAAGCACTCGTACGGGAAACAGCCCGCGCCAGGCGCGCAGCGCAAGGAACAGGCCGAGCCCGGACAGCAGGGCGAGATAGACCCGCAGGAGTTCGGTGGACGACGACCACGAGGCGACCGGCGCGACGAGCAGGGAGATCCCGCGGGCACGGGGCGCGCTGAAGAACGCCGCCGGGGCGTGGCCGCTGACCTGGCTGACGTACACCGCCTCGTCCCAGCCGAGGCCCATCCCGGGCCGTACGAGGGCCAGTTGGGCCAGCACGAAGCCGACCGCCACGGCCGCCGGCAAGCCACGCCCTCCGGTACGTCGCGTGCGTCGCGAAGTGCGGACGGCCGACATCGGGCCCTGGCGCTCCGCTTCGACGAGCCGGACGTTCAAGGTGTTGACCATCGCCTGCCTTTCACCCGTCCACACCTGAGGGTTCCTCCGCTCCGTAGGACGCAGACCAAAGGAACGTAAATCAGTAAAAACGTGGACAAATTACCCCGAGCCGCTCAGGAGCGCAGGGTGGAGGCGTCTATCCGGAGCAGCCCGCGAGCTTGATGCCTCGTCAGCTCAGGAAGCCCGTGCCCCCCCCTGCGACGTATGCTTGCGCCGGTCAGGGGAGGAGGGGCCATGGGGCGAATGCCGTCGGCGCAGCGGCGCAGGCAACTGGTCGAGGCCGCGATCCGGGTGATGGCCCGCGACGGCGTCGCGAAGACCACGACACGGTCCGTCGTGGCGGAGGCGGGCGTCTCGCTGAGCGTCTTCCACTACTGCTTCGACTCCAAGCAGGAGTTGCTCGAAGCGGTGATGGACACCATCTCCGAGCACTCCGAGTCGGACGTCCTCACCACGCTCGTCCGCCGACCCACCCTGCGCGAGACGATCCGCGCCGGGCTCCAGGCGTACTGGGACCATGTCCTTGCCAATCCCGGCGAGCACATGCTGACGTACGAGCTCACCCAGTACGCCCTGCGGGAGCCCGGCTACGAGCATCTCGCCCGGCGGCAGTACGAGCGCTACGTCGCGGCCCACACCAAGGTGATCCGCCAGCTCCCCGCGGTCCTCGGCGTGGAGCTGGCGGTGCCCGAACCCGCGGCCGCCAGGTATCTGGCCGCGCTGACCGACGGGCTCACCCTGAACTTCCTCGTCCTTGGCGACGAGGAGAAGGCGGGCGACGTACTGGACGTCGTGGCGGACCAGATCCTGACGCTCATACGGCGGGAGTAACCAGGTCAGCGGCTGTAGACCGCTGCCTCATTGACGGAATAGCCGTACTTGGTGGCCCGCGTCACGCCGTGGATGCGGACGTAGCGCGCCTGCACCGGGCTGAACACCGCGTTGTCCAGGCCTCCGTCCGCGCTGTCCGTGGACCACACGGTCCGCCACGAGGTCCCGTCGCCCGAGACCTCGATCCGGTAGCCCCGCGCGTAGGCCTTCTCCCAGTCGAGGGAGACCTTGCCGACCGTGCGGGAGCCGCCCAGATCGAGCCGCAGCCACTGGTCGTCCGACCAGCCGCTCGCCCATCGCGTGCCGGTGTCGCCGTCCACGGCCTTCCCGGCGGCGTAGCTGGTGAACGGGTTCCACTCCGTGTCGCTGGCGCTCGCCGCGGCGTCGGCGGCGAGGTTGGCTGCGGGCTTGTGGCCCTCGGTCGCCTTCCAGGTACGGAGGTAGGACTCCGCGCCGCCGAGCAGGTCCTGCACCGTGTCCTTGCCGCCGCTGAGCCGCATCTGCTCGAGCCAGTCGGGCACCATGCCGACATGGGCCGCACCGTCGGTGTTGAAGTCCCAGGTGCGGTCGCCGGTGCGCTGCCGGTCGACGACGGAGCCCCCGTCGGCGGTGCGGAAGGGGTACTTGACCGCGTTCGGGGCACCGGGTCCTTCCGGTCCCGGCCAGCCGCCGACGCCGTTCATGTCGGTGCCGTAGCCGAGCCCGACGCCGTACTTCTCGCGCAGCGGCTTGGCCCCCGCGGACTCCTTGGCGAAGCTGTCGGCGCCGGTCATGTACGAGGACTTGAAGCCGCCGAGACGGTAGAGCCGCTCCAGCCAGCCGTCGTCCATCCAGCTGTGGCTGGAGAGCGCGCCGGGGTAGTCCGCCGACTCCAGCATGTCCAGGGCGCGGTCGGCCGCCTTGACGCTCATGTGGTCGACCTCGAGCATCATGTTGCGTTTCATCATCCCCTTGACCGCGTACTCGCCCAGGCGGGTAAGACCGCGGGTGTTGCACTGCGCGTCGCCGTCGTACGTGGGGATCTTGGCGCCGGCGGGGAGCAGCTTGGCCACCTCGGCCGGGGCGGCCGCATTGCCGGTGGGGTTGTCGTGCTGCGGACCGCTGCACTTCTCCGTACGCCAGAAGGTGCCGGTGGAGAGGAACTGGCCGATGTTCACGGCCGTTCCGATGGTGCCCGAGTCCATCCGCACCCCGCAGAGCGCGTTGTCGAACTTGTGGCATAGGAACATGCTGCGCACACCCAGCTTGTGCAGCTCGTCCAGACCGCTGTCGATGTCGGCCTGGCTGCACTGGGGTACGCCGAGGATCTGCTTGCAGCCGAAGGGCTCCGAGGTCTCGACGCCGAGCACCACGGCCAGCTTGCCGTCCGCGGCGACCTGGCGGGCCTGGCTGGAGTCGGTGACGATACGGAAGAAGCCCTTGCCCTTTCCGCCGTAGATCTTGTCGATGTAGTCCTGCATCTCGTAGGTCTTACGGGCCTCGAGGCGGATGGCGTCCATCTCGTTGCAGCCACGGTCCCTGACGTAGATCGAGCACAACAGGCCGTTGGACACCAGGTCGTTGACCAGGATCCGCTGGCCGCCGCGCCAGGCGCGCTCCAGCCATGCGTAGTAATTCTGCTGGTGGCTGAGGGAGTTGTGGGCCGGCCAGTCCTTGAACGTCGGCCAGCCCACCGGGTCGTGGTGGCCGTCCGCACCGCCGGTGACGTTCTCGAAGAGAGCGAGCGCGCCGTCGGGATAGTGCTCGGGGCAGTCCTTGAGGGCATCGGCGACGCCCTCGGTGGAGAACGCCTTGCCGCAGATGATGCGGCCGCCGAAGCCCTCGTTGGACATCAGGTGATTGTGCCCGTCGACGAAACCGCGGACCCGGCCCTTGCTGTCCGTGCCGCGGAAGGGTTCGCCGGTGACGTTGATCTGCGAATCGGCGGCGGGCCGCGCCGTGGGCTCCCACCAGGGGGTGTCGGCACCCTCGGCCGGTGGGGAGCCGACGGTGAAGGCCAGCAGGAGGGCGACGACAGCGGCAAAGAGTCCGCGTCTGCGCAGGAGGGTCATCCGGGGCTACCTTCGCTGTCCGGGATGGGCGCGCGCTAACTTACTCGCGCGTAGGTCCCGTCGAGAATGGCGCGGCCCTGACAACCAGTCAATAGTCCGGGACAGATGACCTATTTGACACGTCGTCAGCCTCGTCGGTGGTCAGAGCCTTGGCCCCGTTTGCCCCCTTCAGGAACCCCCAAGAAAGCTCAGCCGCACCTGACGGTCGGGGTTGTCCCGGTTCGTATCCACCAGGCACACCGACTGCCACGTGCCCAGCTCCAGCCGGCCCCCCAGCACCGGCAACGTCGCATGCGGCGCCACCAGCGCCGGAAGGACGTGGTCGCGGCCATGGCCGGGGCTGCCGTGGCGGTGCTGCCAGCGGTCGTCGGCCGGGAGCAGGGTGTGCAGGGCGGCCAGGAGGTCGCTGTCGCTGCCCGCACCCGTTTCCAGGATCGCGATGCCGGCGGTCGCGTGGGGGACGAAGAGGTTGAGGAGGCCGTCGCGGCCGGCCGCCGCCACGCGCAGGAAGCGCTCACAGTCGCCGGTGAGGTCGAAGACCTTCTCGGCCGAGCCGGTGGTGATGTTCAGGACATGGGTGGTGAAAGCGTCGGACATGAGGCCATCCTCCCGCACGCTGCTCCCATTCACTGATACGCGGCGTCCGCCTTTCGAGACGGCGTTGACCGTACGTGGACGATCTCGCTACGTTCTGCGGCATGTTGCGTTCAGCTCTGCTCACCACGCGCGGTCACATCGACCTGCTGCGGGTGGCTTCTGCTGCGTGTCGTCCCGGCTGCTGACGTCCCCTCAGCCCGCTTTTCCTTCTTCGCGCTTCTCTGCCGCGCCTGCCTTCGCCGCCCGCTCTGCCCTGCCGCTTGCGCGCTGTTGAATTCACCGTCCCTCGCGTAGGCCTTTCGGGTACCGGGTATCGGGCAGCCCTCCCTCCTGCCGTGGAGCACCCATGAGCATCAGTCATGCCCCGCCGGATTCACCACCAGACATTTCGGAAATATCCAAGTCCGCCGAGGGCACACCGCCGACCGGGCCGGAACTCGTCCCCATCATCCCCTCGTCCACCCGGCGCACCCGCGTCCCCCGCTGGCTGCGCCGCACCTCCGGCCCGCTCGCGCTGCTCGCCCTGTGGCAACTCCTCAGCTCCACAGGGGTGTTGACCAAGGACGTCCTCGCCTCGCCCGGGACCATCGCCGGCGTCGCCCGCGACCTCATCGCTGACGGGTCGCTGACCTCCGCCATGGGGGTGTCCCTGCAGCGCGTCGCGATCGGGCTGCTGCTCGGCGCCGTCGTGGGGACCTCGCTCGCACTCGTCTCGGGGCTCTTCCGCATCGGTGAGGATCTCGTCGACGCCAGTGTGCAGATGCTGCGCACCGTGCCGTTCGTCGGGCTCATCCCGCTGTTCATCATCTGGTTCGGCATCGGCGAGGCGCCCAAGGTCGCCATCATCACGCTGGGCGTGTCGTTCCCGCTGTATCTGAATGTGTACGCCGGGATTCGCGGGGTCGACTCGCAGCTCATCGAGGCCGGGGAGTCGCTGGGGCTCTCGCGGTGGGGGCTCGTGCGGCACGTGATCCTGCCGGGCGCGCTGCCCGGGGCGATGACGGGGCTGCGGTACTCGCTCGGCATCGCCTGGCTCGCCCTCGTCTTCGCCGAGCAGATCAACGCGGACTCGGGCATCGGCTTCCTGATGGTCCAGGCGCGTGACTTCCTGCGGACCGACGTGATCGTGGTCTGCCTGATCGTCTACGCCTTCCTCGGCCTCGTCGCCGACTTCATCGTCCGCACCCTCGAAAGGCTGCTGCTGCAATGGCGACCGACGTTCACCGGCCGGTGACCCCCACCACCGGCAAGGCCCCGACCGCCCCCGCCGCCCAGCCGACTTCGGCCGTACGGGTCGCAGGTCTTACCCGCTCCTTCGACGGGCGCGCCGTCATCGATCAGCTCGAACTCGACGTCAAGCCGGGTGAGTTCGTGGCGCTGCTCGGGCGCAGCGGCTGCGGCAAGTCGACCCTGCTGCGCATTCTTGCCGGGCTCGACCGGGACATCCAGGGGACGGTCCTCGTGCCGCGCCGCAAGGCCGTCGCGTTCCAGGCGCCGCGCCTCATGCCGTGGAAGCGCGTGTGGCGCAACGTACTGCTCGGCCTCAAGGGAAAGCCCCAACGGGGCCTGGCCGAACGGGCATTGGAGGAGGTCGGCCTCAAGCACCGTACGAACGCCTGGCCCAAGACGCTCTCCGGCGGCGAGGCCCAGCGTGCGTCGCTGGCCCGTGCCCTTGTGCGCGAGCCCGATCTGCTGCTGCTCGACGAGCCGTTCGGCGCGCTCGACGCCCTCACCCGCATCAAGGCGCAGCGGCTCGTCGACGAGCTGTGGCAGCGGCGCGGGTGCGCCGTGCTCCTTGTCACGCACGACGTCGAGGAAGCGGTGCTCCTCGCCGACCGGGTGCTCGTCATGGACGAGGGGGTCATCGCGTACGAGACACAGATCGATCTGGACCGGCCGCGCGGCATCTCCGATCCCCGCTTCGCCGAGCTGCGCGCCGAGCTGCTTCGGCGCCTGGGCGTCGACGCGCCCGCCCACGCGGAACCCGCCGCCGCGGCGTGAACCACCGGCCGCTCCCCTCCCCCGTGAACAGCACGAACACACCGAACGGACGCACACCCACCATGCGACGACACCATGCCGCCCCCGCCCTGCTCCTCCCCCTGGCCCTGCTGCTCGCCGCCTGCTCCGGCACCTCGTCCGCCGGCACATCGGCGGGCGGCGCGGGCGGCGGCACCGACGGGAAGGGCTCGCTCACCCTCAACGTCGGTGACCAGAAGGGTGGTTCGGAGGCCGTGCTGCGCGCGGCCGGGGAGCTCGACGACCTGAAGTACAAGATCCGCTGGTCGACCTTCACCTCCGGACCACCGCTCCTGGAGGCCGTCAACGCCAAGGCCGTCGACATCGGTGCCGTCGGCAACACGCCGCCGGTCTTCGCGGCGGGCGCCGGCTCGAAGATATCCGTGGTGGCCGCCACTCACGGCACGGCGGCGGGTGAGGCGATCCTCGTCCCGAACGACTCGCCCCTGAAGAAGCCGCAGGATCTCAAGGGCAAGTCCGTGGCCGTGGCGCAGGGGTCGTCTGCGCACTTCCAGTTGATCGCGTCCCTGAAGGAGGCGGGGCTCGCCTTCAAGGACGTCAAGGTCAAATATCTGCAGCCGGCCGACGCGCTGGCCGCGTTCACCAGCGGCAAGGTGGACGCGTGGGCCGTCTGGGACCCGTACACCTCGCAGGTCCTGCAAGGGAAGAAGGGCCGCGTCCTCACCGACGGCGACGGGGTGGTGAACGGCCTCAACTTCCAGGTGGCCGCGCCCGGCGCGCTGGGGGACAAGAAGAAGTCCGCGGCCATCGCCGACTACCTGAAGCGGCTGCGCAAGGCGCAGGACTGGGTCCACGACCACCCGGAGGCGTGGGCGAAGGTCTGGGCGAAGGACACCGGTCTTCCGTACGAGGTCGCGCTCGACGCGGTCAAGCGCAGCAACGGCACCCGGGTCCCGGTGGCCGTGGACAAGAACGCGATCGCCTCCGAGCAGGACATCGCGGACACCTTCACCGATCTGAAGCTGATTCCGCGCCGCATCGACTTCGGCGACTTCGTCGACACCCGTTTCAACGGCGACCTGCCGCCCTCCACCAGCAAGCCGCGCACCTACGGCAAGGAGTCCTGACCATGACCGTCCACCTCAACTGGTTCCTGCCGACCGGCGGCGACGGGCGCACCCTCGTCGACCGGCACGCCTACACCGACGGCGGCGTCAAGCGCTCCCGCGTCACTCCGGTCAGCGGGGTGCGGGCCCCCGACATCGACTATCTGATCCAGATCGCCAAGGCGGCCGAGCAGTTGGGCTTCGAGGCGGTGCTCACCCCCACCGGAACGTGGTGCGAGGACGCCTGGCTAACGACGGTCGCACTCGCCCAGCACACGGAACGGCTGAAGTTCCTGGTGGCGTTCCGGCCCGGTGTCATCTCCCCCGTGCTCGCCGCGCAGATGGCGGCCACGTATCAGCGCATCACTCGGGGACGGCTGCTCCTGAACGTCGTCACCGGCGGCGACTCCACCGAGCAGCGGCGCTTCGGCGATCATCTCGACCACGATCGCCGGTACGCCCGTACCGATGAGTTCCTCTCGGTCGTCCGGGGAGTCTGGAGCGGCCGGCCCTTCGACTTCACCGGCGAGCACTACCAGGTGGAGGGCGGCCTCACCGCGCTGCCGCCGGACCCGCTGCCGGAGATCTTCTTCGGTGGTTCGTCGGCGGCGGCCGGTCCTGTCGCGGCGCGGCACACGGATGTGTACCTGACGTGGGGCGAGCCGCCGGAGCAGGTCAAGCAGAAGATCGACTGGATTGCCGGGCTCGCCGAGGAGCAGGGGCGCACGGTCCGTTTCGGGATCCGGCTGCACACGATCTCCCGCGACTCCGCCGCCGAGGCATGGGCCACGGCGAACCGGATGCTCGACGACCTCGACCCGGACACCGTCGCCGCCGCCCAGCAGGCGCTCGGCCGCAGCGAGTCCGTGGGCCAGCAGCGGATGCTCGCGCTGCACGGCGGTTCCCGCGACGACCTGGAGATCTCGCCCAATCTGTGGGCCGGGGTCGGCCTCGTGCGGGGCGGCGCGGGCACGGCCCTGGTGGGCAGTCACGCGGATGTCGCCGACCGGATCGAGGAGTACCACTCCCTCGGCATCGAGCACTTCGTCCTGTCGGGCTATCCGCACCTGGAGGAGGCGTACTGGTTCGGGGAGGGCGTGATCCCCGAACTTGCGGCGCGCGGGCTGCTGCCGCGCATTCCGGCCTCGCAGCTGGCCGGGGTTCCCGCGGTGAACGGACGTCCGGCGTCCGCTCCGGGTGGCGCGCCGCTGCTGGTGGCCGGAGGCCGCTGACCTGCGGGTGCGGCGCGCGGGAAGATCCCGGGCCCCGATGGAGTTAGTAGAAACGTGAACGACATTGGGGCACGGGACGCGGCCGCACAGCAAGCGGCACAAGAGGTGGACGTGGTCGTCATAGGCGCCGGGCAGGCGGGTCTGTCCAGCGCCCATCATCTGCGCAGGGTCGGCTTCGAGCCGGACCGGGACTTCGTCGTCCTGGACCACTCGCCCCGGCCCGGCGGCGCATGGCAGTTCCGCTGGCCGTCGCTCACGTACGGGAAAGTGCACGGCATGCACGCGCTGCCCGGCATGGAACTGACGGACGCCGACCCCGAGCGCCCCTCGTCGGACGTCATCCGCGAGTACTTCGACGCCTATGAGCGGCGCTTCGACCTGCGGGTGCGCCGCCCCGTCGACGTACACAAGGTGCGCGAGGGTGACGGTGCGCGGCTGCTCGTCGAGACCTCGGCCGGGAGCTGGGCGACGCGGGCGCTGATCAACGCCACGGGCACGTGGGACCGGCCGTTCTGGCCGCGCTATCCGGGCCAGGACACCTTCCGCGGGCGGCAGTTGCACACGGCCGTGTATCCGGGGCCCGAGTCCTTCAAGGGGCAGCGGGTGATCGTCGTGGGCGGCGGGGCGTCAGGCACCCAGCATCTGATGGAGATCGCGCCGTACGCCGCCGAGACCACCTGGGTCACACGGCGGGAGCCCGTCTTCCGCGAGGGACCGTTCGACGAGAACTGGGGGCGCTCGGCCGTCGCCATGGTCGAGGAGCGGGTGCGGCAGGGGCTCGCGCCGCAGAGCGTGGTGTCGGTGACCGGACTGCCCGTCAACGACGCCATCCGGCGGGCGCGGGCCGACGGGGTGCTCGACCGGCTGCCGATGTTCGACCGCATCACGCCGAGCGGCGTCGAGTGGGACGACGGGCGGCGGGTCGATGCCGACGTGATCCTCTGGGCCACCGGATTCCGCGCGGCGATCGAGCACTTGGCGCCGCTGCGGCTGCGCGAGGCCGGGGGCGGCATCCGCCTCGAAGGCACTCGGGCGGTCGCCGACCCCCGCGTCCACCTGGTGGGGTATGGGCCTTCGGCCAGCACCATCGGCGCGAATCGCGCGGGGCGTGCGGCCGTACGGGACATCCGGCGGCTCCTTGACGGGGTGCCGGTCGCGGTGTGATGCGCCGCGTCGGCGGTGCGGCACCACACCATGCGGCACCACCGCGCGGCACCACCGCTGGACATCACCCCTCGGCTCAGGGCGCGGGGATGTTCTCCAGGCGCTTGTACGGGAAGTAGCGCTGCACGCCGAGCCGGGCTCCGCCCGGGGTGACGCCGTCCAGGGCGCCGACCATGGTGCGCAGTTCGCTCGAACCCTCGCCCGCGGCGAAGCGCTCCCAGGCCGGCATGTCCTCCCACTCCGCGTAGTTGAGCACCCGCCGTCCGTCCTTGCTCGCATGGAAGTGCGCCCCCAGCAGTCCGGCGGGACGGATCCGCTCCAGCATCTCGATGACCGCGTCGCTCAGGGCGCGCTGGCTCTGCGGCCCCTCGGTCTCGAATGTGGGGGTGACGAGCACACCCGGGCGTCGGTCCGCACCCTCCTGCGGTACGTAGCTGCGGTGCAGCGCATAGCGCACGACGCCGGGGCGTTCGATGCCGGGCACGGCCTCGTCGACCCTGCCGATGGCTGCGGGGCGCCGCGTGCGCACCCACTCGCGATGGGCGTCGTCGTCCGTCCACTGCGCGTAGTTGAGGACTTCGCGGCCGTCCTCGCCCAGGAACGTGGTGAGCGAGAGCATCGCGTCCGGGCGCTCCTGGCGTTCCCACTCCCCGATCACGAGGTCGGCGGCGCGGCTCTGGACGTCCGGGGACGGCACGATCCAGGAGCTGACGAGGATGGTGCCGGCGTCCGCGCGGCGGACGTCGGGGAAAGCGGTCGCTATCGGTGCGGGCATGGTTGCGTCCTCCTGAGCCTTGTGGCGCGGTCGACACAGAGCCTCGTACCTGAAGCGAGGTTGAGGTCAAGCGGGGGAATCACCCTCGGGAGGGCGATCCCCTGGGGCACCTGGCCGGCGGACTAGCCGGTGGACTAACTGGCGGACTTCTTGTTCTGGTTGAACTCCGCCACGTTCCTCTGCTGCTCCTCGAAGCTCGACGTGAAGCGGGTGTCTCCCGGCTTCACCGTCACGAAGTACAGCCAGTCGCCCTGTGGCGGGCTCGTCGCCGCACGCACGGCCTCCTCGCCGGGGTTGCCGATCGGGGTGGGCGGCAGACCCATGCGCGTGTACGTGTTGTACGGGCTGTTGATCTTCGTGTCGCTGTCGCGGGTGTCCAGCGTCGACCGGTTCAGGGCGTAGTTGACCGTCGAGTCCATCTGCAGGGGCATGCCCTGGTCGAGGCGGTTGTAGATGACCCGGGCCACCTTGCCCATGTCCGCCTTGGAGCCGGCCTCGGCCTCGATCAGGCTCGCGATGGTGACGGTCTGGTAGATGTTCACCGCGCTCCGGTCGGCACCCGCCGTGACCTTGCCGCCGTTGAACCTCTTGGTCGCCGTGTTCACCATGTACGACAGGACGGACTCCGGAGTCGACCGGGAACTGATCGGATAGGTCGCCGGGAAGAGATACCCCTCGGGGTTGCCGCGCGCGTCACCGGGGAGCTTGAGGCCGGCCTTCGGCAGAGCCTTCTTCGTGGTGCCGGACGGCACCCCCAGGGCCTTGTCGATCGCGCCGTACACCTGGCCCGAGCGCCATCCCTCGGGGATGGTCAGCGACTCGGGCTGCGGTTTGTCGTCCGGGAGGAGAAGCGGCACCGCCACGGCGGTGGCGGCCACGACGGCTCCGGTCACGATCAGGGCGATCCGGCCCCGACGCGTCAGTCGAATCGCGCCCCGGCGCGGAGTCTTGGTCTGCAGCATGCGGGCACGGTATCCCGCAGATACGGACATTCAGCGCATATCTTTATGTCGCTGGCTCCAGTTGGGCGTCTCTGCGGACCAGGGCGGCGTAACGGCCGTCCCGCTCCAGGAGCTCCTCGTGGCTGCCGCGCTCGGCGGTCCTGCCCGCGTCGAGGACGACGATCTGGTCGGCGCCGCGGACCGTCGAGAGCCGGTGGGCGATGGTGAGCGTCGTGCGATCGGCGGACAGCGCGTCGATGGCTTCCTGCACGGCGTGCTCGGTGTGGGTGTCCAGGGCGCTGGTGGCCTCGTCCAGGATGAGCACGGGCGGGTCGCGCAGGATCGTACGGGCGATGGCGAGGCGCTGTTTCTCGCCTCCGGAGAAGCGGTGGCCCCGCTCGCCGACGACGGTGTCGTACGCATCGGGCAGAGACGCGATGTGGTCGTGGATCTGGGCGGCGCGGGCGGCCGTGATCAGCTCCTCGTCGGTGGCGTCGGGCTTGGCGAAGCGCAGGTTCTCGGCGACCGAGGCGTGGAAGAGGTACGTCTCCTGGGAGACGACGCCGACCGCGCGGGCCAGCGTGTCGAAGTCCAGGTCGCGTACGTCGACGCCGTCGATGGTGACGCGGCCGCCCGTCACGTCGTACAGCCGTGGCACGAGATAGCTGAGCGTCGACTTCCCGGAGCCGGTGGGGCCGACGACGGCCAGGCTGCCGCCCGCGGGGACGGTGATGTCGATGCCGTCGAGGATCGGACGGCTCCGGCCCTCTTCCGTGTCGCCGTCCGCGTCGTAGCGGAACTCGACGCCCTCGAAGCGGACCTCGCCCTTGATCTTGTCGAGGCGCACGGGGCGCTCCGGCTCGGTGATGTCGATGGGCAGGTCCAGATACTCGAAGATGCGCTGGAAGAGCGCGAGCGAGGTCTGGATCTGTACGCCGGTGGAGAGCAGGCTCACGGTGGGCCGGAACAGGCCCTGCTGGAGCGAGACGAAGGCGACGAGCGTGCCGATCGAGACCGTCGGGCCGCCGAGCTGGAAGGCGAGGCCCGCGGTCCAGTAGATGACGGCGGGCATGGCGGCCATGACGATCGTGATGACGGCCATGCGCCAGCGCCCCGCCATGTTCGACCGGACCTCGAGGTCGACCAGCTGCTCGGATTCGTCGGCGAAGGACTTGGTGAGCGAGTCGGCGCGGCCCATGGTGCGGCCGAGCAGGATGCCGCTGACGGAGAGCGACTCGGTGACCGTGGCAGCCATCGCGGCCATCTGCTTCTGGCGCTGCGTGGCGATCTTCTTGCGCTCACGGCCGACCCGGCGGCTTATCCACACGAACACGGGCAGCAGGAGCAGCGAGACGACGGTGAGGCGCCAGTCGAGGGCGAGCATCGCGACGATGGTGGCGACGACGCTGGTGAGGTTCGAGACCAGGGACGTGGCGGTGGAGGTGACCGTCGCCTGCATGCCGCCGATGTCGCTGGCGATGCGGGACTGGACCTCACCGGTGCGGGTCCTGGTGAAGAAGGCGAGCGACATGCTCTGCAACCGGCCGTAGACCGCCGTGCGCAGGTCGTGCATGACGCGCTGGCCGACCGTCGTGCTGATCAGTGTCTGCAGGACGCCGAAGACGCTGGTGACGACCGCGCTGAGGATCATGCCGAGGGCGAGCAGGCTCAGCAGGCCCGTCCGTCCCTGCGGGATGGCGGTGTCGAGGATTTCCTTCAGCAGGAAGGGGGTGGCGACCGATACCAGGGAGGCGGCGCCGACCAGGAGGCCGACGATCGCGAGGCGGCCGCGATAGGGGCGGAAGAGGCGCAGGATGCGGCGGATCTGCCGCGGCTGCTCCTCTTGGCCCGGGACCAAGGGCGGCTGCGGTGTCCACCGGGGTTCGTCGTGACGCATGGGCTCCTACGGGAGGTGAGGCGGCCGTCGGCTCGTGGGCCGCCCATGACGGACGGCCCACGAGCCGACGATGACTGATGGAGCATAGCTCACTGTTACCTATACTCACAATGCACAAGGTCCTGATAATGTTCCCCGCATGAACACCCCGGACGCCGACGGCCTGCTCGCCGAACAGCTGCTGCGGCTGACCCGCAGGCTGCACCGCATCCAGAAGCGCCATCTGGTGCCGATCGGCATCACCCCCGCCCAGTCCCGTCTGCTGCGCACCCTCGCGCACTGCGAGACGCCGCCCCGCATGGCCGACCTCGCCCAGCGCCTCGAAGTGGTCCCGCGCGCGGTGACGAGCCTGGTGGACGGCCTGGAGGCGAGTGATCTGGTCCGTCGCGTGCCCGATCCCACCAACCGCCGGGTGATCCGCATCGAGCTCACCGACGCCGGGCGCGGTGCGCTCAGGGAGCTGCGCAGCGCGCGCCGGGCCGCCGCAGAGGACATCCTGGCTCCATTGGACGCCGAGCAGCGCACCCAGCTCGGCGGCCTGCTGAACGCGCTGTTCGATGTGCCGGACGTCCGCCGCCGCTGAAATCGTCTCTCACACCGCCGAGGAGAGCCCATGCCGCTGCTGGAGCCGAAGCCGCAGGCCCTGCGCCCCACGTCGCGCGCGGAGGGCCCGGCCCCCGACCGAGTGCCGGACCGGCGGTCCACGGGCACTCCGGAGCCGCTGCGCTCGGAGCTTTCCGCGCTGCTCGGCCCCGACAAGGTCCTGACGGGCATCTCCGACCTGGTGCGGTACGCGTCCGACGCGAGCCCCTACCGCTTCGTGCCGCAAGTGGTGGTCGTCGCCGAGGACATCGACGACGTCTCCGCCGTCCTGTCGTACGCGCACGGCAGGAGCCGCGAGGTCGTCTTCCGCGCGGCGGGCACCTCGCTCAACGGCCAGGCCCAGGGCGAGGACATCCTGGTCGACGTACGCGAACACTGGGCGGGCGTCGAGGTCATCGGCGACGCAGAGCGGGTGCGGCTCGGCCCGGGGACGACGGTCGTGCGGGCCAACGCCACGCTCGCCCGGCACGGACGCGTGCTCGGCCCGGACCCGGCGAGCGCGATCGCCTGCACGATCGGCGGGGTCGTCGCGAACAACGCCTCCGGGATGACGGCGGGCACCACTCGCAACTCGTACCGCACGGTCGCATCGCTCACCTTCGTCCTGCCGACGGGCACGGTCGTCGACACGGCGGAGCCGGACGCCGACGAGCAGTTGGCGCACGCCGAACCCGCCCTCTGCGAGGGCCTGTTGGCGATCAAGCGCGAGATCGAGGCCGACCCGGAGCTCACCGCCCGCATCCGCGCCAAGTACGAGATCAAGAACACGAACGGCTACCGCCTGGACGCCTTCCTGGACGGCGCCACGCCCGTGGAGATCCTGCGGGGTCTGATGGTGGGCTCCGAGGGCACCTTCGGATTCATCTCCGAGGTCGTCTTCGACACGCTCCCGCTGGACCGCCGGGTGACCACGGGCCTGCTCTTCTTCCCGTCCCTGCCGGCGGCGGCCGCGGCGGTCCCGCTGTTCAACGAGGCGGGCGCGCTGGCCGTCGAGCTGATGGACGGCAACACGCTGCGTGCGTCGACCCGTGTCGCGGGGGTGCCCGCCGACTGGGGGCGGCTGCCGAAGTCGACGGCGGCGCTCCTGGTGGAGTTCCGCGCACCGGACGAGGCGCGTCAGGAGGCGTACGAAGCTGCGGCCGCCCAGGTCGTCGAGGGGCTCGAACTGGTCGCGCCGGTCGCCTCGGTGACGAACGCGTTCACTCGCGACGCGAAGACGATCGGGGGCTACTGGAAGGCGCGCAAGGCCTTCGTCACGGCGGTCGGCGGATCGCGCCCCTCCGGGACGACGCTGATCACCGAGGACTTCGCGGTGCCGCCGTCCCGACTCGCCGACGCCTGCGAGGCCCTCCTCGACCTCCAGACGCGGCACGGCTTCGACGCGGCCGTCGCGGGCCACGCCGCGCACGGCAATCTGCACTTTCTGCTCGCCTTCGACGCGGGAAAGCCGTCGGACGTGGAGCGCTATGCCGCCTTCATGGACGACTTCTGCCGGCTGACCGTCGAGCGCTTCGACGGTTCGCTGAAGGCCGAGCACGCGACGGGGCGCAACATCGCGCCCTTCCTCGAGCTCGAATGGGGCGCCAAGGCAACGGAGTTGATGTGGCGCACGAAGCAGGTCATCGACCCGGACGGGGTGCTGGCGCCGCGCATCGTCCTGGACCGCGACCCGAAGGCGCATCTCCGAGGGCTGAAGACGATCCCCAAGGTGGAGCTGATCGCTGACCCGTGCATCGAGTGCGGCTTCTGCGAACCGACCTGCCCCAGCGAGGACTTGACCACGACACCGCGCCAACGGATCGTGTTGCGCCGCGAGATGATGCGCCAGGCGGCAGGATCACCGGTCGAGGACAGCCTGGTCGACGCGTACGGCTATGACGCCGTGGACACCTGCGCCGGGGACTCGACCTGCAAGCTCGCCTGCCCGGTCGGCATCGACACCGGCGCCCTGATGAAGGACTTCCGGCACGCGCGGCACTCCCCGCGCGAGGAGCGGGCCGCAGCGCTCGCCGCCAAGAACTTCAAGGCGGTCGAGGCCTCGGCCCGTCTTGCCGTGTCCGCCGCCGACCGGATCAGCGACCGGCTCCTGACCACGGTGACCCGCGCCGCGCGCAAGGCCGTACGCCCCGATCTGATCCCTGAGTGGCTGCCGGAAATCCCCGGAGCGGCCGCCCGCAGGCTGCCGTACACCGCACGCGTGGGCGCGAGCGCCGTCTACTACCCGGCATGCGTCAACCGCATCTTCGGCAGCCCCGGCGACCGCTCGCTGCCCGAGGCGCTGGTCGCCCTCTCCACGCGCGCGGGCAGGCCGGTCTGGATTCCGGACGATGTCGCCGGGACGTGCTGCGCGACGATCTGGCACTCCAAGGGGTACGACGCGGGCAACACCGTCATGGCCAACCGCATCGTCGAGGCCGCCTGGGGCTGGACGGCGGGCGGCAGGCTGCCGCTGGTCGTGGACGCCTCGTCCTGCACGCTCGGCATCGCGCACGAGGTCGTGCCCCATCTCACCGACGACAACCGGCAGTTGCACCAGGAGCTGACCGTCGTCGACTCCCTCGTCTGGGCCGCCGACGAGCTGCTCCCCCACCTGACCGTGTACCGCACCGTCGACTCCGCCGTCCTGCACCCCACCTGTTCCATGAGCCACCTCGGCGACGAGGCACAGCTGCGGACCTTGGCCGAGGCCTGCGCGGACGAAGTGGTCGTCCCGGACGACGCCGGGTGCTGCGCCTTCGCGGGCGACCACGGCATGCTGCACAAGGAACTGACGGAGTCGGCGACCCGCAAGGAGGCGGCGGAGGTCACGGCGCGGGACTTCGACGCGCACCTCTCGGCGAACCGCATGTGCGAGGTCGGCATGGACCATGCGACGGGCCGTCACTACTACTCCGTACTCCTGGAGTTGGAGCGCGCGACCCGCCCGTGATGTCACCTGGGGCTGCCGGTCAGTCGTGACCGGTCAGTGCACGGCTTCGCGATCGTGGTGCGGCCGGGAAGCGATGGGCTCGGCGTGCCGGCGGCCGTGGACGCGCCCCGGGCGGACCGGCCACCAGGTGCTGCGTCCGAGGATCGCGGCGAGCGCGGGCACCAGGACGATGGAGAGGACGAAGGCGGAGAGCATGATGCCCAGCGCCGTCGCGAAGCCGATCTGCTGGGTGCCGGGGTTGGAGTTGACGCCGAGGCTGCCGAAGGACGCGGCGAGGACGACGCCCGCCGTGGCGATGGCGGGCGCGGTGTGGCGCACCGCGCGGGCGACGGCGGCGCGGGCCGGTCCCGGGTGTTCCATCTCCTCTCGGATGCGGTCGCTGATCAGGATGTTGTAGTCGGTGCCGAGGGCGACGACGAAGAGGAAAAGGACCAGCGGCAGAACGAAGTTGACGCCCGGCTTGTCGAGAAGGTGCTGGAAGACGAGGGCGGACGCGCCGAGGGTCGCGGCGAAGCCGAGGCCGACGGCGATCATGAGGATGGCCGGGGCGAGCAGACTGCGGAGCAGGACGAGCAGGATGAGGGCGATCAGCGCGGCGGCGACCGGGAACACGATCCTCAGGTCGTGGTCGACGGCGGTGGAGATGTCGGCGAAGATCGCGGCCGTGCCGCCGACATGGGCTTCGGTTCCGGCAGGGGTGTGGTCGGCGACGGTGTCGCGGACGGGTCCGGAGACGAGGTCGCGGGCCTGCTGACTCTGGGTGTCGGCGGTCAGATAGAGGTCGATACGGGCGGCCGTGCGGTCGCCGTTGAGGGTGGTCTTGCCGACCTGGCCGACGCCCTTGACCTCGGCGAGGGCCTTGGGCAGGGCGCCGATTCCTCCGGCGGTGAGGGTGCGGCCCTCCTTGGCGGTGACGTAGACGGTGGTCGGGTCGGACACTCCGGCTGGCAGCGTTCGGGAGATCTCGGCGGCGGTGGTCGCGGCCGGCGTTTCGTGCTCACCGGTCGTCTGCCCGAAGTCCATCCGGATGCCGACCAGTCCGGCCGCGAGCGCTCCGAGCAGGGCGACGGAGGCAAGGACCAGGGTGAACGGGCGGCGGGCGACGAGATCGCCGACGCGGGCGGCCGCGCCGGGCCGGGGCTCGCGCTTGAGGGAGCGTGAGGGCCAGAACATCTTGCGCCCGGTGACCGCGAGCAGCGCGGGCATCAGCGTGAGGCTGGCAAGAAGCATGACGAGCACCGAGACGGCGATCGCCGGACCGAGCACCCGGAACTGCCCGAAGGTCGCGATGCCCAGCGTCGCGAAGGCGGCCACGATGGTAAGGGCCGCCGAGGTGATCGCGGTGCCGACGCGGGCGCTGACCTCGCCCGATATGGCCCGCGCGGGCGCGTCGGGGTGGGCCCGCAGCTGTTCGCGGAAGCGGAAGAGGAGGAAGAGGAAGTAGTCGACGCCGATGCCGATCAGGACGACGCTGATCATGCTCGGGGTGGAGGGGTCGAGCTTGATGCCGGTGAGCATCGCGGCGCCGACGACCGCGCCCGCCGCCGCGCCGCCGATGATGACGACGGCGAGCAGCGGAACGAAGGCGGCGAGCACGCTGCGGAACACCAGGATGTTGATCAGCACGATCAGGCCGACCATCAGGATGCCGACGACCTTCTCCGTGGTCTCCTCGGCCTCGCCGGTGTCGACGAGGTCCGCAAGACCGCCGGTGAATCCGGTGCGCATCCCGGCCTCGGCGAACTCGTCCTTCGCCTCGTCGCGGAAGGCGCGGTAGAGGTCGTGCAGGCCGGGGTCCGTCGAGTTGCCCGTCAGCTGTACGGAGAGCAGCTCGAATTCGCGGTCGGGCGCGACCATGGCGGGGCTGACCTCGGGCGTCTGGGAGTGGTCCTCGGTCAGGAAGGAGGGGGTGTCCTCCTTCGGCTCGGGCATGTCGACCCGCTGGCGGCCCAGCTTCTCCGCGACGGCGCCGATGCGGCGGTGGTCGGGGCCGGTGAGGGGCTTGCCGTCCTCGCGGGCGACGAGGACGGTCACCGCGTTGGCGTCGGGCTGCACCCCGAACCGCTCCTCGGCGATCTTCAGCGCGGCGGCCGAGTCGTACTTCGCGGGCAGGAAGTCGCCGCTCTGGGTCTCGGTGACGCGGTAGACGAACGCCTGGCTGAGCAGGGTCAGGAACATGCCGATCACCGCCCAGAGGGCGATGACCTTCCATGGATTGCGGGTGGAGAACCCGGTCAGGGCGCGGATCACGTTGTCCTCCGGCAGTGGGTGGAGCGCCGGGTTCTCCCGGCCTGTGACCAGCTCATCAGCGCGGATCCGGCGAATCGTCCGAGCGCGGGACGAGAAGCGGACTGGGAGCAAGGGCCGTACGAGGCCCCCGACCAGGACCGTGGTCCCAGACCGAGGATCGGACCGGAGGAGGGGGGCGGATCCGGGGGCCGATGCCAGAATGGATCAAGACATGACAGTCGTGACGTACCGGCAGCGGCCGGCGCGGGCGGCTGGGGGGAGGACCAGAATGTCGACGACGCGCCCTGCCGGCGGGGGCTCCGGGCCTTCGGGGGCTCCGCCGAGCGGCGAGACGCTGCCATGGACGCGCAACGACGGCCTTGTCGCGGTCGGGGCCGCGGCTCTGGACCTGGTCGGCTTCACGCTCAGCAGCCATGGCGACCTCGGGTACGTCCCTGCGGCCGGGTTCGCGCTCCTTGTGGTGTCCGCCCTGCCGCTCCTGGCCCGCCGCCGCGCCCCGCTGTCGGCACTCGCGGCCGTCCTGCTGGTGAACCTGGTGCTGAACCTGACCGTTCCGGTCTCGCAGCACTTCAACATCACCGTCGTGGTCGCCCTCTACACGGTCGTGCGGTTCCGGGGCCCGGTCGTGACGGCGGCGGCGACGCCGGTGGCCGTGGCGATGCCGCTGGTGAGGCAGGCGCCGCCGCCGACCGTCGTGGACGTGCTGGCCAACGCGGCCACCGGAGTGCTCGTGCTCATCGGTGCGGCCGTGATGAACCACTGGCAGCGGGACATCGAGGCCAAGCGCCGGCTGCTCGCCGACCGTGCGGTGACCGACGAACGGCGACGCATCGCCAGGGAGTTGCACGACATCGTGGCGCACCACATCACCACCATGCAGCTGATGGCCGGGGGCGCCCGTGCGAACCTCGCCGGTGACCCGGAGGTGGTCAGGGACGCGCTGGTCACCCTGGAAGGGTCCGGGCGGATGGCCCTGCGCGAGATGCGGCAGCTCCTTGACGTGCTGCGCGCCGGGGACGAGTCGCAGGACGTGCCGACCGCCCCGCAGCCCGGAGTCGGGGACCTGGAGCGGATCGTGGCCGAGTCGTGCCGGGCCGGGCTGCCGACCGCGCTCGAGGTACGGGGTGATGAGCGGCCGCTGCCGCCGAGCGTGGGCCTGACCGTGTTCCGGATCGTGCAGGAGGCGCTGACCAACGCGCGCAAGTACGCGGGCGAGGCGCGGGCGACCGTACAACTGACGTACGAGCCGGACGGGTTGGCCGTAGAGGTGTCGGACGACGGCGCGGGCAGCGGCTTCGGGGGCTCCGCGTCGGGGTCCGGTTACGGGCTTGTGGGGATGCGGGAGCGGGTCGCGCTGTACGGCGGGACGCTGGAGACCGGTCCGCGGGACGAGGGCGGGTTCCGGGTGTCGGCCCGGCTGCCCCTGAAGGCCGAGGAGGGGGTGCTGCGATGAGCGATGCGACGGGGGACGCGGCAAGTGAGTCGGCGGACGGCGCAGTGACTGGACGGACGATCAGGGTGCTGATCGCGGACGACCAGCCGCTGGTGCGGCGCGGCCTCGCGCTGATCCTTTCGCCCGATCCGGCCTTCGAGGTGGTCGGTGAGGCGGGCGACGGCGCGGAGGCGGTGGCCCTCGCGCACCGGCTGCGGCCAGACGTCGTCGTGATGGACATCCGGATGCCGGTCCTCGACGGAGTCGGCGCGACCGCCCTGCTCGCCCGGGAGCTGCCCGGGTGCCGGGTGCTCGCGCTGAGCACCTTCGACATGGACGAGTACGTGGTGGCGGCGCTGCGCGCGGGAGCCTACGGCTTTCTGCCCAAGGACATCTCCCCGGAGGAACTGGTCGCGGCTGTACGCGTGGTGCACACCGGGGAGGCGGCGGTCGCGCCCCGGCTGCTGACCCGGCTGATCTCCACGTACGTCAGGACCCCGCGCCGCCCGGAGCCGCCCTCCGTGAGCGTGAACGACCTGACTCCGCGCGAGTCGGAGGTGTGGCGGCTGATGGCCACGGGGCTCGACAACGCGGAGATCGCGGACACGATGGACATCAGCGTGTCGACCGTGAAGAACCACATCACCAGCGTCTTCGGGAAGCTCGGCGTCCGCGACCGGGCCCAGGCGGTGATCGCCGCGTACGAGACGGGTCTTGTCTCGGTGGGCGGCCAGGGGTAGCGGCCAGGGGTAGCAGGGAGCGGCGCTGCGAAACAGCTGTTTCAGGCCTGCCGCGACGACGAGTCCATGCACTGGGCGACAGAAGTCCAACTCTCTGGCCACTTCCGTCCCTTGCGCCTCCGCCGCACCCCCATCAGGGTGGCTTCCGCCCCAGTGGTAGAGACCAGCCGCCCATCGCTACGGAGGTCCCGATGCACGACGAGAACGCGACACCGGCCCCTGACGAGTCCGCCGAGGGCCACACGTCCTCCGACGGCCACTCCCGCCGCACCGTGCTGCGCACCGCAGGACTCGCCGGTGCCGGGCTCGGGCTCGGCGCCTTCACCGGCGGCACCGCCCAGGCCGACACCCCGCAGGGTGCGACCGCAGCGGCCGCCGAGGCGCCGGCCCGCCAGGGCGAGACCATGGTCGGCGTGCCCTTCGAGCGGCGCTCCACGGTGCGGGTCGGCATCGTCGGGCTCGGCAACCGCGGCGGCAGCATGATCGACCTCTTCCTCGCGATCCCGGGGGTGAAGGTCGTCGCGCTGTGCGACCCGGTCAAGGACAAGACCGCGAAGGCCGCGAAGAAGGTCACCGACGCGGGCCAGCCCGCCCCGGCGACGTACACGAAGGGCGATCACGACTTCGAGAACCTCTGCAAGCGCGGCGACATCGACTTCGTGTACGTCGCGACGCCCTGGGACTGGCACTTCGACATGGCCAAGTCGGCGATGCTGAACGGCAAGCACGTCGGCGTGGAGTGTCCGATCGCGCTGCAGCTCGACCAGTTGTGGGAACTCGTCGATCTCTCCGAGCGCACGCGCAGACACTGCATGCAGCTGGAGAACTGCTGCTACGGCAAGAACGAGATGCGTGTCCTGCGGATGGCTCACGCGGGCAAGTTCGGTGATCTGCTGCACGGTGCGGGCGCGTACAACCACGATCTGCGCGGCCTGATGTTCGACCCGGACTACTACGAGGGCCCGTGGCGGCGCCTGTGGCACACACGGCTGCGCGGCGACCTCTACCCCAACCACGGCTTCGGCCCGGTCTCCAACTACATGGACATCAACCGCGGCGACCGCGTCACCCACATCTCCAGCTTCGGCACGCCCGCCCTCGGTCTCGCCGAGTACCGCAAGGCCAACATGCCGGCGGGCGACCCGAGCTGGAAGGAGACGTACATCGAGAGCGACCGCACCATCAGCCTCGTCCAGACGGCGAAGGGGCGGGTGATCCGTCTGGAGCACGACGTGTCGACCCCCCACCCCTACAGCCGCATCAACAGCCTCGGCGGCACGAAGGGCGTCTTCGAGGACTACCCCTCGCGCATCTACATCGAGCCGGACCACACGAACGACGAGTGGGGCGACTTCGCCAAGTACGCCGACGAGTTCGACCACTGGCTGTGGAAGGAGCACTCCAACCCGCCGGGCGGGCACGGCGGCATGGACTACATCATGATCTTCCGTCTGATGCAGACCATGCAGCTCGGCCTGGTGCCCGACTTCGACGTCTACGACGCCGCCACCTGGACGTCCCCCGTGCCGCTGAGCCACCTCTCCATCAAGGCGAAGGGTGCGCCGCAGGCGATCCCCGACTTCACTCGCGGGCTGTGGAAGAAGGCGCGTCCGGGAGTGGACTCGGAGAAGCCGCAGGCGTAAGGGACACCGACCCGTTCAGCAGCGCAGCCGGTCCTCCGTCAGCGTCCCCTGCACGGTGGCAAGCGTGCGGTCGTGGCAGGGGCCGTCCCCGTAAACGCGGTAGCGCTCGCGGGAGGTGCCGACGGCGTGCCGGTCCTCGCGCGGGACGTTGGCGGTGTACGTCGCGTCGCCCTCGTAGCGGTCGTCGACCACCGACCGTCCGGTGCTGCGGCCGTCGTGCGCGGTGACCGTCTGCGTCCGGTCGCCGAGCGCGATCGCGGTGCGCAGCCGGTCACCGGCGCCGAGCGTCGTCGTGCCGTCCATCGTGTACGTACGGTCGGTGCGCACCGCACGGCCGTTGATGGTGACCGTCTCGCGGTCCGTCCAGGTGGATGCGAGCGCGTCCGTGGACTCGCCCTCGGTCCAGCGGTGCACGGAGGTGTTGCCGAGCGCGCGGGTGACGGTGGTCTCGACGCGGCCGTGGGAGGTGTCGACGTACCCCGAGACGCTGAGCTTGTGGCTGCCGAGGGTGTCGAGGCGGTGCTCCGGCGAACCGGGGGTGTACGTCGCCTTGTTGGCGAGCTCGCCCGCCCGGTGTCCGGTCAGCTTCCCGGTGACCCGCTCGCTCTTCTCGTCCTGCCAGACCAGGATGTTGGTCGGCGTGTGCCAGCCGGTCGTCGCCTCAGGCCTGCCCGCGACGGAGACCTCCACCTGGTGCGCGCGGCCGTCGTTGAGCAGCCCTGCGAACGGCGTCAGGTCGTACTCGATGGGCTTGATGTCGAAGGCGCGGGGCCCTGGAATCACGTACCACAGGAAGGGGTTGGACCAGCCGCCCGTCCACACGGTGGGGAACGGCGTGGCGATTCCGGCGAGTTGACCGTCCACGGTGACCTGCACCTCGCGGTAGGGGCCGTCATCGGCCTTGCAGGAGTACGGCGCGGCGTCGGGCACCGTCAGATACCAGTACTCCTCGCAGCCGCCGCCCGAGCCGGTCGCGTAGACCTCGGCGACGATGCGTTCGCTGTTGCGCGGGGTGGTGACGGTGGTGGCGTCGCCGAGGGGCAGGACGCGGTCGGGCGGTGCCTGCTTCGTGGTGTGCTTCTCCGGCTCGTAGAACCTCAGCGTGGCCTTGACGTCGATGATGCCGGTGTACGTCTCGTTGACGACGTTCCCGATGAGCATCTCGACCTGCTGGTCGCGGCTCAGCGTCTCGCGATAGCGCGTGACGTCCTTCTCCACTGACCAGGTGATGCCGTCCACGGACGGCTCCGGAGTGGACGTGCGGAAGACCTCGACACCGCCGATGCGGAGATAGCCGAGGCGGTCGTACTGCCTGCCCTTGACCTTGCCGTCGAGGCGGAGGACCACCTTGCCCCAGTCGCCCTTGCCGCATTTCTCGGGCGGGGCGTAGTCGCCCTTGTAGGGCGTGAAGTCCTTGAACTGGGCCTCGGCCACGGTCACTTCGCACGACTTCGTGCGCGGCTTCTCGATGGGCGGAGCCGCCGTGACCGGGTCGTGCCAGTCGTTGCCGAATTCCGGCGGGGGCGTGTCGGCCGATGCCGGGCCCGCGCTGTCGGCCGATGCCGGGCCCGCGCTGAGGAGTGTGCTCGCCGCGAGGGTGACCCCGACGAGCATGGACATGACGCGTCTTCTCATGGGGGATTTCTACGCCCGGGGGGCCTGGCGGAGCTAGCCCTTCAGGTTCGTCATGTCAGCCCTTCGCCTTCGCCGCGTCAGCCCTTCAGATTCGCCTTGTCGCCCATGACCACGACCGGGTGCCGCTTCGGATCGAGGTTCTTCAGGAGGTACTCCATGCCCGGCTTCGACAGGCTCACGCACCCTGACGTACCGCTGCCGTGGTCCATGTGCAGCCAGATGCTGCCGCCCTTGGCCTGGCCCTGGGGGCGGTTCGGGTCGTTGGGCGGGGTGCCCTTGGCGCGGTTGTAGTCGATGGCGATCACGTAGTCGAAGTCGTGCCAGTGCGTCTTGGGCCAGTAGTGCGGGGCTTGCATCGACGCGCTCTGCGTGTACGGGAACTTGGCACCCGGATCGGCGAGCACACCGCCCGCGTCGGTGAGCGTGAAGACACCCACCGGGCTGCGCTTGTCGTTCTCGCGGTGGTCGGTGGTCCAGCCCTTCTTGCCGTTGTGGGCGGGCCAGCTGCGGGTCTTGTCCCAGGTGCCGTCGGACTTCGTGTACAGGACGACGGTGGACTTCGCCGAGTCCTCGCCCTGTCCGTAGACGGCGACGACCTGTTCCGCGTTCGCGGGGATCTTGTCCTGGAGGCGGTCGCCGACGTCGGGTATGCGCTTGAGGTCCTCGGTCGCCGGCCCCTTCGCTCCCTTCGCCTGGCCCGCGCCCGCGTCGTCCTTCTTCGCCGCGTCCTTCGTCCCGTCCTTTGCCCCGTCGTCCGAACTTCCGCAGGACGTCAGAAGTACACCGCAGGCCGCGACCGCGACCGCCGCTCGCACCGCACCGGCTATACGCATCCGTCCATGGTCGCACCCGGCACAGGGAACCCGTCCCGAGCCCCTGGCCCGCCGGGAGAACGGGCCGAATCTTTACTCCCCGGCAGAAAACCGTTTGCCTCGGCCCACCGTACGAGGCGAACCTTTCACGGCCTGTTACCGCCGACTCACCGCCGCACTACCGCTGGCATACCCCTGCCATACCGCCGCCCGCACACGGCCGTCCGTTCACGCCGGCTCTCTCCGCCGAACCGACGGTCCCCCGCTCCTAGCTCTGGGACGTCATGCAGATTCGCGATCTTCCGTACGCCGACCCGGGCATGCCGGATGCCCGTTCTGGCCCGCGCTTCCTGCTCTGGCTCGGGCGGCACCAGCTCGGCGGGCAACTCAAGTCGCTCGCCTGGGGGCTGCTGCACTTCGGCTCCATCGCGGTGCTCCCGTACCTGGTCGGCGTGGCCGTGCAGGCCGTGGTCGACCGCTCCGGGAGCAGGCTCGCCCTTGCGGGCGGGCTGATGCTGCTGTGCGGGCTCGCCATCGCCGTGGGCGACACCATGCTGCACCGCACGGCGGTCACCAACTGGATCACCGCGGCCGCCCGTGTCCAGCAACTGCTGGCCCGCAAGACCGCCCAGCTTGGCTCGGCGCTCACGCGACGCGTCGCCGCCGGTGAGGTGGTCGCGGTGTCCACCGGTGACGTCGAGAAGATCGGCTGGTTCGTGGAGGCGGCCTCGCGGTTCCTGGCGGCCGCGCTCACGGTCGTCCTCGTCTGTGCCGGGCTCGTCGTGTACCAGCCCGCGCTCGGCGTGTTCGTCGCGGTGGGGGTGCCCGTGCTCGCGCTCGCCGTCCTGCCGCTGCTGCCGCGCGCCACCCGGCGCGCCGACCACCAGCGCGAGAAGGCCGGGCGTGCGACCGAACTGGCGTCGGACACCGTGGCCGGCCTGCGCGTGCTGCGCGGCATCGGCGGCGAGGAGCTGTTCCTCGACCGCTACCGCCGTGCCTCGCAGGAAGTGCGTACGGCCGCCGTGCGCAGTGCCCGGATGTGGGCGACCATCTCGGCGGTCCAGGTGCTGCTTCCGGGGCTGCTGCTCGTCGTGGTCGTCTGGCAGGGCGTGAGCCTGGCCCGCGAAGGGCGGATCACCATCGGTGAACTGGTCACCGTCTACAGCGCGATCACGATGCTCACCTATCCCCTGCGGCACTTCGAGGAGATCGCGATGGCCTACAGCTTCTCGCGCCCCTCTGCCAAGCGCGCGGCCCGCGTGCTCGCCCTGGAGCGGGTGACGCACCCCGGCGGTCCTGACGAGGACGTGGAAACGCCCTCCGGTGATCTCTATGACCCGGCGACCGGGCTGCTCGCTCCCGCGGGCGTCCTCACCGCCGTCGTGTGCGGTGACCCGGACGAGGCGGGGCGGCTCGCGGAACGGCTCGGCGGGCACGCGGCGTTCGACGGTGCGGAGAAGCTGCCGTCGGTGCTGCTCGGCGGGGTGGAACTCGACGCGGTGCCACTGGCCGCCGCCCGCACCGCCGTCCTCGTCCAGGACAAGGACCCGGTGCTGCTCTCCGGTACCCTCCGCGGGCTCCTCGACGTCCCCGCTTCGGGAGCGGTGAGCGCCGACGATGCCCTGACGGCCGCGCAGTGCGCCGACGTCCTTGACGCCCTTGCGCAGGCCTCGGTGGACGAGGCCCCGCTGGACGCGCATGTCACGGAGCGCGGACGTTCCCTGTCCGGCGGGCAGCGGCAACGGCTCGCGCTGGCCCGCTCGTTGGTCACCGACGCGGGCGTCCTCGTCCTCGACGAGCCGACGTCCGCCGTCGACTCGCACACCGAGGCGCGGGTCGCCGACGGCATCAGGGACCTGCGCCGGGGACGCACGACCGTGGTCCTGACCTCGTCGCCGCTGATCCTCGACCGGGCCGAGCGCGTCGTCTTCCTGTACGAGGGCGAGGTCGTGGCGGTGGGCGAGCACCGCGAGCTGGTGCACAGCGAGCCCCGCTACCGCGCGGTCGTCACGCGCGAGACGGACGACAAGCTGAGCCCGGCGATCATCACCAACTACGACATCGAGGAGACGGCATGATCGGCCTGGCGCCACCGGAGTACGACCCGGCGGCACCGACGACCGCGGAGACCCTGCCCGTCGGCGCGCCGGCGACCGTGGGAGCGTACGTCCGCGAGCTGCTGCGGCGGCACCGCGGGGCGTTCGTCGCCCTCGTCACCGTCAACACCCTGGCCGTGATCGCCTCGTTGGTCGGCCCCTACGTACTCGGCGATCTCGTCGAGAGCGTCTCGGACGGCGCACGCGATCTCCATCTGGAGCGCACCATCGGCCTGTTCACCGTGGCCCTGGTCGTCCAGGCCTTCTTCGTCCACCAGGTGCGGCTGCGCGGCGCCATGCTCGGTGAACGGATGCTGGCCGATCTGCGCGAGGACTTCCTCGTGCGGTCGGTCGGGCTGCCGCCCGGTGTGCTCGAACGGGCCGGAACCGGTGACCTGCTGTCGCGGATCACCACGGACATCGACCGCCTGGCGAACGCCATGCGGGAGGCGGTGCCGCAGCTCGCGATCGGTGTGGTGTGGATCGTGCTGCTGATCGCGGGGCTCACCGTGACCGCGCCGCCGCTTGCACCCGCCGTTCTGGTCGCGGTGCCGCTGCTGGTGGTGGGCTGCCGCTGGTACTTCAAGCGGGCGCCGTCCGCCTACCGTTCGGAGGCCGCCGGGTACGCCGCCGTCGCCGCCGCGCTCGCCGAGACCATCGACGCGGGCCGGACCGTGGAGGCGCACCGGCTCGGGGAGCGCCGGGTCGAGCTGTCGGAACGCCGCATCAAGGAGTGGACCGCGTGGGAACGGCACACGCTCTACCTGCGCTCCGTCCTCTTCCCGGTCATCACCTTCACGCACACCATCGTGCTGTGCTCGGTGCTGATGATCGGCGGCGCGTTCACCCTGCAGGGCTGGATCAGCGTCGGCCAGCTGGCCACGGGCGCACTGATCGCGCAGATGCTCGTCGATCCGCTGGGGATCATCCTGCGCTGGTACGACGAACTGCAGGTCGCCCAGGTGTCGTTGGCCCGGCTCGTCGGCGTACGCGACATCGAGCCGGACGCGGGCGACTCCTCGGTGGCTCCGGACGGACGTGACGTGCTCGCGGACGACGTGCACTTCGGCTACCGGGCGGGCGTCGACGTGCTGCGGCAGGTGTCGCTCGCCGTCGAGCCGGGCTCGCGCGTCGCCCTGGTCGGCCCGTCCGGCGCGGGCAAGTCCACGCTGGGCAGGCTGCTCGCCGGGATCTACGCGCCGCGCGACGGCCGAGTCACCCTGGGCGGCGCCGAGTTGTCGGACATGCCCGCGGAAGCGGTGCGCGCGCATGTGGCCCTGGTCAACCAGGAGCACCACGTCTTCGTGGGCTCCCTGCGCGACAACCTCCTGCTCGCCAGGACCGGGGCGCGGGACGCCGAACTGTGGGCCGCGCTCGGTGCGGTCGACGCGGACGGCTGGGCGCGAGCCCTTGACGAGGACCTGGACACCGAGGTCGGCTCGGGCGGCTTCGCGCTGACCCCGGCGCAGGCCCAGCAGATCGCACTGGCCCGGCTGGTTCTCGCCGATCCGCACACCCTGGTCCTCGACGAGGCGACCTCCCTCCTCGACCCGCGCGCGGCACGCCACTTGGAGCGCTCCTTGGCCCGCGTCCTGGACGGCCGCACGGTCGTCGCGATCGCGCACCGGCTGCACACGGCGCACGACGCGGACGTCATCGCGGTGGTCGAGAACGGGCGGATCAGTGAACTGGGCAGCCATGACGAGCTGGTGACAGCGGACGGGGCGTACGCGGCGCTGTGGAGGTCTTGGCACGGGTGAGGCGACAACCATCCACTGCCAGCTGCCGGCAGTGGATGGTTGTCGCCGGATGTGGACAAGGCGGGGCGCCGACGGACCTTACGGTTTCGGGGAAATCGGCGCTCTGGAGGCGTACATGGACAGCAATCGCGGTACGCGGACGGCCTTGATCGTGGGTGCGGGTGTCGCGGGTCTGACAGCGGGCATTGCCCTGGCGCGCAGGGGGTGGCGGGTCGACATCGCCGAAGTCGGCCCGTCGGGGGCGACTTCTGGCTGGGGGCTGTGTCTGACCGGACCCTCATTGCGGGCGCTGGACGAGCTGGGTCTCGCGGACGCATGTCTGGTCGAGGGCTACGGCATGAGCGTGATCACGCATGTGGACGGGCAGGGCGAGCCCGCGGGCCAGGTCAGGTTGGAGCGCCTGATCGGTGCCGAGCGGCCGGCGTTGGTCGGCATCGCGCGACCCGTCCTGCACCGCATCCTGCACGCGGAAGCCGAGCGGTGCGGCGTCGTGGTGCACCACTCGCTGAGTGTCGAGGCGGTGGCTCAGGAAGGGGACATGGTCCACGTGGTGTTGTCGGACGGGGCGGTTCGGCAGGTCACGTTGTTGGTCGGCGCGGACGGGATCCGCTCGTCGACGCGGAGTCTGCTGGGCCTGGGACTTGAGACCACGCCCGAGCCCGAGTATCACGGGCAGATGGTCTGGCGGGCTCTGGTGCCCCGCCCCTTGTGGGCCACCGGGATCCATCAGTTCGCCGGGACCGTCCACACGGCCGGCCTCGTGCCCATCTCGGGCAGCCAGGCGTACGTGTTCCTGACGGAGAACGACGGGGAGCGCGGCGCCCTGGCCGAGTCCGAACTCTCCCCTCGGCTGCGGCAGCTCCTTGAAGACTTTCCGGGCCGGGTGGAGGAGATCCGCCCTCTGGTGTCCGTGTCGGATTCGGTGGTGCGCCGCCCGGTGCAGACCTCCTTCCTGGAAGGCGCCTGGAACCGCGGCAACTGCGTCGTCATCGGTGACGCCGCGCACGCGCCCGCACCACAGATGGCCAGCGGCGCGGCCCTGGCCATCGAGGACGGACTCGTGCTGGCCCAGGAACTCGGGGACCGCCAGTCGGTCGAAGCCGGGCTCGCCGCGTTCGCCGACCGGCGCACGCGGCGGTGCCGAACGCTCGTCGACACCTCGGTGGCGATCGTCGGCCTGGAGCAGGCGGGGCGCCACCGCGAGGCATGGCCACTGGTCGACGCCTGTCACCGGCTCATGGCCGAGTCGGTCTGACCCTCCGGCCCGAAGTGCTGTGCGGTGGCCTCAAGCAGGTGACGACACACCATGGCTGACACACTGAAACCCAGCCCGGGCTGCCCGCCACGCGCGCCCGGACCACCGGGCCCGCGTCCCGACGGAGGGAACGCCGTGCCGGAGCCGCTGCGCGACTACCTCATCACCAGATCCCAGAACCCCGTCGATCTGCTCAATGCCGCCACCCGGCTGTTCGGCGGCTCGGTCACCACATCGCCCCTGGACGGACTGCGCGGCGGAGACCACGAACTGCGCGGTGTGGCCGCTCGCGACTTCGCGGTCGGCTGCTTCACCTCGCCGCTCGACGTACGCGTCGCCTCGGTCGAGGACCGCAGCTCCTACTTCGTCAACATCGGTGTGTCCGGCGCGATCTCGGCATCCCGCGGCAGTCAGCAGGCAACCCTCGACAAGGCGACGGCGGGAGTCGTCAACCCCGGAGACACCCAGGAACTCCGACCGCTGCCGTGCAGTCGGACGCGGTTTGTGGGGCTGCGGATCGATACCGCCCTGATCGACCAGGAATTCACCGCGCTGACCGGGCACCCGCCGGTGTCCACCGTGCGCTTCGACTTCGCCCTCGACCTGGCCAAGGCCAAGGGCCGGGCCGTGCGACTCCTCGTCCGTTCCCTCCTGGAGCAACTGGACTCCGGGGACCCGCTGTTCCGGCGCGCGGAACTGCAGCGCAGCCAGCTGCGGTCCATCGTCACCGCTCTGCTCCTGGCCCAGCCTCACTCACACACGGGCGAGCTGCGCGACGGTCCTTCGCCGGTCCACCCGCGCTCCTTGCGGGCAGCCCTCGCCTTCATCGAGGCGAACCTCACCGAACGCATCCGCCTCGCCGACATCGCTCGCGCCGCCGGCTGCAGTCCCCGGACCATCAGCCTCGCGTTCCGCGACCGGCTCGGCCTGTCCCCCATGTCGTACGTACGCAATCTGAGGCTCGACCGGATTCGTGCGGACCTCCTCGCCTCCACCGACCCGGTCGGCACCGTCGCCTACCGGTGGGGCGTCTCCCACCTGGGCCGCTTCGCCGGCGAGTATCGCCACCGCTTTCACGAGCTGCCCTCGCACACCGCAGCCCGCAGGTGACCGCGGAGCCTGCGGACCTCCCCGCGGGCCGCATGTGGGCGGGCCCGCGGGGAGCCCGCGGTCAGCGGGTGGTGTAGCCGCCGTTGAGGAAGAGCGTCTGGCCGTTGGCCCACCAGCCGTCCGTGAGGAGATGGCGGACCCAGGGGACGATGTCCTCGATCTTGGTGAGATCGCCGTTCATGGCCGACGCCTTGTGGTACGCCACGGAGTCGTCGTCCTCGGCGGGATAGAAGAACGAGGTGTCCATCGGGCCCGGAGCGATGTTGTTGACCGAGATGTTGCGGCCGAACAGCTCCTTGGACAGCGCCCGCGCGAAGTGCTCCACCGGCGCCTTGCTGCCCGCGTAGGAGGAGTACAGCCCGGTGTACGCGGCGAGCAGCGAGGTCACGATCGTGATGATCTTCCCGCCGTCCTCGATGCGCCGTGCGGCCTCGCGCATCACGAAGAACGCGGCCTTGGAGTTGACCGCGAACATCTGGTCGTACTCCTCCTCCGTGATCTCGGTGAGCGGCTTCTTCAGCACCATGCCTGCGGTGTTGACGCTGTAGTCCAGCTTTCCGAACCGGCTGACGACCTCGTCGAAGACCCGCTCCACCTCGGCGACCCTGGTCAGATCGCCCTGGATCGCGAACGCCCGGCCAGGGCCCGCGTTGATCTCGGCGACCACGTCCTCGGCCTTGGCGCGCGACGATTCGCTGTTGTAGTGCACGGCCACCGATGCGCCCTCGGTGCCCAGGGTCCTACTGATCAGCCCGCCGAGATTGCGGGACGCCCCGCCGACGAATGCGACCTTTCCACTGAGGTTCTTGTCCGGGTTCTGCACCATGACAGCCTCCTGCGATGTGTGTGAGGACAGCTCATGGCCCGGTGATCCGTGCTCATGAACTGGGCTCCACACTCGCCGCAGAGACGTGCGCCGATCTTGAACGATCGGAGCACGCGTGGAACAAACCGCTCACCGCATCGGGGCGGGTGCAGGCTGTTCCTTGAGGGCGCGCCCTCGGGTCTCAGACCGTGCCACGGCTGTCGCGCAGGATGCGCGGGGTGGCCCCGCCGTGGCGGCGCATCATCCGCGTGAGGTGGCTCTGGTCGGCGAACCCCGTCTCCGTCGCGATGTCCGCGATCGCCCTGTCGGTGTGCAGCAACTCCTTTCGGGCCCTCTCCAGACGCTGCTGCAGCACGTACTGGTGCGGGGACTCGCCCGTCGATACCCGGAACACCCGGGTGAAGTGGGAGGCGCTGACGCCGGCCACCGCGGCCAGATCCGCGAGCGTGACGCGCTCGGCGAGGTTCGCGTGGATGTAGTCGATGACCTCGGCCAGTCTTCTGGGCGGCAGGCCGCCCTCGCGGACCGGGGCCTGCCCGCCGTCGGTGGCCAGGCGCAGCACCGTGGCGGCTGCCGCCTGCACCAAGGACTGCGCGTACAGGGAGTCCGCGGGACCCGGCCCCGCGTACTCCGCGGCCAGTCTCTCGAGGAGCAGCTTCAGAAGCGGGTCGGTGAAGTGGAATCGGGGCACGATCTCCAGCGGGCCGGCGGCACCGCTCTCCGCCGCCATCTTCTCCAGCCACACCGGGTCGATGCCGAGCAGCAACAGCTCGACGTCGTCCTGCCAGCGCGGCCGTGAGGCCCACCCGGCCGGATTGACCAGTGCCTCCCCGGCGTGGAATCTCTCCCGGCGCGCCGTGCCATCCGCCGACCAGCGCAGATTCGCCGAGCATCCGGTGTGCACCACCAGGACGTGCACCGGTGGGCCGACCGGCAGCAGCGCCACGTCCGACACGCCCGCCGCGCGCTCCATCGACCGCTCCACCACCGCATGGCCTAGCTCGGGCCCGCTCCCGTGGAGACACCGCAGATGAGGCTTGATGTGCGAAACACCCATCACGCCATTGTCCGGCCGGACGCTCCGAGCCACAGCTCGCCGCGAGACCCGCTGCCTCACGCCGCCCGCCGGTCCAAGCAGTCCGCGCGGAGCGGGGCCCTGGCGGCCATGTTCGTACGGTCTGCGCCCACTCCGGCAGCCAAGCTCGCGCCCGCGGCCGAGCCCGGGCCGACGCCGTCGTCAGATGAAGTTGAGCGCGGCCGCGCCGCCCACGCCCCCGAGCAGCATGAACACCGGCATCAGCACCTTCAGCTCGATCCAGCTGCCCGCCCGGAACCGCATCATCTTGGGCGGCCCGATCGGGTACCAGCGCTTGCGGCCGATGGGAATGGGCCACAGGATCGGGCAGCCGGAGACCGTGAGGGCGTCGCCGATGTCGTGCACCAGCGCACCGAGCACGATCGGCAGACCCAGCCACACATACTCCTGGCCCGGCGCGGTGAACAGCCAGTCCGCACCGTTGCCCGGCTTGTCCAGCACTCCGGCGAGGATCCAGGCACTGGTCGCGGCAAGGAGCCACACCAGCACATCGCTGCTGGATCCACGGGCGGCGCGCCACAGCAGGCCCTCGATGGCGAGCACCATGTGCACGAAGAGGATCGCGAGAACCGCCCAGCGCCCGCCGAAGATTGCCAGGGCCGAGGTGCCGGCACCGATCAGCACGGCCCACAGCCAGGTGTGCGTGAGGGTGCGGTGCCCGCCCGCGCGGCGCGGGTCGCCCTGCTTCCGGGTCGCCTTGTACACGGCGGCCGACAGCTTGTCGACGATCTCGCACAGGCCCTTGGAGACCGGACCGAAGGCTCGCGAAATGGTCGCCGACTTGTGGTCGAGGTCCGGTGCGAGCGCCGCCCCGGCGCAGATCAGGGCCCCGACGAGGAGAACCGGCCAGGGCATCGTGTGCCCCGCGGCCGCCGCGGCCGCGCCGACGCCGAGCCAGGCCGCCGCCCCCGACAGTGAGTGTGCCGGTCCCATCATTGCTGTTCCCCGCCCCATTTCCGTTGTGCTGACGCCCCGTTGGCGACACAGCGTAGCGTTCGTGATCTTCGTGCGGACCTCCGGTTCCCTGATCGAGTGCGAAGGAGGGCAAGATGGGGGTGTGACCCTTATTGATCAGCTGCCGCCGGATGCCGACCCCGATGCCCTCTTCGAAGCCTTCTCCACGTGGGCCGAGGACCAGGGGATCACTCTCTATCCGGCTCAGGAGGAGGCGCTGATCGAGGTGGTCTCCGGAGCCAACGTGATCTTGTCGACCCCTACCGGCTCGGGAAAGAGCCTGGTCGCGGCGGGCGCGCACTTCACGGCACTGGCCCAGGACAAGGTCACCTTCTACACGGCTCCGATCAAGGCGCTGGTGTCGGAGAAGTTCTTCGACCTCTGCAAGCTCTTCGGCACCGAGAACGTCGGCATGCTGACCGGCGACGCGTCCGTGAACTCCGACGCGCCCGTCATCTGCTGCACGGCCGAAGTCCTCGCGTCGATCGCCCTGCGCGACGGCAAGGACGCCGACATCGGCCAGGTCGTGATGGACGAGTTCCACTTCTACGCGGAGGCGGACCGCGGCTGGGCCTGGCAGATCCCGATCCTGGAACTGCCGCAGGCGCAGTTCATCCTGATGTCCGCGACGCTCGGCGACGTCTCGATGTTCGAGAAGGACCTCACGCGTCGCACGGGACGCCCCACCTCCGTGGTCCGCTCGGCGACGCGCCCCGTGCCGCTCTCGTACGAGTACCGGCTGACGCCGATCACGGAGACGCTCACCGAGCTCCTGGAGACCAAGCAGGCGCCGGTCTACATCGTGCACTTCACTCAGGCGCAGGCCGTCGAGCGCGCGCAGTCGCTGATGAGCATCAACATGTGCACCCGTGAGGAGAAGGACCGGATCGCCGATCTCATCGGCAGCTTCCGCTTCACCACCAAGTTCGGCCGCAACCTCTCGCGCTATGTCCGCCACGGGATCGGCGTGCACCACGCGGGCATGCTCCCCAAGTACCGACGGCTCGTGGAGAAGCTGGCGCAGGCCGGCCTCCTGAAGGTCATCTGCGGCACGGACACGCTGGGCGTCGGCGTCAACGTCCCGATCCGCACGGTGCTGTTCACCGCGCTGACCAAGTACGACGGCACGCGCGTACGCACGCTGCGCGCGCGGGAGTTCCATCAGATCGCCGGGCGTGCCGGGCGCGCGGGCTTCGACACCGCGGGCCTGGTGGTCGCGCAGGCTCCCGAGCACGTCATCGAGAACGAGAAGGCGCTCAACAAGGCGGGCGACGACCCGAAGAAGCGCCGCAAGGTCGTGCGCAAGAAGGCCCCCGAGGGCTTCGTGGGGTGGACCGAGAACAGCTTCGAGAAGCTGATCGCCTCCGAGCCGGAGCCGCTGACGTCCCGCTTCCGCGTCACGCACACCATGCTCCTCGCGGTGATCGCCAGGCCGGGCAACGCCTTCGAGGCGATGCGCCGCCTCCTCGAGGACAACCACGAGCCGCGCAAGCAGCAGCTGCGGCACATCCGCAGGGCGATCGCCATCTACCGTTCGCTGCTCGCCGGCGGCGTCGTCGAGAAGCTCGACGATCCGGACGCCACGGGCCGCATCGTGCGCCTGACGGTGGATCTGCAGCAGGACTTCGCCCTGAACCAGCCGCTGTCGACGTTCGCCCTGGCCGCGTTCGACCTGCTGGACAAGGAGTCCCCGTCGTACGCCCTTGACATGGTGTCCGTCGTCGAGTCCACCCTCGACGACCCGCGCCAGATCCTGGCCGCCCAGCAGAACAAGGCGCGCGGCGAGGCCGTGGCCCTGATGAAGGCGGACGGCGTCGAGTACGAGGACCGCATGGAGCGGCTCCAGGACATCACGTACCCGAAGCCCCTGGAGGAGCTCCTCTTCCACGCGTACAACACCTACCGGACGAGCCACCCGTGGGTCGGCGACCACCCGCTCTCCCCGAAGTCCGTCATCCGTGACATGTACGAACGGGCGCTGTCCTTCACCGAGTTCACGTCCTTCTACGAACTGGCCCGCACCGAAGGCATCGTCCTTCGCTACCTCGCGAGCGCGTACAAGGCCCTTGAGCACACGATCCCGGACGATCTGAAGTCCGAGGACCTGGAGGATCTGATCGCCTGGCTGGGCGAGATGGTCCGCCAGGTCGACTCCAGCCTCCTCGACGAGTGGGAGCAGCTTGCCAACCCCGAGGTGATGACGGCCGAGGAGGCCCAGGAGAAGGCCGACCAGGTCAAGCCGGTCACGGCCAACGCCCGCGCCTTCCGCGTCCTGGTGCGCAACGCGCTGTTCCGCAGGGTCGAACTGGCCGCCCTCGACCACGTCGAGGAGCTGGGCGATCTCGACGGCGAATCCGGCTGGGACGCGGACGCCTGGGGCGAGGCCATGGACAAGTACTGGGACGAGTACGAAGATCTCGGCACCGGCCCCGACGCGCGCGGCCCCAAGCTGCTGCTCATCGAGGAGGATCCCGAGCACGGTCTGTGGCGCGTCCGGCAGACGTTCGCCGACCCGAACGGCGACCATGACTGGGGCATCAGCGCGGAAGTCGATCTCGCAGCGTCCGACGAGGAGGGCCGTGCCGTCGTCCGGGTCACCGACGTCGGCCAGCTCTGACCACCCCGAGCACCCCTCAGACAGGAGTCGAGGAACCGTCATGAACAATCCCGCCGACCGGCTCGTCGATCTGCTGGACCTGGAGCAGATCGAGGTCAACATCTTCCGTGGCCGCAGCCCGCAGGAGTCTCTGCAGCGGGTGTTCGGCGGGCAGGTCGCCGGGCAGGCCCTGGTGGCCGCGGGGCGCACCACCGAGGGCGAGCGTCCGGTGCACTCGCTGCACGCGTACTTCCTGCGGCCGGGCCGCCCGGGGGTGCCGATCGTGTACCAGGTCGAGCGGGTGCGGGACGGGCGCTCCTTCACCACGCGCCGCGTCACCGCGATCCAGCAGGGTCGCACCATCTTCAATCTCACCGCTTCCTTCCATCAGCCCGAGGAGGGCGCTTTCGAGCACCAGCTGCCGCCGCGCATCTCGGCTCCGGACCCGGAGTCGCTGCCGACGGTCGTCGAAGAGATCAAGGAACATCTGGGCGCGCTTCCGGAGCAGTTGGAGCGCATGGCCAGGCGTCAGCCCTTCGACATCCGCTATGTGGACCGGCTGCGCTGGACCTCCGAGGAAATCAAGGGCGCCGAGCCGCGCAGCGCCGTGTGGATGCGGGCGGTCGGCCCGCTGGGCGACGATCCGCTCGTCCACACCTGCGCGCTGACGTACGCGAGCGACATGACGCTCCTGGACGCCGTCCGCATCCCGGTGGAGCCCCTGTGGGGCCCGCGTGGTTTCGACATGGCCTCGCTCGACCACGCCATGTGGTTCCACCGGCCCTTCCGTGCCGACGAGTGGTTCCTGTACGACCAGGAGTCCCCCATCGCTACGGGAGGACGCGGTCTCGCGCGCGGGCGCATCTACGACATCGAGGGCAACCTCCTCGTCTCGGTCGTGCAGGAAGGCCTCTTCCGGCCGTACGGCGAACGGCACATGGACGGCCGTCCGTCGTCTGAAGGGACGCAGTCGTGAGCGGGAATCGGCAGAAGCTGCTTGCCGAAGCCGTGCGGCTGCGCGAGGACGGCCGCCGCGAGGAGGCTCGGCAGCAACTGCTCGCCCTGTGCGAGCAGTTCCCGCAGGACCCGGAGGTCGCCTACCAGACCGCCTGGGTGCACGACACGCTCGGTCTGGAAGCCGAGGCGGTTGCGCACTACGTCCGCGCGGTCGAGCAGCAGGGCCTGTCAGCCGATGACCGGCGGGGAGCCCTCCTCGGCCTGGGCAGCACGTACCGCATCCTCGGCCGGTATCCCGAAGCCGTCACGACCCTGAGCGACGCGGCGGCGGAATTCCCCGACGACGGCGCGCTCAAGACGTTTCTGGCCATGGCGCTCTACAACACCGGCCGGAACCACGAGGCCATGGAAATCCTGCTGACCTTGCTCGCCACCACGAGCAAGGACCCGGACATCTCCAACTACCGGCCCGCGATCGAGCACTACGCCATGGACCTCGACGCGACGATGTAGCGAGACCGCCCGCAGGTCAGCTCTCCCTCTCCTGCCGGCCCGGTCAGCCGCCTCTGCGCCGCAGCCATTTCAGCAGGCCGCGTGGCTCTGGCCCCCGTTCCTCGGATGCGTCGTCGGGCTGCTCGGCCTGCGGCGCCACGCGCTCCGGTTGAGGGTCCGGCGTGGGACCCGGTGCGGGGCGTTGTGCGGGGCGTGGTGCAGGGCGCTCCCTGCGGGCCTGGGAGAGGCCGATGGTGAGGTTCGCCCGCAGCCAGCGGATCTCGTCGGGATCGTCGGCGGTCGTGATCTTCTGGATGATCCGTGCCGTGGGCGAGTCGGCCGGGCCGCGGGTAAAGGGGTCGGGCATGAGCCTGTTCAGATAGGCCCGTTCGTACGGATCCTTGATGAGCTCGGCGATCTGCACCGGATCCAGCAGTGAGGCCACCGCCGCTGCACGCTCCCAGGGATCGTCGGACTGGCGCAGCAGCGATCCCGCGTGACGGCCCCGCCAGTTGCGCGCCCGTACATCCACTCCCGCTTCCAGTTGGGCACGGATCGCTGCGGGCGCCCGCCCCGTGAGCAGGGCGGCGTTGACTTCGGACTCGGCGAACTGGCGCAAATCTTCGGCGAGATAGAGCCAGACGACCGCTCGGTAGCGGTTAACGTAAAACTTCACCGGGGTCACGAAGCCGGCGCGGCTGAGGCGGGTGAAGCGGGTCGTGGTGATGCCCATGAGCGACGCGCCCTCCGTGGTCCCCACGGTTCTGATGCGCTCCATCCACGTCTCGGGAAAGCCCTCCGTGGCACGGACGCGCTCGATCTCCTCGCCCGTGACGCGGCGCGGCCCGCCCACCATGTCGCTGCTGGTGCGGATGCGCCCCAGCATCACGGCGAGCTCGAACTCCCCGCGTTTCAGTCCCAGTTCCCGCGCGGCGCGGCTGGTCGCGACCGATGTCGGTGCGGCGGCCTCCGTGGCGGCCGCGCTGACGGATTGTGTGATCGTGTCACCTGTCATGGTGGTTCTCCCCCGTGAAGCGTCTTCGCTCTCGGGAAAAACCGTAGCGCGATCACCGCGATTCCCGCTGGGCCTGTGGATAACTCTGAGCGCGTCAGCGTTTGTGCAGGTCAGAGGTCCACGACAGGTGTTCGCTCCGGCTGCCGGGCGCCCACGCCGAGATGCTCGCCGACCCGGTTGACGAGCAGGGTCATCTCGTACGCGACCTGACCGATGTCGGCCTCGGCGGAGCTGAGAACGCACAGACAACTGCCGTCGCCCGCCGCCGTGACGAAGAGCACCGCGTCATCGAACTCGATCATCGTCTGGCGCACGCTGCCCGCGTGGAAGTGCCGCCCCGATCCCTTGGCCAGGCTGTGCAGACCCGACGAGACGGCGGCCAGGTGCTCCGCGTCCTCCCTCGCCAGATCCGAACTCGCACCCGTCACCAGGCCGTCGTTGGACAGCACCAGCGCATGCCGTACGGGTTCCATTCTCTTGGTCAGATCGTCGAGCAACCAGCCGAGCCCGGTGTTCTGCTGCCCCATGTTCCCGTCTCCCCGCGTCCTGCTCCCCCTGGCTGGAGGAACTGACCTGCCAGCCTTCCCCACCATCGGCGCCCCGGCAAGCATGATGAGGACATGGCACAGAAGATGACCGACGACCAGTGGCGGGCTTTCGTCTCGCACGGCACCCGCACCGGCAAGCTGTCGACCGTCTGGGCGGACGGCAGCCCGCACATCGCACCGATCTGGTTCCTGTTGGACGGGGACCATCTGGTGTTCAACACCGGGGCTGACACGGTCAAGGGACGGAATCTGGCGCGGGACGGGCGCATCGCCCTCTGCGTGGACGACGACCGGCCGCCGTTCGCGTTCGTGGTGCTGCAGGCGCGCGCCGAACTGAGCCACGATCTCGACGCGGTGCGGCACTGGGCGGCGCGGATCGGCGCCCGCTACATGGGCGAGGACCGCGCCGAGGAGTTCGGCGCGCGCAACGGCGTGCCCGGTGAACTCCTCGTCCGCGCGAAGGTCGACAAGGTGGTCGCGCTCGGCGACGTCTCCGACTGACGCGTCAGCCCACCGTGTCGAGCAGCCGGGCGGTATGCATCCGCCCGGCGTACTCGACCAGACGTATCAGCACCTCCTTTCCGGAGTCGCGGTCCCGTGCGTCGCACAGGACCACAGGGGTTCCGCGGTTGAGGTCCAGGGCCCGGGACACTTCATGCGCACCGTACGTACGCGCGTTCGCGAAGCAATTGACGGCCACCACGAACGGGATCTGCCGATGCTCGAAGTAGTCGACGGCGGGGAAGCAGTCCTCGAGCCGTCGGGTGTCCGCGAGGACGACGGCGCCGAGCGCGCCCTGTGACAACTCATCCCACAGGAACCAGAAGCGGTCCTGGCCGGGCGTGCCGAAGAGGTAGAGCGACAGGCCCGACCTGATGGTGATGCGGCCGAAGTCCATGGCGACGGTCGTCGTGGTCTTGCGGTCGACGCCGCCGGTGTCGTCCACCGTCTGGCCCGCCTCGCTGAGCAGTTCCTCGGTGCGCAGCGGGCGGATCTCGCTGACCGCGCCGACCAGGGTGGTCTTGCCCACCCCGAAGCCGCCGGCGACCAGAATCTTCAGCGCCATGGCGGTCGTGTCCCCGCCCGTGGCGTCAGAGCGCTCGGAGCCCATCGATCACCTCTCGCAGAATCTTTTCGTCGGGTAGCTGTGCGGGCGGCACGGGTCGGCTCACCTTCACGCAGCCCATCTCCAGCAGGTCGCCGAGCAGTACCCGGACCACGCCCACGGGAAGGTCGGCGCCGGCCGCCAGTTCGGCGACCGACTGGGTCTCGGTGCGGCACAGTTCGATGAGCGCCCGGTGTTCGGGCCCGAGCGAGGTGTCGTCGCCGGGGCCCGGCGCGTTGTCGTCCAGCGTGACGAGCGCGATCAGGTCGAAGCGCACTCCCGCGGGACCGGGTCGGGTCCGCCCGCCGGTCATCGCATAGGGGCGGACCAAGGGTCCGGCCTCGTTGTCGTACCACTGGCTGCCCGCGTCGCGCGGGGTGGCTCCGCTGTCGTCGGTCATCTGCGTCGACCGCCCTGTCTCATCGGACGGCCGGTGGCTGCGCGGCGAACCGCGGCGGCGTGTAGAGGTGCTCGCCCACCCGCTTGACCAGGCGTGCCATCTCGTAGGCGACCAGGCCGATGTCGGCGGTGACGGAGCTGAGTACGGCGAGGCAGGAGCCGTCGCCCGCCGCCGCGACGAACAGGAAGCCGTCGTCCATCTCGACCATGGTCTGGCGCACTCCCCCGGCTCCGAAGTGCCGGCCCGCCCCCTTGGCCAGGCTGTGGAATCCCGAGGCGACCGCGGCGAGGTGCTCGGCGTCCTCGCGGGTCAGGGCGGTGGACGCGCCGACGGCGAGCCCGTCGTTGGACAGCACCACGGCATGCCGTACCTCGCCGACGCGCAGGACCAAGTCGTCCAGCAGCCAGTCGAGTTCGCCGGACCGCCCGGCGCTGATGCTCTGGTCCTGGATCATGCGTGGTCTCCTTCGGTGCTGTCGGCCGGTTCGGACCCTGAGGTGTCGGGGACCGCGCCGACGATGCCCGGGCGGCGGCCACCGCCGCGGGCCCATCCGTCGCGGTAGGCGGCCATGCGGTCCCGCACCTCTTCGGGGCTGCGTTCGGCGTCCTCATGGCTTCCCGCGGCCAAGGGCGCTTCTTCGGGGCGCTGTTCGCGCAGTTGGGGGGCGAGGCTTGCCTGGCGTACGCGGCGCGGGAGGTCGTCCGAGGCTTCCTGGTCTCCGGCGGTGTCCGGTTCTGGTGGCTTGTGCAGCCGCAGTGCGGTGACGCCAGGGGGTGTGGGAGTCGTCGCCGGGGCTTCGGCCGATGGGGCGAGTGCGGGGCGTGCGGCGCCTGCGGGGACGGAGTTGCCGTTCATGGGCGCCGCCGCACCCGGCACGCGCGCGTGCTCGTGCTCGTGCTGGTCACGTTCGCGTTCCATGGTGTGGGTCTGGGGGCTCTCTGCTGTGCTGCTCTGGAGCAGGGCGGTGGGCAGCAGGACGACGGCGGTGGTGCCGCCGTAGGGGGACGTACGGAGATGCACCTTGATCCCGTGCCGGGAGGCGAGCCTGCTGACCACGAAGAGCCCGAGCTGGTCGCTGTCGAACAGATCGAGCGCTTCGGACTGCTCGATGCGGCGGTTGGCCTCGGCGAGGGTCTCACCGCCCATGCCCAGGCCACGGTCCTCGATCTCCACGGCGTAGCCGTTGCCGACCGGTTCGCCGGTGACCCGCACCTTGGTGTGCGGTGGTGAGAACTGGGCGGCGTTCTCGACGATTTCAGCCAGCAGGTGGGTGAGGTCGGCGACGGCCGTACCGATGACCGAGGCGCCGGGGAGTTGTCGTACCTCCACGCGCGCGTAGTCCTCAACTTCGGAGACGGCGGCCCGCACGACGTTCGTCAGGGAGACGGGCATGCGCCAGGCGCGTCCCGGTGCGGCTCCGGAGAGGATGATCAGGCTCTCCGCGTGCCGCCGCATCCGAGTGGTGAGGTGGTCGAGCCGGAAGAGGTCGCTGAGCTCGTTCGGGTCGTCGGCCCTGCGCTCCATGCTGTCGAGGAGGCTGAGCTGACGGTGGACGAGGACCTGGCTCCTGCGGGCGAGGTTGACGAAGACCCCTGAGATGCCGCTGGCCAGTTCCGCACGCTCGATGGCGGCACGCAGGGCGGCCCGGTGCACGGTGCCGAGCGCTTCGTAGACCTGTCCCGTCTCGTCCTCCGCCGGCGGCCCCGGTGGTGCTTCGGCACGGACGTCGATCTCCTCGCCGGCCCGCAGCCTCCGCATGGCCTGCGGAAGTTTGCGGCGGGCGATCTCCAGTGCGCCGTTGCGCAGGCTCACCAGCTCGACCACCAGGCCGCGTCCGATGCGTACGGAGATGACCAGCGAGGCGGCGACGGCCGCGAGCCCCAGGAGCACGGCGGCGCCCGCCGCGGTGAGCACTCCGCGGGTGAACGGGTCGGCGCGGTCTGCGGCACTGCGGCCCGCGCCCGCCTCGATCGCGCGGAACTCGTCCCGCACCGCGGCGTGAGCGGTGTCCCACTTGCCGGCAGGAGCCGCGTCGGCCGCCGCACGGCCCGGCCTTGCGACGAGCACCTTGTCCTCGACGGCCCGCACATCGGCGTACGCGCTCCCCTCCACGAGGTCGTGCCACGCCGCCCGTTCGGGTCCGCGCAGGTCCGCAACGGCCGATTCCGTCAGGGTCCGCCGTGTCTCGACGGCCCCGGTGAACTGACGAAGTCGCTCGCCGTCGAGCGAGCCGGCGAGCCGGGCGCTGGACAGCACCACGTGTTCGCGTGCCAGCATCTCGCCCGCCCTGGAGAATTCGAGTAACACCCGTGCTTCGGAGCCGAGTTCGGCGTCCTGGATGCCGGTGAGCGCGCCGCCGACTCCGAAGGCGGCCGAAATGGTCTTCGTGTACTGCCCGTACGTCGCGTCCCAGCCGGTGCCCCGGTCGAGCACTTCGGTGCGCAGCGTGCTCAACCCTTCCGCTCCGGAGACGAACGTTTCGAGCCGGGCGGCCACACCGGTGGGCAGGTCGGCGCCATCGGCGACCGTCCGTTGATCGCCACGGCGCAGTTTCGCCACCGCGCGGTCGGTCCGTGCGGCCTGCGTCTTGAGGTCGGCGGCACGGTCGGGAGCGGGTTCCGTCGCGTAACGCACGGCGGCCACCCGCTCGGCCTGCAGTGCGGCGACGGCCGCGTCGACCGGGCCGCGCACCTCCGTGTCGACGCGCTGCAACTGCCGCAGGCGCGCCACGTCCTGGGCCGTGCTGACCGTCGCGTACCCCCACAGGGCGAGCAGCGACACGACGGGCACCATCAGGAGGCACACGATCTTGGCTCGTACGGTGCGGGGGCGCGGCCACCAGCGTCCCTTGCGGGCAGCGGAGTTGGGGGGTGGTCCGGTCTCCAAGGGGGCTTCCGTGTCAGGGTGTTCGTCGGCGGGCGGTCCCGCGTGCGCGCGGCGGCCGCGCGCCGGTGCTGCCACGGGCCCCGGCGGCACGGTGCCGTCGGCGGTTTCGGGGGTCCTACGGGGTGTACGCATGGCCTCCTCGCTCGGAGAGATGTCGGGGCGTGTGCCCGCCCGGCCGTGACCGGTCCAGGTGCGCCGCTATCGAGCGGCGCTCTCCACCGGCCGCTGGGCCGACACGGAGGCCTCGCGCTCCCCTGCGGTCGGGGACAGCGCGACAAACGCCGAGGTCAGGAAGAGATAGGACCCGAGGCCGACGGCGAGGGGGAAGATGAACTGCATCGTCGTGGCCCCGGGCAGCGCCCCGCCCGACTCGCTGACCCGCACACTCACCGCCATCATTCCGGTGTAGTGCATGCTGCTCACCGCACCGCCCATGACCAGGGACGCGACGGCGACCGCGAGGGGCGACTTGATGTTCAGTGCCGCCCAAAGGGCCGCGGTCGCGGCGACGACGGCGATGACTACGGAGAGGCCGACCAGCACCGGGTCGTAGCTCACATCGCCGTGCAGCCGCAGGGCGGCCATGCCCAGGTAGTGCATGCTGGCGACGCCGAGCCCAGTGGTGAGTCCGCCGAGTGCCAGCGCACTCCCTCGGTCACGGCCGTAGCCGACGGCGAAGACGCCACCTCCCACGACGGCCATGGCAACGATCAGGCTCAGGATGGTCAGGGGGACGTTGTAGTGGATCTCCGTGCCGCTGACTCCGAAGCCGAGCATCGCCACGAAGTGCATCGTCCAGATGCCGGTGCCGATGGCGGAGGCCGCGGTGATCAGCCAGTTGCGCCGTGACCTGCCCGTGGCGGCGAGGGCACGGACGGTGCAGCGCAACCCGAGGGCGGCGCCGATGCAGGCCATCGCGTACGACAGCACGGGGGTCAGCCAACCGAAGGTGGCGTGGTCCAGGTGTCCCATGGCCCCGGGACGCTAGTCCTGGCGGGGGCGCACAACGGGGGCGCAGTTCGAAAGGTGCTGGAATATGACAGAGAGAGGCTCCTGAACGATCGCGTCACGCTCGAACGTGTGCCCCCGACGCACATGCGCGTCGTTGAGCAATCATGTCCGCATGAGCGATGACCACACACGCGTCCGTGACTTCTTCGCCGCCCGTGCGGCCGACTGGGACAGCAGGTTCCCCGACGACGGACCCGCCTACCGGGCCGCGGCCGGCGAGCTCGGGTTGCGGCCGGGCGCCCGTGTCCTGGACGCCGGGTGCGGCACCGGACGGGCCCTGCCCGCGCTCAGGGACGTCGTGGGACCCTCAGGAGTCGTCCTCGGCATCGACCTGACCCCCGCCATGCTGGAGGCCGCTGTACGGGCGGGCAGGGACCGCGACGGGCAGCTCCTGCTCGCTGACGTGACCCGGCTCCCGTTGCACAGCGGGAGTCTTGACGCGGTGTTCGGCGCAGGTCTGATCTCCCATCTTCCGGATCCGGCGCGGAACTTGCGGGAGTTGAGCCGTGTCGTCCGCCCAGGAGGGCTCCTCGCGCTCTTCCACCCCATCGGCCGTGCGGCACTCGCCGCACGGCAGGGCCGCCAGATCACCCCGGACGACCTGCGCGCCGAGGCCAACCTCCGCCCGCTGCTCGCCACTTCGGGCTGGCAGATGACGTCGTACATCGACGAGGACGCACGGTTCCTGGCACTGGCGGTGCGACAGGGCTGACCCGGGGCGGCCGCCGGCCGGGCCCTGCGTATACCGTCTGCTGCATGGACGAAGAGGCCCTGCTCAAGCGCTCCGACGGACCCGTCACCCGCAGTCGGCTCATCCATGACCTGACTGCGCTCGGCCTCACCGACGGCGACATCGTCATGTTCCACACACAGATGTCCGCTGTCGGTTACGTGGCCGGCGGCGCCCAGACGCTCATCGGTGCCCTCCGCGATGTCGTCGGCGAGCCGGGCACCCTGATGGTGACCTGCGGCTGGAACGACGCACTGCCCTACAGCTTCAGCGACTGGCCGCGAGCCTGGCAGGACGCCCTGCGGGCCGAACATCCCGCGTACGATCCCCGGTTCAGCGAAGCGGATCACAACTACGGGCGGCTGCCGGAAGCTCTCCGCAGGTGGCCAGGGGCTGTGCGAAGCCGTCATCCCGATGCCTGTTTCGCCGCGCTCGGCGCATCGGCGACCGCGCTGATGGCCGACCACCCCTGGGACGATCCGCACGGCCCGGGCAGCCCGTTGGCCCGGCTCGTCACCTTGGGCGGCCGGGTTCTCCTGCTGGGCGCCCCGCTGGACTCCCTCACGGTCCTGCACCATGCCGAGGCACTCGCCGAGGCTCCCGGAAAGCGATTCGTCGACTACGAGCAGCCGATCCTTGTGGACGGCGAACGGGTCTGGCGGCGCTTCCACGACATCGACTCGTCGGCGGGCGCCTTCGACTACTCCTCCGCTGTCCCCCAGGGGCAGGACCCCTTCGATGCCATCGCCCAGGACATGCTCGGCGCCGGAATCGGCATCACGGGGCGGGTCGGCGCGGCCGCATGCCACCTCTTCGAAGCCGGTGAGGTCGTGAACTTCGGGATCGGCTGGATCGAGGAAAGGCTGGGCCACAGGGCCTGACACCGACCGCGTCTCCGGCCCGGCCGGTGTCAGAGCCGTGACAGTCGCGTGTCTGCTCCGTCGGCGAGTGTTGCCGCAACAACCCGCCACGGAAGGAAATCCGATGAAGCAGACGGCTCCCGTCCCGCACGGCCTCCCCATGGAGCGCGATGCGGGGCCCTTCGACCCGCCGAGCCAGATCACCGCGCTGCGCGAGGCCCGTCCCGTCAGCCCTCTGATCTTCCCCGACGGTCACGAGGGCTGGCTCGTCACCGGCTACGACGCGGTCCGCCGGCTCATGGCCGACACCCGGTTCAGCTCCCGCCAGGACATCGGCCCCGTCCACGTGCCCTACGAGGTCCCCGGCATGCCCGCCGTGACAGAACCGTCCCCGCAGATCCCGGGCGTCTTCATCGCCATGGACGCGCCGGACCACACCCGGCTGCGGCGCAAGCTCACCGGCGCCTTCACCGTCAAACGCATGAAGCAGCTCGAAGAGAGCATCGTCGACATCGCCGAGCAGCAACTGGACGAGCTGGCGCGCCTTGCCCCTCCGGTCGATCTGGTCAAGGAGTTCGCGCTGCCGGTGCCGTCCCTGGTGATCTGCGAACTGCTCGGCGTCCCCTACGAGGACAGGGAGACCTTCCAGACCAACTCCGCCAAGTTCATGGAGAGGGACATCGGGCTCGAAGACAAGATGGCCGCATACACCGGCCTGACCACGTATCTGGCCGAACTGGTCACGCGCAAGCGCGCCGAACCCGGCGAAGACATCCTGTCCGACCTGGCCCGCCACGACGACCTCACCATCGAGGAGCTGACCGGCGCCGCCTTCCTGCTGCTGCTCGCGGGGCACGAGACCACCGCCAACATGCTGGGCCTTGGCACCTTCGCACTCTTGGAGCACCCCGAGCAGCTCGCCGAACTGCGCGCCAACCCGGAGCTGATGCCGGGCGCGGTCGAGGAACTGATGCGCTACCTGTCCGTTGCCGACATCTTCTATCGCTATGCCACGGAGGACATCGAACTCGGCGGCGAGACAATCCGCGAGGGATCGACGGTCGTCGTCTCGCTGCTGGCCGCCAACCGCGACCCCCTGCGCTTCGACGACGCCGGCACGCTGGACATCCACCGCCAGGCCCGCGGTCACACGTCCTTCGGCCACGGCATCCACCAGTGCCTCGGCCAGCAGCTGGCCCGCATCGAGATGCGCGCAGGTTTCGAGGGACTGCTGCGTCGCTTCCCGACCCTCAGGCTCGCCGTCCCCGCCGGTGAGGTGAAGCTCAGGAGCGACATGAACATCTACGGAGTGCACGAACTGCCGGTCACCTGGACGGAAACGGCCCGGTAGCGGCGCAGGCAACTTGCTGGTCAGTCACCCGGCGACGGCCGACACAAAGGCATCCGGATCGTCGAACATGACGTTGTGCCCGGCCTCCGGAACGGTGATCACTCGCACTCCGGAGGCGGCCAGCTCGTCCCGGCCGTCCAATTCGCCGCTCAGCCCGCCCTGCACGAAGACCCGCTCCACGGACAGATCCATCAGCATCCTGCGCATCGTGGGCCGCGTCCCCCTCACGAGCCCCGTCGCACTGCGGTGCAGGGCGCGCGGGTCGGCGAGCCGCATGGTCGCCGCCCACGTGGAGCCGACCTTGTCCAGCACGCGCGCGTAGCCGTCGGTGACGAACTCATCCTCTCCGTAGGAGGCGATTCCGCTGCTGCCCGCCGTCGCGACGGGGTTGGGATCGAGATTGGCTTCGGTGAGCACGAGCCGTGACACAAGGTCCCCGCGCCGGTGCGCGAGCACGATGGCCACGGCGCCGCCCATGCTGTGCGCGACGATCTCCGCTCCCGAGATCGCCGCATCGTCCAACACCGCGGCCAGGGCGTCCGCGTGGTTCTCCAGGGTGTAGCCGTAGTCCGCCGGGCGGTCGCTGATTCCGTGGCCCGGCAGGTCGACGAAGAGTGATCGGCGTCCGGCCAGTTCGGGCCTGGCGGCGATGTGCGCGTGGTAGACGCTCGATGCCGCGCCCAGCCCGTGCACGTACACCCGGGCAGGGCCTTCGCCGTCAGCTTCCGTCCAGCGGACACAGCTCCCCTGTGCGTCGAACCTTGTCTCGCGCATCGCCACTCCCCCGCTCTGGTACATCCCGACCACCAGGACAATACATCGACAACGATGTATTGCGTCGACGGGGTACAGCGGCCGTACGGCACAATGCACCGCATGCTCGAACTGGCCATCATCGGATTCCTCTACGACGCGCCACTGCACGGCTATGAGCTGCGCAAACGCATCACAGCGCTGGCGGGGCACGTGCGCCCGGTCGCGGAGAGCACGCTGTACCCCGCCATCAAGCGGCTCGAGAAGGCCGGCCTCCTCGCCCGCGAGACTCAGCCCGGATCAGGGGCGGCTCCCCGGCACGTCCTGAGTCTCACCGCGGAAGGGCGGCGCGAGCTGCGCCGCAGACTCGCGGAGCCTGGGCAGGCGGACATCACCGACGAGAACCGCTGGTTCACCGTCCTCGCCTTCCTCCGGCATCTGGACGACAGGGCGGCACAGGCCGCGGTCCTGCGGCGCCGGCTGGCCTTCCTGGAGGAGCCCGCCAGCTTCTTCTACGACGGCGACCGCCCGCTGCGCGCCGAAGAACTGGACGACCCGTTCCGGCGCGGCATCCTCACCATCGCCCGGGCGACGAGCCGGGCCGAACTCAACTGGCTGCGGGCGACGCTGGATTCACTCCGCTGAAGCGGCGGGGGCCGCATCGCCGTGCGGCACCGGGCAGCCCCGCACCCCCGGCACCGGAAACGTGCCGAGCTCGCCCACCCGATAGCCGTTGGGGTACCCCTTGATCTCCCAGTTCTGCCGGGCGTAGTGCGGTGCGGTGCGCGGCGGCATCAGGCGCACGGCGCGGCCGCGCAGCCGGACAGCACCCCTGACCAGTTTGCGGGCGGCGGCACCCGGCGGTTCGTAGCGGAAGGCTCGCAGCAGGGGCTCGTCGAGCAGGGCGAGGGTCGAGGCCCGCAACAAGGGCGCCAGGGCGCGCGGATACCAGGAGGCCATGAGGTCGAGGGTCGCGTCGGAGACCCTGCGCGCGCCCTCGTCCCACGCGAAGTGGGCCTCTTCGTAGGCATCGAGACAGCGCTCGAAGTCTTCGTAGGACTCCGGGATCTCCTGGATCCCCATGTGCCGCCCCAGGGTGCGGTAGTAGACGGAGGCGGCGACCGTCTCGTGGCGTGAAAGCCGGCGCCATCCGTAGGTGTCGATCCAGCGCTTGGGCATCACCACGAAGGTGCTCAGCACGTACCGCATGTCTTCATTGCTGATGTCGTAGCTGCGGTGCATCTGGTTGATGCGGCGGATCGCGTCGCGGCCCTCGTCCGTGCCGAAGCCGTGCTCGACGACGGCGTCGAGCAGCAGGGACGTGTCGTCGTACCGCTTCTGCGTACGGTCCGTCAGTTCAGCGGTCTCGGCGAGGAGTCGGCCGATGCTGGGAACGGCGTAGGTGCGGTAGAGCGCCAGCTCGAGAGCGCGGGTGAAGTCCCAGGGAAACTCGTACACCGCGGTGAGGCGGTAGATCTTCAGAGCGTCCTTCTCCGGGTCGAGACCCCGGATCTCCTTGAGCCGCTCATAGCGCTTCACCGCGCGGTCCCCCTTCAGTCGACGGAACTCCAACTCTACTTTGGGGTACGTAAGATGGATGATCAACGGCGCCGGCCAGCGCCCGGGGGGAAGGTGGCTCGCATGTTCGACAAGTTGCGCAAGTTGTGGCGCACGGACGAAACCGTGCACGCCGAGAAGGAGCGTGCCCACAACCTCTTCGAGGCGGCCGCGGTCTACGTGGCGGCCTGCGCGGAGGACGACCAGGACCAGATGGACGAGGCCACCGGCTGGGTGTCGCCGGAAGCCCTGTCCTTCGGTGTCAGCGAGCTGGCGTGCCGCGCGGTCATCGCCCTCGCCCGGGAGCGCGACGAGTCGCCGAAGGACGTGGCGCGTACGCTCCTCGGCCTGCCTGCCGCCTGACGTCCGCGTGCGTGGGGTCGGGGCAGGCCAGCGCCTCACTGGCGGGGTTGCCCGTCTCGGCCGCATGCGCGAGCCGTTCCCGTACGTCGCGCGGCGTGCGGGGGCGGTAGCCGGGGCCCCAACCGCAGCAGTCCTGCCGGAAGCGCAGCCCGGCGGTCAGGACAGCGCTCAGGGCGCGCCATGCCGCCGTGTCACGTCGCTTGGGCACGGCAAGCGCGGAGCCCGCGTTGAGCAACTGACCGCCGCACTGGGGGCAGATGTCGATGCGCACGCGTCCGTAGTCGGCCGTCTTCTTGAAAGAAGCACGGCATGGCAGACAGACGAAGTGCGAACTGGCTCTGGGCATGACAGCCAGCGTAGGCGTGCGGAACGAGGCCGACGAGTGAATTTTCCTGGTCATCCACCCCTCGACGATCAAGCGGACCAGTGGTTAGGGTGCGCCGACGGATGAAGCGATGGGGAGGCTGGCAATGGCCGGAACGGACGACGCAGTCGCCGCCGAGGACGACGCGCTGTACGTGCTGACCGCGGTGCTGCTGACACCCGCGAAGTTCCCGAGCGTGCTCGGTGACGATTATCCGGAGGCCTGCGCGGCCCTGGGACTGGCTCCGCTGGCCGCCGGGTACGGGCTTGTGCTGGGTCAGGACGGCGCCGGAGCCCGGTGGACGGTCGTCGTCGACGATGTGTCGCTCGTCGCCGTGGCGATCGCGTCGTGGGACTGCGGCATGGAGTACGACCTGTCGCCCGATGAACGCACAGTGGTCGCCGCGCTGCCCGGCTGGCCCCTGGCGGTGGCCGTCGCCGCGCCCGGTGTGCCCGCTCCCCATGACCCCGAACCGGACCCCGAGGACACGGATCTCACGCCGCTCTCGCCCCCGCAGACCGACACCTGGGGACCCGCCCAACGGCGGCTCGGTGCCGACGAGATCGCGTTGCAGTGGGCGGCCTGGCGCGACCAGATCGATGACGCCGACTTCCAGCCGGACGACGCGGATGCGCAGGCCGAGGCACCACAGGACGCCGACAAGGCCCTTTCGGAGGGCGACGACGCGGATGCCGCGGACGGGTCGCTCACCGGCGTGCGCCGGGTCATGGCGGAGGTACGGGCGTATGTGAGCACTCCCCCGCCCCTGGGGCGCGTGCGGTCGTCGTTCGCCTCCGGAGAGGCCCGAACGCTGCGCGCAGACGGACCTGGCTGGTCGCTGGTGGCCAGGACCGACGACATCGCGTTCGTCCTGCTGGACGAGGAGCCCGGCGAGGTGCTGCCCGTGGGGCGGGGGCCCGAACTCCCCGGGCTCCTCGAAGCGCTCGACAAGATGGCCGTGCGCCCCGCCTGATCACTGCTGCTTCGGACCTTCCCCTGGCTCTACGTCAGCGGGGCGGTCCGGGGTCGACGAGCAGCGCCGCCATGGCCGTGTCGTGGTCCTCGTGGTCCCGGAGGGCCGCGAGTTCACCGCGCCAGGTCTCGTCCCACGCTGTTGCGCGGCTCCCGGCGCGGACCAGGTCGAGGGCCAGCGACCCGGACACCGGGGTGCCGCGCTCGCGCAGCAGCCGGACGGCCGCGAGCAGTGCCGCACGCGCGCGTGGGGTGGGCACGTCGACCGAGACGCCCGCGGTGAAGGGCAGCCGTTCGGGGCGTTCCTCGACCAGGGCCAGGAGCTGTTCCCAGCGTTGCGCGTGGTGTTCGCCGTGCCGGATGGCGGCCAGCGCCGCCTTCCATGTCAGCGCGGCCGCCTCGCGATACAGGCCCACGGCCCGCAGCGAGAGAGCCACGGCGTCGGCGACGAGGAGCGAGCGCTCAGAGCCTCGTGAGACCGGCAAGGACTCTCCGATGCCCGCGAGACGACGAAGTGCGTCAGCCCTCAGCTCCGGGTCGCCAGCCGCGTCCACGCGTTCCTGGAGCGTACGCATGGCATCCCTGAGGATGGGCCCGCCTTGCGTACCCAAGGGGAACCACAGCAACTGCTGGGCCGCCGTCTCCCATTCCCATCTGGATCGCTGCCGGTCGGTGATGACGTGGGCCACGGCGCGCATGGCGTCGGTCGATTCCGGTGTGAACCAGGCCGGCAGAGCCCGGCACGCGGCGACGGCGGTCTCCTTGGTGCCCTCCTTCACCAGGCGCGTGAGGAAGGCGGTGTAGGCCACGCCCACGGATTCACTCACGGCTCCCGCGCGCCCTTGGATCACCACTTCCCTGACCGCGGCTTCGTCCGCCGCCTGGGCAAGACGGTCGGCGATGCCGGGACGGTCGATCTCGGCGAGGAGGAAGCGAGCGATGACGGCGCGTACGTCGCGGTGTTGGCCCGGCGCGTCCCAGGCCCGCACCAGAGCCTCGAGCGCCTCGTCACCGGCGAGCATCCCCAGGGCCCGCACGGCCTCTTTGCGGGTGCCCACGGGGGCGTCGGCCGCGCGGGCGACAGGGGCGAGCAGAGCGTTGGCTTCCGGGTCCGGCATGGCTGCCAGGAGCCGGCGGACGGATGCCATGGCGGCACGCCCCCGTACGCCGCTTGTCGCGGCGTGCCGCAGCAGGATCTCCAACAGCGGCTCGATTGCGGGCGCGGCAACGTCGTGCGCCACGCCGGGCACCTCGCCCAGCGCCCCGAGTGCCGCCGCGGCGACGGGCTGGGGTGCCGACTCCGCGAGTGCGGTGAGCAGTTCGGCGTCGCGGAGTTGTGCCGCAGCGTCGGCCCGGGTGCGCAGCGGGGCCAGTTCGTCCGTGGCCACGCGCGCGTGGTGCTCGTCCCAGGAGCGGCGCTGTGCGGGGAGCCAGCGGCCGGTGGGGCCCGGGTGCAGTGCGGCCGACCAGGCGGATGCCCGGGGACGTACCCGGCCGGTGAGTCCGTCCCGGGCAGCGACCAGCACGGAGTCCAGCAGGTCGGTTCGCCGGGTGGCGAGGGTGCGCAGAACGACCGGCACCGCGATGAACGAGGCGTCGAGGCCGATCAGTTCGGCGCTGCGCTGCTCCCGCAGCCGCGCGGGTGCCACCCAGGCTGCCGCCGCGCGGGCCGCGAGGTCCGGGTCGCCGGACTCCAGGGCGATGCGCCGGACCAGGCTGTCGAGATCGGGCAACGCGGTGAGGTGGGGTGCGAGGAGTTCGGCGAGGGCCGTGTGGAGACCGGGGCGCACTCCCGCGGTGGCCGCTGTCGTCGGCCAGAGGGCTCGTGCCGCCGCCTCGTCGATGTCCAGCGGGGCGACGGGTCGGTGCGAGCGGGGGTCGGAGAGGACCTGGCAGAGCAACTCCGTCGCGTAACCGGCCCGGCTCCACTCGCCGGCCGAGGTGGCGCACTGCACGGCGCGGCGCAGCAGCTGCTCGGCCGCGGCCAGCGTGCGCGCGGTCGAGTCCCGGGACTGGACCGTGGTGATCACGGCGTCGCGCAGGACCTGGTCGGGCAGTGCGGCGAGCAGGCGCCGGGAGGTGCCCGCGAGCTGCTGGAGGGCGGCCCTGCGCACCTCTTCCTGGTCGTGCCAGGCTCGCTCGCAGTCGACGGCGATCCGTGCGAACTCGTCCGGGTCGCCCTCCAGTTCCGCACAGGCGAGCAACGCGGGCCAGGCCTGCAGACGGTGGTGGACGCGGTGCTGGTCCGCCATGCGGCGCAGCAACGGCTCCCCCAGGGCGAGTGGGAGCGCGACCGCGAGACGGCTCCGTGTCCATTCCTGGTTCGACGAGGACCAGCGCTCCACCCAGGGGCCGACGATCTCTGCCCGGTCGGTCGGTTGAAGGGCCGTGAGCGTGCCGATGGGGACGCTGCGCGTGGAGCGGCTGCGCCGGGTGCGTTCCTCGACGAGTCGACGTCGGTCCGGGCCGGGCAGCAGCGCCAGCAGGCCGTCCGGTTCGATGTCGTGCCGCCCTGGTCCGCGGTACCGCGGTTGCCTCATGGGGCAGCGGCGGGCCAGGTCCACGAGGTCCGCGGGCGGGAGTTCGCGCAGGGCGCGCCGCGTGGCCGATGGCAAGGCGCCTGCGGAGAGGCGCAGTTCGCGGTGTGCGCCGCTCGCGTCAGGTGGCGCGGCACGCAGGATCGCGAGGACTCGGGCCGGACGGCGCAGCAGGGTGCGTGCCGCTCGTGCCGTCAGGAGGTCGGGCGCCCGTTCCAAGAGCAGCAGCCCTGCCTCCGGGTCGCGTTCCGCGGCCAGGCTCGCGACCGCGCGGCCGCGGCCTGTGAAGCGGTGGTGCTCACGAGAGCCGAGGCTCTGCCATCGGCCCGCCAGGAATTCGGCGATGGCGTACGGGGCGGTGCGAGCCAGTGTGCTGAGCACTCCTGGCGGCGGATCGAGCCGGGGCAGCCATGCGGCGACCGTCCGGGCGGGGCATGCGGGCAGGAGTTGTGCGGCCTCCCGGGCTCCGAATCGTTCGTGGACCTGCGGCAGCAGGCGTGCGGCGAGCGCGCGGCGACGGCTCAGCCGCAGTACCTGGAATGTTTCGTGCCGCGCCTGTTTGATGTCGCTCAACGCGAGCTGCTCCAAGGCCGCTTCCGGCACGGGAAGCCGGATGGCGGCCGAGAGGGCACGGCGGCGCAGAAGGGGGTCGGTCAGGGCGTCGGCGATGGACGTGAGGTCACGCCGGGTGACGGCCAGGAAGAGCGCGGTGTGCCGCTCGTCAGGGGCACCGGCGGCGAGGGCCTCGCGGAGTGTCGCGTACGCCTCTGGGGTGAGCGCTCGGGCGTAGCTTGCCAGGGCGCTCATGCGGGCCGGGAAGGGCAGCGGGTCGAAGTGGGCCTTCAGCCAGGCCGACGTCAGCGGCGCGGGAGCGGGTTGGGGCTGGGACGGCGTCTGCGACGCCTCGTATGTGGCCATCAGCGATCACCGTGGGATCGCTGGACGGCCTCCTCTCGGGAAGTCATGTGCGCCATGATCACTGCCGAACCGCGGGTCGCGCAACGGATTTTCCGCTCGTGGATCCGCCGTGGGCCGATCCACGAGCGGGGAACCCGCCGGTTGCCGCGCGCGGGCCCTGGCCGACCGGCGTGGCACCTTCTCAGCAGCGGCCGGTCAGTGGCCTATCTCCTTGCGTGAGACGCGGCGCAGCCTGCGCCGCTGGGCCGGGTCGAGTGTCAGATACGCCGCGGCCGGGACTCCCAGCACGATCAGGAGGGCGGCCCACCAGGGCAGCCAGATCAACAGGATGATGCCGGCCGCCACACCTCCTGCGGCGATCTTCGCGTTCTTCGACATGTGCGTCGCCTCCTTCGCGGCTGCTGCCGCTCTCTGTCTTGAGAAACGGGATCGCGCCGCCCACAGTTCCAGTCTGCTCCCCTGATAGACCCCTGAGGCGCGACCCTGAGATGACCCTGAGCCGCCTCCGGGATCCGAAGGGCGGCCCACAGGGCAGTTCGAAGATCGGCCGGCGCGCCTATTCGACCCGCAGCGGCTCGCCGACCTCGTACATGTGACGCAGCACCTGTCGGTAGGAATCGACGAACCCCGCCTCCGTGTACGGCATGCCCAGCTCCGCGCAGTGGGCGCGGACCAGCGGCTGGACGCGCCGCAGGCTGGGTCGGGGCATGCTCGGGAAGAGGTGGTGCTCGATCTGGTAGTTGAGTCCGCCCAGGAACCAGTCGGTCAGGAAGCTGCCGCGGATGTTGCGTGAGGTGAGGACCTGGCGGCTGAGGTGGCCCCAGCGCTCGCCGTCGGGATCGGGCATCTCCATGCCCTTGTGGTTGGGCGCGAAGGCAAGACCCAGGTGCAGGCCGAACAGTGCCTGGTGGATGGCGGCGAAGGCGATGGCGTGCCCCACGGGCATGGCGACGAGCAGCAGCGTCACATAGCCGATCAGGTGGGCCACCAGGAGCAGGCCCTCCACGACGCGCTCGCGCGGGCTCTGGCGGCGCAGGTCCTGGAATCCGTAGATCTTCATGGCGACGCCCTGGAGCAGCGTCAGGGGGAAGAACAGCCAGGCCTGGTTGCGGGTGAGCCAGCGCCGGAAGCCGACGCGGACCCTGGCCTGCTTGCTGGTCCAGACGAGGACGTCGGCGGCGACGTCGGGGTCCTTCTCTATGTGGTTGGGATTGGCGTGGTGGCGGTTGTGCTTGTCGTTCCACCAGGCCGAACTCATCCCCAGGAGGAGGTTGCCGTGGATGAGGCCGAGGGCGCGGCTCATCCCGCGGTCGCCGGTGATCTGGGAGTGCCCAGCGTCATGCCCGATGAACGCCGTGCGGGCGCACAGCACCGAGAGCAGTGGCGCGAGGAGCAGCACCCACCAGGAGCCTCCTATCAGGAACATGCCCGCCGCTGTCGCCGCCAGTGCGACCGCGTTGACCGCGATGGTCGAGGCGTACCAGCCGGTGCGGCGGCCAAGGAGACCCTGTTCCTTGACGGTGCGCAGCAGGGGTGCGAAATCGCTTCCGGCGGGCTGCCTTTCGGTGGTGCCTGGCGAACGTTCCGCGACTGCTGCGGCGGCCTGGGGCATGGTGAGGTCTCCGGTCTGTGACTGGATCGGGTGGACTTCACTCAACGTATGAGCCGGTGACCTTGGGCGACCATGGCGCCTTCACCCGTCTTCCGCAGGGGGTCAGCACCGCCCCACAGGGGGGTTAGCTACACCTTCGGAGTGGCGTGATCGGGATCACGTCGCCAGCGCTAACGCAGGCTCGACAGTGTGCTGTACTCTCGGCCGCTCCGGTCTCAGTAGTCAAGTTTGAGGAATGCGCCATCGCTGTGCACAGACTCCCCGCCGCGTCACCTTCCGAGATCTCTGAACTGTCCCGTTGTTCTGTGCTGTTCGTGCCCGCCGACCCGGCGCGCACCGGTCGGGTGGCCTTCTGGCACCCGGACGGCGACGCGCCGCCCGCCGTCGCGGCCGGCACCGCAGAGGAGCTCACCATCGCCGTGCCCGGCGACGACGGCGGGGCACGGCCCGGCGACGTCTCGGCCGTGCTGCTGCCGGTGCGCGCGGCGCTGCCGGTGCTGACCCGCGCGCGTGCCACGGCCGGGGCACATCCGACCGCCGCGTTCTGGGGGACGGCGGGCGTGCTCGCCCTGCAACTGGCCGCACGCGGCCTGCTGTTGCCCGGCCTGACGCCGAGTGACCACGACGCCTGGCGCTCGGGCCCGCTGGGCGCCGACGACCTGCGGCGCCTGCGCGACCTCGCGGCGGCGATGCCTCCGGCCGCACACGCCCTGCCCCTGGACGGCACCGAACCCCTGCGGCTGCCCCAACCGGAGCGGCTGCTGCGGCAGTTCCTCGACGCGGTGGCCGATACGCTGCCGCGCACCCCCGCCGCCGCGGTCGCCGCCGGCGCGCCGGCCTTCGCCGCGCCGCAGCCGCAGCACATCCCCGAGCAGCGGCCCTGGGCCATGGATGTCGCCGCCGGGCACGACGCGGGCGTACGCGTCTCCTTGCGCGTCGAGGTCCCCGGGCTTGTGGCGCAGACCTCCGACGAGAGCAGGTTGCCGTTCCGCGCCGTGCTGCAGATGCACAGCGTCAGCGATCCCTCGCTCGTCGCCGACGCGGCCGAGGTCTGGGCCGGTTCGGCCGCCTCGGGGCAGGCCTTCGGACCGCGCTCCCGGATGGACGCGCTGCTCGCGCTGCGCCGCGCCACGCGCGCGTGGCCGCCGCTCGCGCCGCTGCTCTCGGCCACCGTGCCCGACGCCATCGAGCTCGCCGACGAGGAAGTGACCGCGCTCCTCGGCGAAGGCTCGCGGATGCTCGCCGCCGCGGGTGTCGAGGTGCACTGGCCCAAGGAGCTGGCGCGCAACCTCACCGCCCGCGCGGTCATCGGCCCGCCCGACGACGACTCCAGGGACCCCGACAAGCCGTCGTCGGACACCCCGTCGTATCTCTCCGCCGACGCGCTACTCGCCTTCAACTGGCGGTTCGCGCTGGGCGACAAGGAGTTGTCCCGCGCGGAGCTCGACCAGCTCGCGGAGGCCAACCGTCCGGTGGTGCGCCTGCGTGACCAGTGGGTGCTCATCGACCCCGAAGAGGCACGGCGCGCTCGCGAGGACCAGGACCACAAGGTCACCCCGATCGACGCGCTGAGCGCCGTGCTGACCGGCACCACCGAAGTGGCCGGGCAGCGGGTGGACGTCCAGCCGACCGGCTGGCTGGCGACGCTCCGCGAACGCCTCGCCGATCCGGAGGGCATGGAGCCCGTCGGGCAGCCGGCTGCGCTTGCCGCGAATCTGCGCGACTACCAGCTCCGCGGTCTGAACTGGCTCGCCCGCATGACCTCGTTGGGCCTGGGCGGCTGCCTGGCGGACGACATGGGTCTCGGCAAGACCATCACGCTGATCTCCCTGCATCTGCACCGGCAGACGGACCCCGATTCCGCAGGACCCACCCTGGTGGTCTGTCCGACGTCCCTGATGGGCAACTGGCAGCGCGAGATCGAGAAGTTCGCGCCCGGCACCCCCGTGCGCCGTTTCCACGGAGCCCGGCGCGGCCTGGAGGACCTGGCCGACGGCGAGTTCGTGCTCACCACCTACGGCACCATGCGCCTCGACGCGGACAGCCTGGCCAAGGCTCCGTGGGGCATGGTCGTCGCCGATGAGGCCCAGCACGTCAAGAACCCGTTCTCGGCGACCGCCAAGCAGCTGCGCACCATTGGCGCACGCGCGCGCGTGGCGCTCACCGGCACCCCCGTGGAGAACAATCTCTCCGAGCTGTGGGCGATCCTCGACTGGACGACACCGGGGCTGCTCGGCAAGCTCGGCACGTTCCGCACCCGCTACGCGCAAGCCGTCGAGGGGGGCAAGGACCCGGCCGCCGCCGAGCGGCTCTCGCAGCTCGTACGCCCCTTCCTGCTGCGCCGGCGCAAGTCCGACCCGGGCATCGCGCCCGAGTTGCCGCCCAAGACCGAGACCGACCGGGCCGTCTCCCTCACCACGGAGCAGACCGGTCTGTACGAAGCCGTCGTACGGGAGACCCTGGCGGAGATCGCCGGTGCCGACGGTTTCGCCCGCCGCGGTCTGATCGTCAAGCTGCTCACCGGGCTGAAGCAGATCTGCAACCACCCCGCGCAGTACCTCAAGGAGGACGCCCCGCGGATCGAAGGGCGCTCCGGGAAGCTGGAACTCCTCGACGAGCTGCTCGACACGATTCTCGCCGAGGACGCGGGCGTGCTCGTCTTCACGCAGTACGTGCAGATGGCGCGACTCATCGAGCGGCATCTGGCAGCCCGTGGCGTGCCCTCCCAGTTCCTGCACGGCGGGACGCCCATCGCGGCGCGCGAGGCGATGGTGCAGCGCTTCCAGGACGGTGAAGTGCCGGTCTTCCTGCTGTCGTTGAAGGCCGCGGGCACGGGGCTGAACCTGACGCGGGCCGAGCATGTCGTGCACTACGACCGCTGGTGGAATCCCGCCGTCGAGGCGCAGGCCACGGACCGCGCGTACCGCATCGGGCAGACACAGCCCGTGCAGGTGCACCGTCTGATCGCGGAGGGGACGATCGAGGACCGGATCGCCGAGATGCTGCTGCGCAAGCGGGAGTTGGCGGACGCGGTCCTCGGTGCCGGTGAGGCCGCGCTGACGGAACTCACCGATGCCGAACTGTCGGATCTGGTGGAGCTGCGAGGGGGGACGCGATGAACGACACGTACGACGAGGCGTTCGACGAAACACACGAGGAGTCCGGGCAGGGCGCGCGCCGCCACGAGCGCACCTTCGCCGCGCTGCCGCCCGCGCACGGGCGGGGGTTCGCGCAGAGCTGGTGGGGCCAGGCCTGGCTGAAGGCACTGGAGGACACGGCGCTGGACCTCCAGCAGCTTAAGGCGGGCCGCAGGCTCGCGCGCGCGGGTGCCGTGGGCGCGGTGTCGGTGCGCCCCGGGCGCATCACCGCGGTCGTGCAGGACCCGGACGGCACTGCGCATCGCTCGGACGTGCTGCTGCAGCAGTTGACCGATGCCGAGTGGGACCGCTTCCTGGGCATGACCGTGGAGCGCGCCGGGCACATCGCGGCGCTGCTCGACCGCGAGATGCCACCGCATCTGGTGGAGGACGCGGCGGGCGCGGGCGTCGAACTCCTGCCCGGCATCGGCGATCTGGAGCCCGAGTGCGACTGTGACGCGTGGGACCACTGCGGGCATACGGCCGCGCTCTCCTACCAGATGGCCCGGCTGCTCGATCAGGATCCGTTCGTGCTGCTCCTGATGCGCGGCCGTGCGGAGCGTGAGCTCCTTGACGAGCTGCAAGTACGCAGCGTGGCGCAGGCGGAGGCCGAGGAGGCACCGGAGGAGGAGCAGGAGGAGGCCCAGGAGGGCGTGTACGCCGATGTGGCGTACGCCGAGGGCGCCATCCTCCCTCCGCTGCCGGACCTCCCTCCCCTGCCCTCAGAGCCGGGCCTGCCGCCCTCGCTCGACACGGAGGCGGAGCCCGCGCCGGGCATCGACGTGACGGCGCTCGAGTTCCTGGCGGCGCGGGCGGCCGCGGAGGCACACCGCCTGCTGGCCGAGGCGCTCGCCCCCGGGCACGAACGGCAGCCGGTCGAGGTGGAGTTGACTCCGGGTGAGGACGCCGTGCGGCTGGCCGCCGCGGCGCCGGGCGCGCCGGTGGTGACGCGGCTCGCCTCGGCGTCCGACCGGGGCAAGGAGGGGCTTGCGCTGGCCGTACGGGCCTGGGAGTTCGGCGGACCCGCCGCGCTGTCCGTGCTCGAGGAGGAGTGGACGCCCGGCGCCGAAGCCCTGGCACGCGCGCGTGCCGCCCTCGACGCGGCCTGGGACGAGGACGAGCGGCCGCAGCTGCGGGCCGCCCGCAACCGCTGGACCGTGGTCGGCGGCGACGCCCAACTGCGGCAGGGGGACGACGGCCGCTGGTGGCCCTACCGCAAGGAACGCGGCCGGTGGACCCCGGCGGGCCCGGCCACCCACGACCCGGCGACGGCACTGGCCGTGGTGACCGGCGGCGAGTGACACCCACCGGTGTGGTGCGGGGCGCCAACAGCCCCGCACCACACCGCTGAAGTTCCACGGCACACCGCACGCCCCCTTGGCCGAAACGCATCCGGCGGCGCCCGGCGCGTCCGCGCCGCGTGTGCACGCGCCGGGAACACCGGCGCGCGGACTCGCCCTGATCAGGGATTGAGCGCGGCCATGCCATCCGGGAGCGTGGACCGCACCGGTTCAGGGCATCGGGTCACGGACACGACCCGCCTGAACGCGTCATGGCGATCCACCTGAAGCCTGAAGGGGGGCGACAAGGGCAGCTTGCCCGACCACTGCTGACCGGACGATGGCGGACGGCGGCGCCTCCTGCCCCTCGCGGGAGGCGCCGTCGCCGTGCCCCCTGACGTTTACCTCTCCGCCTCCTTGCGTTCGTGGCGACGGCGAAGTCTGACCGCTGTCACCGAACTCGCGCCCCAGGAGGCACCCATGTCCCCGCACGCCGCCCGTCAGCGTCGCGTCCGCCGTTCCGTCGCCGTGGGTGTGCCGATCGCCGTGATCGCGGCGGCCGTGGTGACCGGAACCGCCACGGGCGCGCAGACCGGCGGCAAGGAGAAGGCGCCTCGGATCACCTCGACCGCGACGCTGGGCGACATCCCGCTGGGCACCTTCAGCAACTCGTTGCTGCCCGGCACGGTGGACGACGACCGGGACGTGCGTCTTGGCGGCATCGGCAGCGACATCTATCCGGCGGGCCGCAAGGGCGAGTTCTGGACGGTCACCGACCGGGGGCCCAACGGCCAGATCAAGGTGGACGGCAAGAAGCGGCGCACCTTTCCCGTCCCCGGTTTCGATCCGGCGATCGTGAAGGTCCGTGCCTCCGGAGACACCGTGAAGGTCGTCGACGCGCTGCCCCTGACGACGTCCTCCGGAAAGCCCGTCACCGGACTGCCCAACCAGGAGGGGCGCGATGAGGCTCCGTACACGTACGACGCCAAGAACCCTCTGACGTACGACCCGAACGGCCTGGACACCGAGGGCATCGTGCGGGCCGACGACGGCAGCTTCTGGCTGGTCGACGAGTACGGCCCCTCGCTCGTCCACGTCTCCGCACGCGGCAAGGTGCTCAAGCGCTATGTGCCGCAGGGTCTGAAGCTGTCCGGGGCCGACTACCCAGTGGCCGAGGCACTGCCCGGCATCCTGCTGAACCGCAAGGTCAACCGCGGCTTCGAAGGGCTCACCCAACTGCCGGGCGGGGACCTGGTGATGGCGGTGCAGAGCCCGCTGTCCCTCCCCGACGAGGACGCCGGCGAGGGCTCGCGGACGACGCGGCTGCTGCGCTTCTCGCCGAAGAAGCAGGCGGTCACCGCCGAGTACGCGTACCGCTTCGACCCGGTGGGGGTCGTCGACCCGGGCGAGGACGACACGTCCGAGCTGAAGATCTCCTCCGTAGTGGCCGTCGGCCGTGACCGGCTCCTCGTAGAGGAACGCACCGACAAGGCCGCGCGGCTGCAGACGGTGAAGCTGGACCGCCGCTCCGACATCCTCGGCGACCGGTGGGACGACGCCGCCACGGAGCCCTCCCTGGAGCAGCTCGACGATCCGGCCGGCTCCGGAGTGCCCGTCCTGAAGAAGCGCCTCGTGGTCGACCTGGGCGCCGTCAAGGGAGTGCCCGACAAGATCGAGGGTGTGGCCCTCGTGAACAGTCGCACCCTCGCTCTGATCAACGACAACGACTTCGGGATGACGGACGGCCCCGAGGCGTTCGACAAGGACGGCCGCCTCGTGGACAGCGGAGTCGAGACCACCGTGATGTACGTGCGGCTGCCGAAGGGCCTCTGAAGGGCTACCGCACGGCTGCGTGCCGCCTAGTTGCCCGCGGCCGACGGAATCAGGGATTCCAGGTCATCCGGATCGGTCGGCAGATCGCTGGGGAAGTCCGACGGCAGACCGCTCGGCAGGTTGGAGGGGACCTCCGTAGGGAGTTCCGATGGGATCTGCGACGGGATGCTCAGCGACGGAGTGGGCTTGCCGCCAGAGCTCTCGCTGCTCTCGGACGGCCCCTTCTTGCCCGGGGATTCATCGCCGCTGGTGGCCACCAGGACCACCGCGACGACGGCTCCCACCGCGATGATCACGGCAAGCAGGATGAACAGCCCGTTGCGCCGCCCCGGAGGTCCTCCGGGCGGTGGCGACGGCGGCCAGGCGCCGCCGTCCGGAGGCAGGCCGCCGCCGCCTCCTTCAGGAGGCCATCCCCCGCCGCCCGGAGGCGGTCCGTACCCGCCTCCAGGCGGACCGAAGCCGCCGTCACTTGGCGGGGGCGCGTCACCCGGCGGAGGAGGAGGCTGCGGCGGTACGGGCGGCATGGCCATACCGTCAAGAGTCGCCTCGCGCCGGTCAAGACGCGACCCCTGTGCAGAAGTTGATGCACCCGAAGTGACGCTTCGGGGTCAGCCGCGCGCCCCCAGGAGGTGGTCCATGGCGAGCTGGTCGAGGCGTTCGAAGGCCATGCCACGGGCCGCGGCGCCCGTGACGTCGAAGTCCTCGAAGGCGCCGCGGTCGGCGAGCAGCCCGCTCAGGCCGTCCTCGGCGGTGGGCAGCGACAGTTCGTCGAGCCGTGCGGCGTGCAGGGCCTCCTGGACCTCCGGGTCGGCGCGGAACGCGGCGGAACGCTCCCGCAGGATCAGGTAGTTGCGCATACACCCTGCAGCCGACTCCCACACGCCCGCGTAGTCCTCCGTGCGCGGCGGCTTGAAGTCGAAGTGCCGCGGACCCTCGTAACCGCCCCTCTCCAGGAGGTCGACCAGCCAGAAGGCGCTCCGTAGATCGCCCGCCCCGAAGCGCAGGTCCTGGTCGTACTTGATGCCGGTCTGGCCGTTGAGGTCGATGTGGAAGAGCTTGCCCGCCCACAGCGCCTGGGCGATGGAGTGCGGGAAGTTGAGGCCGGCCATCTGCTCGTGGCCCACTTCGGGGTTGACCCCGAACAGCTCGGAGCGCTCCAGGCGCTCGATGAAGGCAAGGGCGTGTCCGACGGTCGGCAGCAGGATGTCGCCGCGCGGCTCGTTCGGTTTGGGCTCGATCGCGAAGCGCAGGTCGTAGCCCTGTTCCGTCACATACTCGGCGAGCAGGTCGAATGCCTCCTTCATCCGGTCCAGAGCGTCGCGCACGTCCTTGGCGGCACCGGACTCCGCGCCTTCCCTGCCTCCCCATGCGACGTAGGTGTGTGCGCCGAGCTCCACCGCGAGGTCGATGTTGCGGATCGTCTTGCGCAGGGCGTAGCGGCGCACGTCGCGGTCGTTGGCGGTGAACGCGCCGTCCTTGAAGACGGGGTGCGTGAACAGGTTCGTGGTGGCCATCGGCACGACGAGGCCGGTCGCGTCGAGCGCCTGGCGGAAGCGCTTGATGTGGGACTCGCGCTCGGTGTCCGTGGCCCCGGAGGGGATCAGGTCGTCGTCGTGGAAGGTCACTCCGTAGGCACCCAGTTCGGCCAGGTGCCGTACGGAGTCGGCCGGTTCGAGGGGCGCGCGCGTCGCGTCTCCGAATGGGTCCCTTCCCTGCCAGCCGACGGTCCACAGACCGAAGGTGAACTTGTCCTCAGGAGTGGGCTGGTACGTCATGTGCGGCTCCCTGGATGGCTGATGCGGGCGGCGGGGCGGCCCGGGCGCGGCTGTGCCGTGAGCTGAGATGCGGCCGCCACGACTATTTCGTCATGGCACTTAACAAATTAGTATCCGGAGGCATCCCTGGGAAGGTCGGACGGAGAGAAGTCCGGAAGCACCCGGAAAGAGCCGCGGGAACGGAGACCCCCGATGTCATCAGCACCAGCAGCCGACGGTCCGCTCGTCGTCGGCGTGGACAGCTCCACGCAGTCCACCAAGGTCCTGGTCGTCGACGCCGCGACGGGCAGGGTGGTGGCGAGCGGTCAGGCGCCGCACGGCGTCAGCTCGGGCGCGGCACGCGAGAGCGACCCTGAGGAGTGGTGGAGCGCCCTCAGCGCGGCGCTGCACCAGTGCGGTGACGCGGCACGCGAGGCCGCGGCCGTGTCGGTCGGCGGCCAGCAGCACGGCCTTGTCACCCTCGACGCGAACGGCAGACCGGTACGGCCCGCGCTCCTGTGGAACGACGTGCGCTCGGCGGCGCAGGCCCGCACCCTGGTCGACCGCCTCGGCGGCCCGAAGGCATGGGCCGAGCGCGTCGGCAGTGTGCCGGGGCCCTCCTTCACGGTGACCAAGTGGGCCTGGCTCGGCGAACACGAACCGGAAGCGGCCCGCGCCAGCGCGGCCGTCCGCCTGCCCCACGACTACCTCACCGAACGCCTCACCGGGACCGGCACGACCGACCGGGGCGATGCCTCCGGGACGGGGTGGTGGGCGTCGGCGACGGAGACGTACGACGAGGAGATCCTCGACCTCGTCGGGCTCGACCCTGCTCTGCTGCCGCGCGTCGTCCGCCCCGGGGAGGTCGCAGGCACCGTACGGGGCAGCGGCGAACTGCCCTTCTCCAAGGGCACGCTGGTGGCCCCAGGCACGGGCGACAACGCGGCGGCCGCCCTCGGCCTCGGCCTGCGTCCCGGCACTCCGGTGCTGAGCCTTGGCACTTCGGGCACGGTGTACGCGGTCTCCGGCAACCGCCCCACGGATCCCACCGGGACGGTGGCGGGCTTCGCCGACGCACGCGGCGACTGGCTGCCGCTTACCTGCACCCTCAACTGCACCCTGGCGGTGGACCGCGTGGCAGCGCTCCTGAGCCTGGATCGCGAGGCCGTGGAGGCGGGCGGCGCAGTCACCCTCCTCCCCTACCTGGACGGCGAGCGCACCCCGGATCTGCCGCACGCCTCGGGGCTGCTGCACGGTCTGCGGCACGACACGACTCCGGGACAACTGTTGCAGGCGGCGTACGACGGGGCCGTGCACTCGCTGCTCGGCGCCCTCGACCTGGTCCTGGACGCCGACGCGGACCGCTCGGCCCCGCTGCTGCTCATCGGCGGCGGCGCGCGCGGCAGGGCCTGGCAGGACACCGTGCGGCGGCTCTCCGGGCGGCCTGTTCAGGTGCCCGAGGCCCGGGAGCTCGTCGCGCTCGGGGCCGCAGCGCAGGCCGCGGGCATCCTGACGGGCGAGGATCCGGCGGCGGTCGCGCGCCGCTGGGGCACGGCCGCGGGACCCGTGCTCGATCCTGTGGAGCGGGACGAGTCGGCGCTGGCGCGGATCGCCGGGGTAATCTCCGACGCGGCACCCCTTCTTGAGAAGGCGGCCCATGAGCAGTGAAAGCCATGAGTGACGACGAGCAGGGGCTGACGGGGGCATGACCGCACCACCGCACGGCACGCGGCAGGGTGCGTCCGGCGCCCCGCTCCCGGACACCCAGCAGGGCATGCGCCGCCGGAACCTCTCGCGTGTCCTGCACGCTGTCGCCGCGCAAGGCCCGCTGTCCCGTGCCGCCGTGGCCTCCCGGATCGGCCTGACGCGGGCCGCGGTCTCCACCTTGGTGGACGAGCTGATCCGTTCCGGGCTCCTGGACGAGCTCGGTCCCGAGCGCCCCGGCAGGGTGGGCCGGCCCGGTTCCGCTCTCGCGATCAGCGGGCGCGGTCCGGCCGGCATCGGCGCGGAAGTGGGCGTCGACCATCTCGCGGTGTGCGCGGTCGATCTGCGCGGAGAGGTACGCGCGCGTGCCGTGCGTCAGGGCAGCAACCGGGGGCGCGCGCCCGAGCCCGTCCTCAAGGAACTCGTCGCGCTGGTGCGGCAGGTGAACACCGAGGCGGGCCGGGAAGGGCTGCGTCCTGCGGGGCTCGCCGTCGCCGTGCCCGGTCTGGTCGCCCGCGACACGGGCACGGTCGTCCATGCCCCCAACCTCGACTGGTATGACGTCGACCTCGCCGCGCTGCTCCCGGGCAAGCTGCCGCTGACCGTGGACAACGAGGCGAACTTCGGCGCCCTGGCCGAGCTGTGGCTCGGCGACGAGGTGCCGCAGGACTTTCTCCACGTCTCCGCCGAGATCGGCATCGGTGCCGCGCTGGTCGTCGACGGACGGCTGCTGCGCGGGACGCGCGGCTTCGCGGGCGAGCTGGGACATGTTCCGGTGCGGCCCGATGGCCCGGCGTGTCCGTGCGGCGGTCGTGGCTGTCTTGAGCAGTACGCGGGTGAGGAAGCCGTACTACGGAGCGCGGGCCTTGCACCTGGCGCGGACCGGGTCGGGCTCCTGACCGAGCGTGCCACGCAGGGCGACCAGGACGTGCGCCGCGCGCTGCAGGACGCCGGGACCGCGCTGGGCATCGCGCTCACCGGTGCGGTGAACCTCCTTGACCCCCGGTGCGTGGTCCTCGGCGGGGCGCTCTCCCGGCTCGCGCCGTGGCTGCTGCCGCCTCTGGAGGCCGAGCTGGAGCGCCGCACCGCGGGGACGGGCTGCGGCGTAGCGGTCTCCCGACTTGGCTCCGACGGACCGTTGCTGGGCGCCGCACACTCGGTCGTACGGGCGGTCCTCGACGATCCGGCGGGAGTGTCCTGACGGACCTTCAGCCGGTTCGGCGGCCTGCCTGAAGAGCCTCGCTCCCCCTCTCTCATGATCTGGGCTCTCTCATGATCTGGGGCCGTCACTCCGTGTTGGCTATGGTCCGGGCCATGGGAAGCGGTGACGATGCACTTCTGGCGGAGCAGATGGCCTACTACCGGGCCGGCGCGGCCGAGTACGACCGGCCCTACGCGCAACGGCAGGACCTCCAGGACCTGCTGACGGTCACCGCCGACCTCCCCATCGGCGAGGACGTACTGGAGCTGGCCTGCGGGACGGGCCAGTGGACCACGATGCTCGCCGCGCGGGCGCGTTCGGTGACGGCAGTCGACGCGGCGGCCGAGACCCTGGCCATCGCCCGGTCCCGTGCCGCGTCTCCCCATGTCCGGTTCATCCAGGCCGACATGTTCGGGTGGCAGCCGCCGAGGCGCTACGACACGGTGTTCTTCGGCTTCTGGCTCTCTCACGTTCCGCCGGTGCGGCTGTCCGACTTCTGGAGCACCATCGCTGCCGCGCTCGCGCCGGGCGGCAAAGCGATCTTCATCGACGACGGGCCCGCCGAGGCCGCGCGGGAGGAAATCCTCTCGGAGAGGTTCTCGGAGAGGTCCGCACCGGCCGCCGTGCGGCGTCTCGACGACGGCAGCCGGTACCGCATCGTGAAGGTGTTCCACGACCCCCGGACGCTCACGGATGACCTGACGGCCCTGGGCTGGTCGGCCCACATCCGAACCGTGGCAGGGAAGTTCATCGTCGGCATCGCGGAACCTCGGCCGCCCCACGGCTCAGCGTGAAGCGGCAGTCTTCTCTTGGCGCATTTCCCCGCCCCTTGGCTCGTTCCCTCCCCTTGGCCCGTTCCGTCAGCCTCCTTCCGGTGAAACCGAGCGTCGTCGTGGCATCGCCCGGGCAGAATCGCGAGACTGCGAGCAGCCGACGGGAGCAGGGACAACCATGGAAATGGACCGGCATGGCCACGCCATGAGTGACATCGGCGACGAGGCCGCGCGGCATTACGAGCGGGCGCTCGACGCGCTGTTGTTCTTCCGTGGGGAGGTGGCCGATGAGGCACAGGCGATGGTGACGGCCGCTCCCCGGTCCGCCATGGCGCAGGTATTCGGCGCGTATCTCGGGCTGCTGGGCACCGAGGAGAGGGAAGCCGCAGCGGCGCGGCGGAACTTCAGCGCGTTCCTCGGCGCCGTCGACCTGGCAGGGCTTTCGCCGCGCGAGCGCATGCACGCGGCCGCTGCCGACGCCTGGCTCGACGGGGACATGTTCCGCGCCGGGGAGATCCTCGGCGAGCTCAGCCGCGAGCATCCCCGCGACGCCCTCGCGCTCGCCGTCGGTCACCAGATCGACTTCTTCTCGGGCGACGCGCAGCGGCTGCGCGACCGCATCGGCGGCGCGCTGACCTCGTGGGACTCCGATGACCCGCACTTCGGCCCGCTTCTTGGGATGTACGCCTTCGGGCTCGAGGAGTCGGGGCACTACGGCCACGCCGAGGAGACCGGGCTACGCGCCGTGGAGCGCCATCCGCGTGACGTGTGGGGCATTCACGCGGTCGTCCACACGTACGAGATGCGTGGACGGTTCGCCGATGGGATCCGCTACATGGACGCACGGACGACGGACTGGACCGACGGCAACTTCCTGTCCGTGCACAACTCATGGCACTACGCCCTGTACGCGCTGGAGTCGGGGAGCATCGAACGGGTCCTCGCCGTCTACGACAACACCCTCCACAACGAGGCCTCGGAGGGAATCGCCATGGAACTCCTGGACGCCTCAGCCCTGTTGTGGCGGCTGCTCCTCGTCGGTGCCGATGTCGGGCCGCGCTGGGCGAAGCTCGCCGAGGCCTGGGCCGGGCGGGAGGACGGCGCGTACTACGCCTTCAACGACGTACACGCCGTGATGGCGTACGCGGGGGCCGGCCGGATCGCCGATGCCGAGCGACTCGTGAAGGACCGCGAGCTGTGGCTCGCCCGCACCGAGCCCGCGGCCTCCCCGGCGGTGTCCAACCATGCGATGACGCGCGAGATCGGGCTGCCGGTGTGCCAGGCCCTCATCGCGCACCGCCGGGAGCAGTACACCCGCGTCGTCGAGCTGCTCGCGCCGATCCGGAACCGCCTCAACTTCTTCGGCGGCAGCCACGCGCAGCGGGACGCCGTCCAGCGCACGCTGGTGGAGGCCGCCGTCCGCTCCGGCCGGCACGACGATCTGGCGCGCACCCTGCTCAGCGAGCGGATCAGTCTGCGCCCCATCTGCCCGTACAACTGGCAGGCTCGGGCGCGGCTGGCCGACCGGCTCGGCGATCCGGACCAGGCCGTTGCCGCCCGCACCCGAGCCGAGCAACAGGCCGCCGCCGGGGCCGCAGCTTTGGGGTGAATGGATCCGCAGCCTTGGGGGCCAGGGCTCGCAGCCTTGCGGTGACAGGGCCTGCAGCCTTGGGGCGAGCGGGCCACAAACCATCCTGAGAGGTGTGGCCGCCGCGTGGGCCATCCCCCTCACGGGTGACCGCGATATCCACAATCACGGTGCTGTACACAGATCCAGCTCGCGCCCTTCCGCCCCAACCAGCCAGCGCCGTAACGTAATTGAGGCGAGGCACCACTCGTCCTGGCGACGGGGCGTGCCGGCGTGGATCGGGGGATTCAAGTGTGGGGGGAAACCAATCCAGGACTGCGTCGCGGAGCCATCGGGTTACGTGACGTCCTGTTCCAGAGCATTACGGCGATGGCGCCGGCCGCCGCGGTCGCTCGCGGCGCAGACCGTCGAATCACCGCTCGCCAGCGTCTGCGACACCAACTACACGTGCGTGGCCAAGGTCCGCAAGGAGTGGCTGCCCGCACGCGAGACTCACCGGGGGCTGCATGCGCGGCTGCGAGAGACGGCCGCGTCACTGCCCCATTGACGAGTCCAAAGAGTCCAGCTGTTCCCCCCACCGAGAGGTAGGTCAGCAATGGATCGAGCAAGACGCCTTCTCAGCCGGCGCCGGCTGTTGCAGGGCGCGGCCCTTGCCGCCGTCCCTGCCGCGCTCCTCCCCGCCACCCGAGCGACCGCTCGGCCCCGCGCGGTCGACTACCCCCTCGCCGAGTGGGTTCCGGCGAGCACCTCCAACTACACGGCGGCGAACCGGCCGAGCACCTACCCGGTGGACTTCGTGATCGTCCACGTCACCCAGGAGACCTACGCCGACACCCTGGCCATCTTCCAGAACTCGGCGAAGAAGGTGTCGGCGCACTATGTGGTGCGCTCCGAGGACGGCCACATCGCCCAGTGCGTGCGCGAGCGCAATGTCGCCTGGCACGCCGGCAACTGGAACTACAACACCCGCAGCATCGGCATCGAACACGAAGGGTGGGTCGACCAGCCCGAATATTTCACCGACGCGATGTACGAGCAGTCCGCGCTGCTGACCTCGGACATCTGCGACGCATACGGCATTCCCAAGAACCGCGACCACATCATCGGGCACGTCGAGGTGCCCGGCAGCGACCACACCGATCCGGGACCGTACTGGGACTGGCCGCGCTATATGGACCTGGTGAACTCCGTCTGACGTACGTCGGCTCATGTTCCGGTGCTTGTCGGCGCGGGCTCGCGGGGCGACGATGGCTGCACCGCATCGCCGTCCCGGGAGGCCGACTTGACCGATCCATGGGTGGCTCTGGAGGCCGGTGCCGATCCCGCGGAGAGGGTGCGGGTGCTGCGCCGCGCCCATGAGAGGTTCACCGAGGCGGGGACCGTCGCGCGGCCGGTCCGTTCCGTGGTGGCCGACTCGTGGCGGCGTTCGGCTCGGGCGCGGGTCTGCCCCGAGGACACCGGTGCGGCGGTGGAACTGACCGACGGGGACCTCGGCTCCTATCGGGCGGAGCATCCGCTGGCCGGGGTGATGCCGCTGTTCCGCGAGCTGATGGGCACGTTCGCGATGGACGGTGAGCATCTGCTCGCCGTGTGCGACGCGCACGGCAGGCTGCTCTGGGTCGAGGGGCACTCGGCGACCCGTCAGAAGGCCGGGCGGATGAACTTCGTGCCAGGTGCGCGGTGGGCGGAGTCGGCCATGGGGACGAACGCACCGGGTACGGCGGTGGCCGTGGACCGGCCGGTGCAGGTGTTCGCCGCCGAGCACTTCATCCGGCGGGTCCAGCCGTGGACGTGCGCGGCGGCTCCGGTGCACGATCCGCGCACCGGTCGGCTGCTCGGGGCGGTCGACATCACCGGGGGTGACGGTCTCGCGCATCCGCACAGCCTCGCCTTCGTCCAGGCCGTCGCGCGCGCCGCGGAGTCCCAACTGGCGCTGCTCGCACCGCCGGTGGAGGTGGAAGACGCCGTGGAGCTCACCGCGCTCGGCCGCGATGAAGCCCTGCTGCTGACCGGGGGCCGCAAGGTCCGGCTGAGCCGCAGGCACAGCGAGATCCTCGTCCTGCTCGCCCGCCATCCGGAGGGGCTCACCGGTGACGAGTTGCTGTGCGCGCTGTACGAGGACGAGTCGGTGACACCGGTGACGCTGCGCGCCGAACTGGCCCGGCTGCGCCCCGTCATCGGGCCGGAGCTGCTGAGGTCGCGCCCGTACCGGCTCGCGGTGCCGGTCGAGTCCGACATCGATGCCGTCGAGCGTCGGCTCGGGGCGGGGGCGGTCACCGCGGCCGCCTCCGCGTACGCGGGGCCGCTGCTTCCCGGCTCGCAGGCGCCTGCCGTGGCCAGGCTTCGGCGCAGGCTCGCCGACCAGCTGCGCGCGGCGCTCATCGCGCGCCGCGACCCCGACCTCCTGTCCGACTGGGCGCACGCCCCGTGGGGCGAGGACGACCTGGCGGTGTGGCGCGCGCTGGCCCAGGTGCGGGCGACCCCGCCGGTGCTCGCCCGCCTCGACGATCTGAACGCGGAGCTGGCGACCGGGACGTAACGGGCGACGAGGTGCGCAACGTACATGCAACGTCCGCGCTCCTAGCCTCCGGGCGAGAGCTGCCCAACGGCGGGCAGCCTTCCCCGGGAGGCCAGCCAAGATGACCCGTTACACAGCGCCCGGCACCGAGGGCGCACTCGTCTCCTACCAGGCCCGCTACGACCACTTCATCGGCGGTGAGTACGTACCGCCCGCCCGCGGCCAGTACTTCGAGAACCCGAGCCCGGTCAACGGACAGCCCTTCACCGAGATCGCCCGCGGTACGGCCGAAGACGTGGAACGCGCGCTGGACGCGGCGCACGCCGCCGCCCCCGCCTGGGGCCGCACCTCCACCACCGAACGCGCGGACGTCCTGCGGAAGATCGCCGACCGCATGGAAGCCAACCTCGAGCAGCTCGCCGTGGCCGAGAGCTGGGAGAACGGCAAGCCGGTCCGCGAGACCCTGGCCGCCGACATCCCGCTCGCCATCGACCACTTCCGCTACTTCGCGGGCGTCATGCGCGCGCAGGAGGGGTCGCTGAGCGAGATCGACGAGGACACCGTCGCGTACCACTACCACGAGCCGCTCGGCGTCGTCGCGCAGATCATCCCGTGGAACTTCCCCATCCTGATGGCGACTTGGAAGCTCGCCCCCGCGCTCGCCGCGGGCAACGCGGTCGTTCTCAAGCCCGCCGAGCAGACCCCTGCCTCCATCCACTACTGGCTGAGCCTGGTCGCCGACCTGCTCCCGCCGGGCGTCGTCAACATCGTCAACGGCTTCGGCATCGAGGCGGGCAAGCCCCTGGCATCCAGCGCGCGCGTCGCGAAGGTCGCCTTCACCGGTGAGACCACGACGGGCCGGCTGATCATGCAGTACGCCTCGGAGAACATCAAGCCGGTGACGCTGGAGCTCGGCGGCAAATCGCCGAACATCTTCTTCGACGACGTGTGGGCGGCCAACGACGAATTCCGCGACAAGGCACTCGAGGGCTTCACGATGTTCGCCCTCAACAACGGCGAGGTCTGCACCTGCCCGTCACGCGCGCTCGTCCAGCGCGGCCACTACAGCGAGTTCATGGAAGCGGCGATCGCCCGCACCGAACAGATCGTCGCGGGCCACCCGCTGGACACGGACACGATGATCGGCGCCCAGGCCTCCAACGACCAGCTGGAGAAGATCCTCTCCTACCTGGACATCGGCCAGCAGGAGGGCGCCAAGGTTCTGACGGGCGGTCAGCGCATCACGTACGACGGAGAGTTGGCAGGTGGCTACTACGTCCAGCCGACGATCTTCGAGGGCGACAACCGCATGCGGATCTTCCAGGAGGAGATCTTCGGCCCGGTCGTCTCGGTCGCGTCGTTCAACGACTTCGACGACGCGATCAAGACCGCCAACGACACGCTGTACGGCCTGGGCGCGGGCGTATGGACCCGCGACATGAACACCGCCTACCGCGCGGGCCGCGCGATCCAGGCCGGCCGGGTCTGGACGAACTGCTATCACGCGTATCCCGCGCACGCGGCGTTCGGCGGCTACAAGCAGTCCGGGATCGGGCGCGAGACGCACAAGATGATGCTGGAGCACTACCAGCAGACCAAGAACATTTTTTGTAGCTATTCCCCCAAGAAGCTTGGGTTCTTCTAGAACCATCAAGTTGGGCGCCTGGAGCAAATATTGCCCTTCAGGCGCCCTCACCTGATCAGCCCCTTCCGGCCAACGAGTGAGAACTCTATGTAACCAATCTCTTTGAAACGATGGCGCTCCCGGACCAGTCACGGTCCACATTGGGCACTCACCGACGTCGAAGCGTTGCAACAGGAGTTCGCGCCTACTGGAAGACATCGACGGACCGCAGAATCGGTGAACATCCCTCGGCTGGCGCTGGGAGTCGTGAGCAGATGAGCCTTTAGACGTCGCTTCTCTTGGTGCTCGTGGGTAGTTGAATATCTCATGGGTGGACTGGTCGAAAGGTTGCCGCCGCGCGGGCATCAATCGCACCCACCTCGGGGATGCCGCGCCTTCGGTAGGGCGAGGTCCTGGACGGCGGGGTCGAGCTCCTTCCTGAGGTCCGCCGCCCCCGGGGCGCTGCCGACGTTGACCGGAGGACCGGACAGTGGCCGGTTCTGTTGTCCCGGGGCGCCGTGGCCGGATCTCCCCCTGCCGTCCTCTCGGGCCGCCCTGCCAGGGTGTGGCCTTCGTCTTCGAGCCGAGAGGAACGACCACCATGAGTGAGAGCCCCGCGCACTCCGCCCGCAGCCCGAAGAGGTGCCCGGACCCGGATCCGAACCTGCTCCCCCAGGAAGTGGCCCGGGAGCTGCACGTCTGCATGGGCCTCAACTCCTGCGCGGGCTCGACGCGTCGGGCCAGGTCCCCATGGCGGGCATGGGCACGTGCGCGACCGTCTTCCACGTCTGCCACGGCAAAGGTGCCTGCCGGGGCCAGGGCGGCTGCGGCTACGCGGGCACGGACTACGAGCAGTTCCACCCAGGCGAGCAGGACTGTCGCTACAACGGCAGCTGTGCCAGCCCGATCAACGAGAGCCGGGGCTTCTCGGCCGGCCCACTGAAGGGCAAGAGCGTATGGAAGCAGCTCGCCAGCTCTTCGAGGGGCGGATGTACGCGGCGGGCAAGGCGTTCGGCCCGGCCCCGGGCGAGGGCATCGAGGATGATCGGATGCCGCACTACGACTACATGTCGCAGCCGCAGTGAGCGAGGCACGGCTGGGCCTGCCGCACCTCGGCCTCGGGGTCGGGCTGCGGACGCAGCACCTCCCGTACATCCGCCGGCATCGGCCGGACGTCGGCTTCTTGGGTGTCAGGATGGAGATCTTGGTTCTGGGCGGAACGGCGTGGGTGGGCCGGGAGCTGTCCCGACAGCCGATTGAGCGCGGTCATCGGGTGACGTGCCTGGCTCGCGGCGGAAGCGGAGAAGTCTCGGGCGGAGCGACGCTGGTGGCCGCCGACCGGCGTGATCCTTCGGCGTATGCACCCCTGCTCAAGCGCGAATGGGATGCGGTCATCGAGGTGTCATGGCAGCCAGGGGTCGTTCGTGAGGCGCTTGACGCACTGGGCGACCGAGCCAGGCACTGGGCTTATGTCTCCTCCGTCAGCGACTATGCCCCCCCATGCCACGCTGGCCGCAGATGAGTCCGCGGCCCTGCTTGCTCCGACCGAACGGAGCGAGGTCGACCGCGCGTTGTACGGCGAGGCGAAGGTAGCCTGCGGACGGGCGTCGACGGCCATTGTGGGCGACCGCCTTCTCATCGCACACGCCGGCCTGATCGGCGGCCCGGGGGATCACAGCGGACGCTCCGGCTACTGGGTGGCCCGTGCCGCACGCGACCCGCAAGGGCCGATGCTGGTTCCCGACGCACCGGCCATGCCGACACAGGCGATCGACGTACGGGACCTCCCCGCCTGGCTCCTCGACGCAGCGGAGACGGGGACCATCGGCACATACGATGCTGTCGGTCCGGTCGTTGCGTTCGGAGAGTGGATCGAGCTGCCCCGCGCCGTCGGCGGGCACACCGGCCCGGTGATCACCGCCGACTCGGCATGGCTGCTCACGAACGGCGTGGCCGAGTACATTGGGAGCCGAGTCACTGCCGATGTGGCTGGTCGAACCGGGCTGGGAAGGGTTTTCCGCCCGGGACGGGTCTGCGGCGCGCGCCGTAGGGCTGCGTCATCGGCCCGGGGCGGAGCTGCTGGCCGACACGCTGCTCTGGGAACGCGAGCAGGGTCTGAACCGGGCAAGACGTGCCGGCCTCGGCGCTCAGCGCGAGCGCGAGTTGCTCGACGCTCTCGGCTGACGGCTGGTCTCCTGCTGGGCCCGCCCGTGCGCACGACGATAAGTGGGTCAGCGGACCGTGCCATCTCCCAGTCTCCTGGCCCAGTCTCGCAATTCGGGGGCGGCCAGGCTGGTGCCCAGCCAGTCGTGGTCGAGGTCGGCTCGTGGAAGGGATGGTACGACTGCGACGTAGAGCCCGGCAGCGCGTGCCGATGCGATGCCTGTGCCCGAGTCCTCGAAGGCGACGGAGCGTTTGGGAGTCGTACCGAGTGCCTCGCACGCAGTGAGGTAGAGCTCGGGTGCAGGCTTGGGAGAGCGCACTTCGTCGGCGGCGAACGAGTGGGTGAAGTAGTCGGCGAGACCGGCCGACCACAGTGCCGCATCCAGCAGTTCCCGGGGGCTGTTGCTGGCTACGGCGATGGGTACGGCCGCCCGGCAGGCGCGCACCAGTTCCGCCGCCCCGGGGAGGGCCGCGGCGCCTCGGGACAGCTCCTTGCGGACTCTTTCGAGGAGTTCGGCGGCGAGTTCGGCACCGGCGCCGGGGCGCCCGAGGTAGTGGGCCATGGCCTCTCCGGCGGCTTCCACGGTGCGGCCGATCACCAGGGCTTTCTGTTCGGGACCGAAGGGATGGCCGTGCGCCGCGAAGATAGCCGTTTCCGCAACGGGGATCGTGCTCCAGGCCGTCAGGCCTTCGCCGAGCCGCCGAGCGCAGACAGGCGTTGTCGGTACTCCCCGTCGTCGATCTCACCGCGTGCCTACCATTCAGCGAGCAGCCGTTCCGGTGCCGTCGGGCCGGCGGGCGGGGGCCGGCAGAACACCTTGAACCTTCACTACCCAGGTGAAGCGAGCTCGAGCAGCCCCGCCTCCGTCCGGGCCGTTCCAGGCACGGAGTGCGCCGATGCATAGGCTTACATCACCGAAATTGGTTCTGGGCAGGGAGTGGCAATGCTGAGAGCGGTGTTCGTGCGAACCTTGAAGCCGGGCGTGACCTATGAGCAGTTCAAGGACGCGTGGTGGCCCGAGGGCACCGACAAGTACCCGGTCCCGGTAGACATCGCGCGCAACACGGCCGATGACCGGCAGGTGGTCACGATTCTCCATCTGGACATGTCCCTGGCCGAGTTCGGGGAACGGCGTGCTTCGCTGACCCGTCCTGACGCGCTTGAGCGGCTTGCCGAACTCGTGGAGAGTACCGATCTGGTGGGGGTATTCGAGGATGTCTGCGAAGAGCCGGCTGCGTGACGTCGTCCTCCTGCCCGGGTGGGAAAGTGAGGCGCCATGCCCGTCCGGTTCCCCTGACCGCCGCCGCCCGCAAGCGGTTGAAGCTGGCGGCCTGGGGTCACAAGACCGAGTACCAGCTGCGGATACGGGCATAGGTCGTACTGCACGTGGCACGCAGGCGTTCCAACGTGCGGATCTCCCCGGAGACTTGACACCGTGCGCCGCGGGCAGGGCTGCCCAGGTTCGAAGACGGACGTGACGGGCTGGGGCGTCTCGCTCATGCCGCCGCCCGCCACGGTTGCGTGGCGGGCGGCGGTCGAGGATGCGGCGAAGGGGGCAACAGGAAACTTCGCCAACGGCCAGAACTGCTCCGGGTGGCTCTGCTGCACTGGGCGCATGGGAGCGCGATTGACGCCGTATGAGGTCATTCTGCGGCGGCTGACCCGGCTGTGCCGTGCCGGGGAGTCCGGGAGTAAGCGGGCTGCCGAGCAGCTGCAGGCGGCCGCGTGAATATCACCGAACCCCTCAACGACCTCCGGGCCCGGCATGACGAGGCCACCGCTCGGGCTGGCGAACTGCGTGACCAGATCGAGCAGTTCACCGCCCCCCTCGCCGAGACCGAGGCACGTCTCGCGGACCTGGCCACCACCCGGAAGGTCGTCGCGGAACTCGCACGGAACGGGACCGAACCTGAACCGCCCGAGTTGGCCACCACCTGCCAGCACATCCTGAACGCCTTCTCTCAGCACCCGGCCAGGTACTCCGCGTCCGTGAACTGCACGAACTGCTGGGCATGCCCACCGACGCCCCGGCCATGAACGTCACCCGCAGCCGCCTCGGGCGCCTCACCTGCCAAGGCTTCCTCACCCAAGCCTGATGCGGCCTCTACCAGAGACGGACTTAGCGTCCTCTGAGTGCAGGGCACGGGCGTCGCGTGGCCTGTCAGTGACGTAGCCGGGCGGCTGCGGCCAGAATCGGGGTGCTCACGACGGTGGCTGCGGCGCCGAGTGTGGTGTCGGTGGCCAGGATCCACCGGACGGTCTTCATGGCCAGGGTGAGGACTTCGCTGCCGCGCCGGCGCATGCCGGCCTCGAAATGGTCCACGGCGTCGGTGAGGGTGGCGGTGCCGTCGGCGGCGGCGCTGACGTGCGTGAGCAGGCTGGCGGCGTCGCGGATGGCCGCGCCCGCGCCCATTCCGGCGGTGGGCGGTGTGGCGTGGACAGCGTCGCCCAGCGCGGTGATACGACCCGCAGGCCAGGGCGCGAGATCCTCCGCGCGGGTGGAGGCGGCGTTGAAGCGGAATCCGGCCACGCTGTGCGGGTCGGCTTGGGCGATGACCTCGAGTGTGTGCTCGGCCCAGCCCCGCTCGCGGAATCGGCCGAGCAGCGCGGCCTGTAGTTCGCCGCCACGCAGGTCGCGCAGGGAATCGGTGCTGGTGGATTCGGGGAACATGGCGCCCCAGATGTAGGTGGGTCCGGTGGTGACCGACATCCGCAACTCGGGAGCGTCGAGCGCGGTGTTGCCGACCGGGTCAAGGAAGCCGACGTAGAGCGCTGCTCCGCGCGGGCCGACCGCCAGCCCCGATCGTGGCCTCAGTCGCTGCTGCTCGCCGGGGCTGAGGTCTCGCCGGAGGGTGCGGCCGGAGAACCCGATGATGCCCGCCGGGCTGTTGGTCGGGCCTCCCGCCAGGTGGCGGGCGACTACCGAGTGGGTGCCGTCCGCGCCCACCACCAGATCCGCCGAGACCGGCGCCCCGTCGGTGAACAGCACTCGGGGCGCGCCGTGGTCATCGTGGCCGACGCCGGACACGTTGCATCCCAAGTGCAGGCCATCTCCGACGGCTTCGGCCAGCAGCATCCGCAGGGTGATGCGATCGACGTCGATACTTGCACTGTCGCTGAGGTCCGGCCCGTGGCCCAGCAGCCGGCCGCGGCGATCCCAGAACGCGTCGCGCTCGCGCAGTCGCAGCGCCGAGCCCGATGCCAGCAGCCGCTGCATGATCTTCGGTTCCACCAGATCTTTGAGCGCCGACTGCGCCCGCTCATCCAGGGTGATGTGGTATCCGCCCGTCGCCGCCACGTCGGTGTCGCGGTCGAATACCGCCACCTCAATCCCCCGGCGACGCAGCCCCGCCCCCAATGCAAGCCCGCCGATCCCGCCACCAACCACGACCACCCGCATACCCGACGTCCTTTCTACCGCTGCTCGCTGAACAGAACCCACCCTGACACCGGTAATGGACACCGAGTGGCCACTACCCGTGTCAGGGTGGGACGATGGCGAACACCTCACACCGGGCGTTGCGGCTGTTGTCTCTGCTCGGATCAGGACGGCAGTGGTCGCTGCGCGAGCTCGCCACCCGGCTCGGGACCAGCGAACGTACTGTCCGCCGCGACATCGAGACTTTGCGCGCGCTCGACTACCCGATCGCTACCATCCACGGCCCCGACGGCGGCTACCGGCTCGGAGCCGGGCGAACCCTGCCGCCGTTGCTGTTCGACCACGACCAGGCTCTCGCGGTCGCGGTGGCCCTGCAGACCGCGCCAAGCACGATGTTCGGCCTCGGGGACGACGCGGCGCGGGCACTGACGGCTCTGCACCAGGTCATGCCCCCTGCGCTGCGGGCATCCATGGAATCCCTGCGCCTGACTCGGCTGCAGAACTATTGGGAGTTCCCCGCGCCCCCCATCGACCCGGCCGCCCTCACCGCCGTCGGAACCGCGGTACGCCACCGCCACCTCCTCGTCACCGAGACACTGCGTCCCGACGGCACACGCCCCGACCCCAGTGACCCCGACTACCTGCCCGCCCACCGCATTGAGCCACACCACCTGGTCGTCTGGGCCGCCCGGTGGTATCTGGTCGCCTACGACCTCACCGACAATGAATGGCGAGTGCGCCGCGTCGATCGACTGCACCCCCGCCCCACCACGCAGCACTTCGCCGCCCGCGCGCTTCCCCACCCCGACCTCGCCCACTTCGTGATGAGCACCCACGACCGCGGCGACACCCCCGCCGCCTGGCAATGCACCGGCACCGCCCGGCTCAACCTGCCCGCTCACATCGTGGCCCGCTGGGCACCAGGCGGCTCCGTCGTGGAACACCTCGACACCGAGTACTGCCGGCTCACTCTCGGCGCCTGGTCCTGGGCCGGCATCGCCGGCATCCTCGCCACCTTCGACACCGAACTCACCGACCTCCACCCACCCGAACTCGTCCACGCATGCCGCCGGCTCGCACACCGATGGGCCACTATTGCCGGCACCGAGAACCTCAGTCCTTCTCATGGATGACCATCTGTGAGAGTTCCGGGAGAGCCCCGGTGGTGATCGCGTCTTCGCACGTCACCGTTCGCAAAAGTCCTCTCGAAACCGGCGTGTTGTGCGAGGCACTTCTGAGTGGACGTTAAGTCCGACCTTCCTCGGTTCGTGATCGCTCGATCGTGGTACTGATCGCCACGTCGACCGCCTTCTGGGTATGTCCATACCGAGATGCGGGATATGGAGCGAGAGCCGTACCCCAGTGACTTGTCGGACGGGCAGTGGGTGTTGATCGAGCCGATGATTACGGCCTGGAAGCAGGACCGGGTGGCGCGGTCGGCGACCGGGGACCCCGGGGCCTGCGATGCGACCTCCGGGAGGTTGTGAACGCGATCTTCTATCAGAACCGGACGGGCTGCCAGTGGCGCTATCCGCCCCACGACTTCCCGGCCTGGTCGGCGGTGTTTCTACTACTTCGGCCTGTGGCGCGAGGACGGGCTGGGCCAGCGGATCCAGGAACTCCTGCGCTGCCAGGTGCGGGAGAGAGCCCGGCGATTAGAGGACCCGTCCCTCGTGATCATCGACACAGTCCGTCCGCGCGGCCGCCGGTGTTCCGAAGACCACGACGGGACTGGACGCCAACAAGAAGGTGTCGGGCCGCAAACGGGGACTGGCTGTGGATGTGATGGGGCTGATCATCGGCGTCGTCATGCTGGCCGCATCCACCCACGACAACACCGCCGGCACCGCCCTGCTAGACCAGGCCGCCGGACGCTGCGGGATGCGCCTGGAGAAGGCCCTGGTGGACCAGGGCTTCAAGGACCAAGTAGTCATCCATGGCGCGTTGTTGAACATCGACGTCGAAGTCGTCCGCCGCACCCCCGAAGACTAGGGCAAAGGCTTCGTCCCGCAGCCCAAGCGGTGGGTGGTCGAGCAGGTCAACGGCACGTTGATGCTGCACCGGCGCCTGGCCCGCGAGTGCGACCACCGCCCCGACACCTCCACCTCACGCGTCTACTGGGCCTCCATCGCCAACATGACCGGCGCCTCACCACACCAGCCCCCACCTGGCGCGACACCCTCGAGCTGGCCGCGTGAACGTCATTGAGCTCCTGGCAGACTTCCAGACCCAGCACAACCAGACCACGGCCCGGGCCACCGGCGGAGTCGGCCACCGCCTACCACTCCATCGTGAACACCTTCGACGAGCACCCCAGCCGGGCGTTCAGAGCCCGTGAGCTGCACGAACTCCTCGGCAAGCCCACCGACGAGGTGACCGTCAACATCACCCGCAGCCGCCTCGGACGCCTCACCCGCCAAGGCTTCCTCACCCAACCCGGACGAGGCGCTACCAGAAACGGACTTAACGTCCACTCAGGGGGATGAGGACGATCGGCACACGTCGCAGACCCAGGTTGGTACCCCTCTGAGAGGGTGGTTCGTGAGCTGATGTCTGTTTCTTGCTGAGGTTGGGACACCGTCTGCTGGTCGCGAGGGGAGCAGGATCGGGTGAGCGTCTCGTAGTGTCGCTGTATGACGACTGTGCTCTGCGTGCCTCAATGGCAAGGTTCGGCGTCGAGCAAGGCGCCGCAGCTGGTGGCTGGTGCTCGTCGCGCTGCTGGGCTCGTCCCGGCTCAGGCAGTGGTGATCGTGCCGGTACTTGACATCGGTGGGGAGAAGGCCGCTGGGATCCGGGCGCTTGATGTTCTTATAGAGAATCAGCGGTTGACGCAAGAGGCACTGGTTGGGATTGAGGGCCGGGTGATTACTGTTGGCGGTGATTGCGCGGTCGATATCGCGCCGATTGCTGCGGCTCACGCCCGCTACGGTGACCGATTGACGGTGCTGTGGATCGACGCGCATCCGGACGTATACAGCCCGCAGACTCTGCCATCGGGTGCCTTCCACGGCATGGTGGTGCGCGCTCTGCTGGGTGATGGGCCGGCTGGGCTCACGCCTGATCAGCCGCTGGCTCGCGAGCAGGTGATCATTGCCGGGGAGCGAGCGGGTGATGCGTCCGAGCACGAGTACCTCGCGAGGGCTGGACTGCGCAGGCACGGTGTCGAGGACTTGGAGCGGGTGCTCGACGGTTTGCACGGCCCTGTGTACGTGCACGTGGATCTCGACGTGCTGGAGCCCACGGTGTTCGGCTCCACCTGCTACCCCGAGCCGAACGGCGTGCAGCCACAGCGACTGATCGATCTGATCGACAACGTGCCCGACATCGTCGGCGGGGCCATCACCGAGCACGCGCCGTCCAGCGACGATGTCAACGGCCGCGAGGCCGAGGTCATCCGCCGGCTGGGCACGGCGTTGGCAGGCTGATGACTCCACGCGTTGCGGTGATGGTGAGCACGACCGCGGCCTTCCCCATCAGGGAGGTCGGCCGGCTACCGCCTCCTGATGAAGCTACCGGTGTCGGCCTCAGTGAGGATGTCGAGCCTGACGAGGCGTTTCAGCTTGGCGCGGGTGCGTTCGATGTCCTTCGGCAGTGGTTCGTGGTCAAGGGCTTCGCAGACATCACGGGCCCGGAGGGGGCCGGTGGCCTCGTTGAAGACGGCGACGATGCGGGGGTAGTCCGGGTGCTCAGGCAGGTCTGGTGAGGAGGTCCGGTCCGGGATCCGGTCGGCGAGGTTTGTGACGGTCTTCCGGGTGATCGCGAGGTGTTCGAGGTGGGTCTCGGCCTCCTGCAGCCGGTTGTGCAGTTCGGCGATCTGGGCGCGGAGGTCGTCGGCCAGGGCCTGGGCGGCATCCTGCTGGACCTCGAGCGCGTCGAGGAGGAGCTGGATGCTCACGCGGTCACCGCCTGTGGGTCGCGCCAGGTGGGAGTGTTCGTGCCGGTGAGGCGGCGGACCATGACGTGGGCCATGGCCCAGCGGACGCGGGAGGCGGAGGAGGCCGGGCGGTGCTCGTAGTCGCGGACCAGGCGCCGGTGCAGTGTCAGGATCCCGTAGGTCTGCTCGACCCTCCACCGCTGCGGCTGCGGGACGAACCCCTTGTCCCGCGGGTTGCGTTCGACGGTCTCGACGTCGATGCCGAGGAGGGTGCCGTGCATGACGACCTGGTTCTTGAAGCCCTGGTCGACCAGCGCCTTGCGGACGCTTCCTCCGGCGCTCTCGGCGACCTGGTCCAGCAGTGCGATGCCCGCGGCGTTGTCGTGCGTGCTGGCGGCGAGGACGGTCACGGCGATAACCAGGCCCAGCACGTCAACTCCCCGTTTGCGGCCCAGTACCCGTTTCGCCGGATCCCGGCCGGTCGTGGCAGCGGGGCCCCCACAGCCACGTGGACACTCTGCGTGTCCAGCACCACCAGGGTCGGGTCTTCTAACCGGCGGGCCCGCTCACGGACCTGGCAGCGCAGGAGTTCGTGGATGGCCTGGTCGGTCCCGTCGTCCCGCCACGCGGCGAAGTAGTAGTACGTGGCGAGCCGTCGCCGAGCTGTTCGCGTTCGCCGCGGCCAGTCCCGCCGAAGCCCGCCAGCACCTCGGCCCCCACCGTGGCCCACGAGCCCGGCCTTGCCCTGGCCCTCGCACAGGTGGGCCGAGGGCTGGCTGCGGCCGGATACCCGGACCGGGCCATGGCCCCCACGGAGCAAGCGGTGGGGATCTTCTGGCGTCTGACGGCGACCCAGCCGGGCCAGTACGAGACCGGCCTCGCGCTCGCCCTGAACAACCTCGGCATCTTCTCCTGGCAGCTGCGCCGCCTCTCGGACGCCGTGGCCGCGCAGGCGCGGGCCATCGAGTTCACCCGGCGCGGCCTGGCGGCAGGACCGCCCGCCGGGTCGCTGCTCGCCCGCGCGTTCGTGCTCGACGAGTCCGAGCTGGCGCAGTGCCTGGGCAACCTGTCCGTCCTGCTCTGGGCGTCGCGGCGCAGGGAGGAGGCAGTCACCGCGCTGCAGGAGGCGGTCGCGACCGCCCGCCGCCTTGCCGCGGTGGCGCCCGCCGCGCAGGAGTCCGTCCTTGCCGACCTCGCGTCGCGGCTCGTCACCTATCTGGGGCGGCTGCAACGGTGACGGGAGGCCCTCGCCCTGGCCGACGAGGCGGCGGGGATCACCGCACGGCTCGCGGCGGCCGACCCGGTCCGGTACGAGAGCGGCCACGCGAAGGTCCTGCGCCAGTCGGCCCAGGCCCGCCTCGGCGCCGAGGGCAGCCTCGCCGCCGCGCGGCGGGACGCCGACATGTCCGTGGCGATCTACCGGCGCCTGGCGGCCGAGGACCACGCGGAGTACGGCCGGGCCCTCGAAGAGGCCGTGGAGACCCAGGAGTTGGTGCGGTCCGCGGGCAGCGGCGGACCCGTCGCACCGACGGCACGCTGGACCTCGGAGGAGCACTGGGTGAACCTCCTGAACCAGGACGAGGTCTGGCAGGACGTCCAGGACCGCCGCCACCGACTGGACGAGATGCCCCGCCCTACTGTGGCAACGTCCTGCGCTTCATCCGTAAACAGGCCGACCAGCTCATCGAGTTGCTCGCCGACGGGCTCGACGTGACGCCGGAGGCCCTCGGCCTGACCGACCGGGACGACGCGGCGTCCTGGCTGGACCGCCAGCCCCTGATCGTCGCCCTGACCCGGCGCGCCAGGGGCGAGTCGGCCCGGCCCGAAATCTGCCACTGCGGTTACCCGGTGGCCCCGGACTGGCACCACGACCACTGCTATCCGGGCATCATCGTGGACTGACCCGGACGACCCCAGTGGTGCGGTACGACGCCGAACAGACCACTGGGGCCGTTCACCCCTCCAGGCGCGGGCAGGAAGGTACGACACAGGCAGACTTGTTGGTCCGCACATGGGGCTACCAGCGGCAGGCGTGCCTTCTTGCGAGTCGACCAAGATCCGGACCATTCCCGGACCACGATGCCAACCGAGACCCCCACAACGGTCGGTTCCCCAGATCAAACAGGTCGCGCTTCCTGTACCACCAGGAGACGAAGAACGTTCTCTGTTCCTACAGCCCGAAGAAGCTTGGGTTCTTCTAGAGCCTGAAGTCGGTTGCCTGAAGGCACCGTTGTGCTCCAGGCAACCCGACACAATAGCTACCCAATGCAATCAGTCAGGTACTTCTCGTTAGCCTTTGGCGCCCAGAGGAGTTCCACTCGGACCAGTCGCGGACCAAATTGTGCTGGAGAACGTCCCGCCGCGAGCCGCCCGCTCATCAGCACAGCGACCCGTCGAATGCCCGTAGGCAGCGCCCGAAACGTCGACAGAAGGCAGCAGAAATGGCCGGACAGGAAGGACGCCGCGAAGTAGGCCAGCCCCCAAGCTCCCGGCGTGAACAAGGCCGTTGTCAGTGCCGCATGCGATGCTCACCCCGGATATCGGGCGCTGCAGGAGGAGGCCGGATGGCGACGGGGCGTCCCCGGAAGGATCCGCGCGATCCGGTGTTGATCATGCGGGAAGCCGGGCTCGAACCACTGGAGCCCTACCCAGGCAGTGATAAGCCCTGGCGTTGCCGCCATGAAGCGTGTGGGAGAGAAGTAACACCGCGGCTGGGCAACATCGCTGCGGGCAGACAGGGCGGCTGCCGCTACTGCTCAGGCACGGCGCCGATTCCTCCAGAGGAGGCTGTGACGCTGATGCGCTCGGCAGGCTTGGAACCGCTGGAGCCGTATCCCGGGGCGACACCGCCTTGGCGCTGCCGACACGTACCGTGCGGTCGGGAGGTCAATCCGCGCTACTCGTACATCAAGCGCGGAGGGGACCGTGCCGATGGTGCGCGCCGAACACTCCGGTCGATCCCAACCAGGCCGCCGCGCTCATGAGGTCGGCGGGTCTGGAGCCATTGGAGCCCTACCCCGGCACCGACGTCACCTGGCGGTGCCGCTGCACAACCTGCAGCACGATCGGGACGCCCACTCATGGGTCGATCAAGGGCGGACAAGGGGGCTGCGGCCCGTGCGGGCGCAAGAACGCCGGGCGGGGCATCAGCCAGGCATGGTCGCATCGCCGCGAACTGCCCCGCACGGACGGCGACCAGGCCGCAGTCGAGGCCAAGGATTTCGACCTGGCGCCGCTCGAGTCATACCCGGGACCGAGCGGCCTGTGGAGTTGCCGCCACCTCGCGTGCGGCCGAGACGTCCAGATCAGGTTGAGCAACCTCAAGCGCGGCCTTCGGACCTGCCCGTACTGCTCTCCCTCACCGGGTGGCCGACGCCGCTGGCCTGCGGACGAAGCAGAGGCTCTCATGCGCGCCGCCGGCCTGGAACCGCTCGAACCGTACGCGGGGCGTCGTGACATGGCGTGGCGCTGTCGCTGCAACGGCTGCGGGCGCGAGACGTCACCGAGTCTGGGCGGCATTCTGGCGGGTCAGGGAGGCTGCCGGCACTGCGCGGACGTGAAAGCGGCAGCGGGCAGAAGGACCGACCCGGACATCACGGTGGCTGCCATGCGTGCCGCCGGGCTGGAGCCGCTGGAGCCCTACGCCACCTCGGTCACTGCGTGGCGGTGCCGCTGCACGACCTGCGGCAACGAGGTCTCCCCGACCCTCATGAAAATCCGTACTGGTGGCGGATGCAAGTTCTGCGCCACCCACGGCATCGATCTGGCAGGACCGTCGAAGGTCTACGTGATCACCCACCGGGAGTGGCAAGCCGTCAAGATCGGCATCGGTGCCTGCACCGGCTACACCTCGCGCCTCATCCAACACGAACGCCAGGGCTGGCAACTGCATCAGGCCCGTGAATACGCCACCGGCGCGGCTGCCTACGATGTCGAGCAGGCCGTGCTGGGCCGCCTGCGCCAGGCCGGGCTCATTCCCTTCTCACAAGCGACATCATGCCGAATGGCTGGACCGAGACCTGCTCCGCGTCCCGGCGGCCGAAGTCTGGGCCATGGTCGACGAGGAAACCCGGAACGCCACGGAACCCTATGCACCCCGAGTCGGCGACCGACCCCGTACCGCGGTCCTCATCGACGCGGAGGCCGCAGCCGCCGAAATGCGGGCCTGCGGATACGAGCCACTCGTACCGTATCCCGGCCGCACCAACGCGACTTGGCCCTCGCGCTGCCTGACCTGCGGGCACGAGGGGCGTCCGACGTTCAACGCCGTCCGTAACGCGGGCCAGCGCTGTCGCGTCTGCCGGGCGAAGAAGACCCAGGCGAAACGCGCCGCGACAAACGCGCCGAAGGCCGGCGAAACCATGCGCGCGGCCGGACTCGAACCACTGGAACCCTACCCAGGCAGCCATACACCGTGGCGGTGCCGCTGCACCACATGCGGTCGCGAAACCAGCCCCACCTACTCCAACGTCAACAGTGGTTCGAAGGGCTGCCGGTTCTGTGCCCTCAACTCGGCCACCGACGAGCGGGCGTCCGCAGAGGTGCGAGCTGCCGGGTTCGAGTCGCTGGAGCCGTACCCCGGCCGCACCACGGACCATTGGCGCTGCCGCTGTTCCTGTGGAAACGAAGTCACGACACGCCTGTCCTCCATCCGGTCGGGCACCACCGGTTGCAAGAAGTGCCCCCGATCCGGCGGCCGAACCGATCCTGCGGCAGCCGCCGCGGAGGCACGCGCCGCCGGGTTCGAGCCGTTGGAGCCCTATCCGGGGAAGACCACCGACCGGTGGCGCTGCCGTTGCAGGTGCAGCACGGACATCACACTCACCCTGACCAGCATCAGAGGAGGCCGTACCGCGTGCGGCACGTGCTCCTAAGGCCCGACTCGGTAACCATCGGTCACAACGTGCCAAAGGCAAACGCCACACCCAGGCCGTCATGGCGCTCTCCCGCCGCCAGGGTCAACGTTCTCTGGGCTCTCCTGCGCGACAGACGATGCTATGAGCTCACACCACCGATGGCCCGAGCGGCTTGACAAACGGCACTAGGAATCGACGTTGATGCCGTAGTCCGCGGCCAAGCCCGCCAGCCCGGTGTCGTAGCCCTGGCCGACAGCACGCACCTTCCAGCCCGAACCATGTCGATAGACCTCCACAGCGATGGCAACGGTCTCGCGCGAAACGAAGGGAGCTGGCTCGAAGGACCATCTTTCACCGGAGGGTTGGGTGATGGCCGCGCGCCATGCGGAGTGCTGGTCGAAGACAGCCATGGGCTGGGATTCGAGGTCGATGCTGGCGATGACTGCCACGATGTGGATGTCGTCGGGAATCTCGGGCAGCTCCGCGGTGATGATGTCACCGTCGGTGCGGACTCCGTCGTGGTGGGGATGGTTATAGAAGACGAGGTCCTGGTCGCTGCGGACCTTGCCGTGGCGGGTGAGTAGGACGGCGGAGACATCAACGGGCGTACCGGTGGCGGTGACGCGCACCATTACCCGCTCGGATGCGAGATGGGCATTAGCGCCCTTGCCCAGCACGTTCCCGGCCTCGCGCTGGGACTCTGGGGCAGCCTTGACCGCATCCGCGTCGGACGCCTCTGCGGGTCGGCTGGTACCGGTCAGCGCGGCGAGGGTGTCCTGGAAGAGGGGCCAGCCTTGGGCTTCTTTGCCGGGCCAGGGCCAGGCCAGGCGGTGGGCGCCGAACTGTTTAGGTGTAGGCGGATGTCCGAGGGCCTCGTAGAGCTGCACATAGAGCAGGCTTTCCTCGGCCAGGCGGCTGAGCTGCCACTGCCGTTGGGCTTCTTCGGGCTGGTTCATGCGGAGGTCGTTGTCGACGGCGGTGCCGCCGAGCGCGGTGTAGACGCGCTGGGCGAAGACGTGGCCGTCATTCGGCAGTAGGCGAGCCGGACGCTGTTGCTGGGCGGCAGCAGGCTCGCCGATCGCGGTGTACAGGGCGCCAAGGTCACCGCCGGTCCATTGGTTGGCCGCGCTGGTGGCGAATTGGGCGAACTGGATCAAGGTAGGCGGCTTGCCCTTCGCGGCCACGAACCGGTGATGGGCACGGGCAACGTCTTCCAACGCGGCGCGCCACCGCCCCTGCACGTAGGCGTCGAGATACTGCTCCGTCCAGGCACGGCGATGGCGGGTGACGATGTCACGCACCCGCTCGAAGCCTTCGCGGCGGCTGCCGCTGCTGTGACTCATCGTCAGGGTGAAGGAACCGATCTCGGTGTCCACCGGTAGCTCCCTGCGCTCCCGGACGATCTCCTCCTCCGGTCCCAAATGCCGCTCAACAATGCGCAGTTCCTCGAACAGATCCGGCGAGACAGGGCAGCCGGCGGCATGCAGCGCGGCGAGGGGACGGCTGTAGTAGTCGGCCACACCGGACAGAGGGGCGCGGGAGTAGGGGCCTTCGCACACGAACCAGCCAGTCAGCGCGACACCGTGCCAGAACTCCAGGGCGGGGCCGATCGTTTGGGCCATCAGCTGGTGGGGCCGGGGGTTGCTGACGATGGCACCAGGGTGGCGCTGCAGCGTCAACGACTGCCAGAGGCGGTCCACCTGCTCGTTGGCGGAGGCGGGCAGCACCTGCCGGTACAGCTGCTGGGTGATGCCGTGGTCGTCCTGCCAGGCGAAGGACATGAGCTCGTTGTCGACGAGTCCCCATAGTGGCCGCATGCCGGGGCTTTGGACAGCATGCGTGTGGTCGAAGGCTGTCCACCAGTCACGCAGGGCTGCAACACGTTCTTCGACGGGGGAAAGGGAGGTCGGGCCACCGAGGAAGGCCGCGAGCATGGCATGGATTTCGTCCTCAGGGATGCCCGCCTCGGCGGCCATGCCGGCTGCCTGGGCAGACATCCCCACGTACAGGCGCGGCTCGGGCAGCGCGGTGATGACTTCCTCGTCCGGGTGCGGTGGCGCCTGCAGGTAGTCCAGTGCGGTCAGCCAGTCGCCGGCGAAGTAGCCGGAGACCACCGGCTGCAGTGCCCGGGTCAGGACCCGTCTGGCCAGGGCGGTACCGGTCTTGGCTTTCTTGGCGAAGCCAGCAATGAGTGCCTGGGTCTGCTGGATGCGGTGACGGGTGACAAGGTGCAGGGGGTCAGTGGTGGTGAGGGTGTCCAGGAGCCGGAGGCGGGCGCGTTGTTGCCCGCGCCGGTCCAGTTGGTGCCAGCCGCCGCCGAAGCGGAACTCCTCGAGCGCATCCTGGCCCAGGCCCAGCAGGCGGTAGCGTTCTTCGATACCGGACCACTGTTGCTGTTGGTCTTCGACGGTCCCGGCCGGTCCCGTTGCCCGCACCCGGACCGGCTCCAGCAATGTCTCGAACAACGGCACCAGCAGCGCCCACAGCAGTACCGCGTCCGCGCCCTCCACAACGCTGACCCGGGCGGTGTCATCGGTGGCCAGCGTCACCGCGTGGGCGGCGCGTTCGCGCAGCAGATGCGGCAGGTTGACTGCTCCTGCCTTCACGGAGAGCTTCTGCGGCAGGTACCACGCACCGCGTTGCTGTTGCTCCCGCACTCCGAACTTTTCTGCGCACCAGGCCTTCTCCGGCCCGCTGAGCCCAAGCACTTCAACGCTGTCCGCAGCCTGTGGTCCTTTGCCTCTGATCACCGAGGCCACTCGCTGGCCTCTCAGGGCAGCGGCCAGCAGCCGGGCCGCGAGCGCGTCGAGCTCGGCAAAGCGCTGGTGCTGCCCGGCAGCCGCCTCCAAGGCAAGCCCGTCTTCGGGGGATGCGCCGATGACAGGCTGCCACCAGCGCGGCTCGTCACTGGCCACCGGTCAGCCTCCGCATGTACTCGACGAAATGTTCAAACGGCATCGGCGTCGCGGTGTTTTGTGCGTAGACGGCGTAGCGCTGGGCCATCAGCTGCATCTCCCGCTCCGCCCGCCGAGCTTCCACCCGGCCCAGATCGTGCACCACCCGCTGTTCGACACGCCCCTGCTCGTACAGCACGAACGCATCAACCCCGCCTGGGACTGCGCCATCAGAGGCCGCCTCTCCCGTGCCGTCACCGTCCTGCACCTGTTCCAGCGTGGCGGGGTCGATCAGCGGGACGTCGAGCAGCACTGCTGGATCCATGTCGTTGTCCGCGCACATGGCCTCCAGATGGTCCTCCAGGCCGAGTTCGGCATGGCAGACCACGTCCAGGTATTGCTGGTCGACAGCCAGGCCGGGATGCCTCAGTACGCGCACACCACGCCCGATGAACTGGTAGAACTCGCCGAAGCTGCCATAGGGGCGCACCGGCACCACCACGGTGATGAGCGGGAAGTCGTAGCCCTGGCCGAGCATCCGCAGCTGCACGATGCCTTGCAGGTCTCCCGCGTCGGACTCGAAACGCCGCCGGGTGGCTTTGATCGTTGATGCCGACATGCTGTGGTGCAGCGTGCCGCAGGGGATGCCGTGCTCTTCGGCAATCCGGGCGATCTGCTGCGCATGGGCCTCGCCCATCGCCGCAAACAGCGCCCGGGGTTTGACCGGGGCCAGCAGCTTGGCCTGGGCATCCAAACAAGCCCGCGTCACGGTCATCACGTGCCGGATCGATGCCTCGGACTGCGCCGCGATGCGAGCCATCTTCCGCTCGTCTCCCAGGGCGGCCAGCAAGGCATCACGGCCCACGATCTGTTCGCGGTGTCCGTCGGGCCACACCGCTTCGTAGACCGTCGTCGCCACTTCCGGGGCGAACCGGTGCACACGCAGGTTCTTCGCCGAGCCGTCCGCGACGGAGTCCACCAGCCGGTAGCGGTAGACGACATCGGCGTCGATCGGTTTGCCGTCCAGGCGCTGGAAGCAAGCCGACATCAGCAGCGTGCGTGCACCCTCGAAGTGGGCGAAGAGCCGCTGGTAGGAGGCGCTGGCCGCGATGTGCGCCTCGTCCACGACGATGAAGTCGACATCCTCCGGCTCCAGCTTGGCCAGCAGGTCCCCGACCTTGTCACCAGTACCCAGCGCGTGGAAGTTCGTGACCAGCACATCGGCGGCCAGCAGCCGCTGTCTGCTCACCCGGCTGATCTGCCCGTCGTCCCTGTCCAAGACCAGCGTGGCCGGCGGGCGCGCGCCCGGCAGCAGCGGGCCGCCCGCCAGTCCGTACAGAACATTGCCCGGCGTACCCGGATCGAGTGCCTTGGCGAACGTGCCGCGGATGACCGAGCCCGGAGTCACCACCAGCGCCCGCCGCCTGCTGAAGGACAACGCGGCCGCCACTCCCAGTGCGGTCTTGCCGGCCCCGACCGCCATCACCGTGGCCGCATGCCGTCCTCCGGACGCGTAGTAGTTGGCCAGCGCGGCCAGAGCCTCGTCCTGGCACGCCCGCAACGGCTCCCGCGCCACCGAAGCGCGCGCACCGGTGAAGTAGGACCCACCGGCCGTTGGCTGGGCGCCCAGAGGCGGATCGGCCGCCCGCAAGGGATCCCCCGCCATCTCCGGGACCTCGATGCGCGGTACGGCGACCACTAACGGCGCAAGCGCCGCATCCTGGCGCAGCATCGTCTGCAGCTGGGCAACGCAGCGCGCGGTGTCCAGGCGCACCGCATCATAGGAAAACCGCAGCACCGTCAGCCCCGTGGCGGCCAGGTCGTTCTGCCGTAGCCTGTCGTAGGTGAAGGCCCCCCGGTCACTGTGGAAGGTGAACCCGTCCAACTCGACGGCCAGTTGCAGCGACTCGCCTGAGAACAGGTAGTCCAGCCGGTAGGTGCGTTCATTGACCGTCACCGGATGCTGGCTGCGCACGTGCGCCACGATGCCCCGCTCCGCAGCCGGAGTGAGCACCCAGCGCAAGAACGCCTCTTCCAGATAGGAGGCCGAAGGGATCACCTGGTGCAGTCCCGTGCTCATGCAGCCCCGCCAACCGCAGCTTCCTGCACCAACGCACCGGCCTTCTCCGACAGCCGGGCCACCGCGTCCTCGCCCTGTCCGAAGCGGGCCAACCGCCGTGCCACGCCAAGAGCTTCTTCGAGAGCGCCTTCGCGTTCCAGCAGCACAATGAGCCGGGACACGGACGTCACATGCACGAACGACTCCGGGACGGGACCGGTATCGAAGGACACCGCCTGAGGGGCTGCCTCCATCAACTCCAGGTCCAGCAGCACGAACACTTCAAGCAGCTCAAGCCCTTCAGGATAGGAGCGCCGGCCGCTCCACAAGCGGTCAACCGCGCCCTGCAGGACGAAGTGGTAATCCATTGCCCCACCGGGAAGCTCCAGCGCCTCCCAGACCTGGGCGACCAGGTCCGCTCCGCTCGACTCTATGGGCACATGCCGACTGGCCGGCGTTGCCGACGTAGTGCCCTCATCAGTCGGCCACATCGGTGATCCGTACGAGACTTTCGGGCGGACTCGAGCCTCTGGCAGCGCCTCGCGAACAACACCAGGGCTACCGGGGAAATGCATGCCGGGAACGGCCGCCATTCGCTCAAACCACGTCGCCACGTTCCTCGCTCTTCCCGCTTCCGCCGCCTCAGCCGCCAGCTAACTGCCACACCCCTGCTAGGCATCCCCGGTTGGCACGTCTCCCGCGCCCCGCCAAGGCAGTACCACCTCGCGAACCATATGCCCGCCAGCTGAAGCAAGTGGCGATTTCAACGACGATGCCCTGTTCACGGCCTCATGCAAGCCTCTTTAGGCAGCATGCGGGAAGAATCGGCTATCTAACGTGGAACGCTCCTGAGAGGCAGCGAAAGACGCATAGCAGCAGGTCAGATGCAACGAACGGAGCATCGCCACAGGTCAGCGCCCCTGGCAGACGGTCGCCCGCCGGTTGAGACGTATGCGGAGGCAAAGTAGCTTTCGCGTCAACTACCGGCAGATTCCGGAAAGTTCACACCTTCTCAGCTAGCCCGTCAGGTACGTTCCCAAGGCATCTGAGGCGACAGCTGACAGCGCAGGGGGACGCGTGAGCAACGACAGCAAAGGTCTGCCGCGCCTGTTGATCTCCGTGATCGACGATGATCCGTTGCGGGCTCGCAGCGACGCCCGCGAACTGCTGGCCGAGGTGTCGGAGACTGATCCGGTGGCCTCCGTGTGCTTGCCCTCGGCCGGTCCCTCGGTGAGCACCGACAAGGGCGGCGACGTCTCGGAGGTCGTCGGCCTGGTCCTGAGTGCCGGCTCGTTTGGGGCGGCCTGCATCCAGGTATGGCTGGCCAAGGTCCCTCAGCGCACCATCATCGCGACCCGCCCGGACGGAGCCACCCTGCGCATCACGGGCCGCGAGGCGCGTGAGGACGACGAGCGCCTCGAACGGTTCCTGGCCGAGGGTTCCCTGCCGCCAGGCGGGAGCACGGCTCACGGCACGCCGTGCCAGGACGACACCTCCACGGCGGGTTGACCGAGGGTGCGCGACAACGATCGATACGCCCTTCTGATCGGCGTCTCTGCGTACGCCAGCGAGCACTATCACGACCTTCCAGCGGTCCGTGCCGATCTGCACTACATGCAGGCGGTTCTGCAGAGCACGGAGATCGGCCAGTACAACGACTGCGCGATGGTGCCGGACCCGACGCGTGCGGAAATGCTGCACGCCATCGAGTCGTTCCTCGAAGAGCGCCAGCAAAGTGAGAGCGCACTGCTGTACTTCAGCGGGCACGGCGAATTCTGCGAGGCCGACAACCAGCTCTACTTCCTCACCCGCGACAGCGACCCTGCCGATCTTCCCCGTACGGCGGTGTCGGCGGAATTCCTGGAACGGACTCTGCAGTCCTGCCGCGCCGCGTCCAAAATCGTGCTGCTCGACTGCTGCGCAAGCGGTTCCGTCGTCCAGGGCTGGCATGCCAAGGGCCGGGAGAGTTCGGAATCGGACGAGGCGGAGCGCAGCACCCTGTTGCGCCCCACCGGCGTCTACTTCATCACCGCCTCGGACGCGCTGCAGGCCGCCTCCGCCATGGCTCCCGAAGGATCGACGCTCGGTACTTCGCGGTTCACCGGTGAAATCGTCGAAGGACTGCGGAACGGGCGGATCAAGGACAGCGGCTGGATATCTCCGGAGGATCTCTTCGAGTATCTGACCGCGCAGATGGTGCGCAAGGGTGTGCCGGAGGAGCAACGCCCGACCAAGTCCACCATCCGCGCCACCCACACGCTGCACTTCGCCCGGTCCGTGGCCCGCCCGGTCCATTTCCCCGCCCCGCCCCATGAACCGCCCCCGCCATCGGCCGCTCACCTCAAAGCTCGCGAGCGGGTCGCGGCTGACCGTGAGAACGCCAACGACTGGCAGCGCCTGCTGCGCTATTACGCACAGTGCCTGAGCGCCCAGGCCGCAGCGAGCATGCTGCCCGACCGGCGGGCGGGACGGAACTCGCAGTACTTCCTGGTGGATGAGGGACCCGAGACCGTTCAATCCGGTCTGAGCCCAGTACTGTCGGCTCCCAGGAATCTGCCCGGTACGCACGGCTCAGGCGGCACCACGGCGAAGAACGGGGCAGGTCGCGCTGCTGATCAGCACGAATACTGGTACGGGTATCCCGCCATCACGCTCCCTTCCCGCGGCAAGGGCAGCCGGCGCACGGACGTAGCGATCGCCCCGCTGCTGTTCCAACAAATGGAGTTGGGTCCGGACGAGAGCGGCCGCGCGGTGCTCCGCCCAAGCGGCGTTCCTTCGCTGCACACCAAGCTGGTGACCGAGCTTCTCTCCGAGGACGAGGCTGCCCAGCTGCTGGCCCGTTGGCAGCCGACGTGGCAGCACGGCAATGACGCGCAGATGATCAAAGCCGTACGGGAGTTGCTCGACGTCCTGGGACTTCCGGAGCTTGAACCGCTCGACGCCTCCGCCTTGAGTGCGGACTCGGTGAACGAGGCCCTGCGCCCTGGCGCGCACAACGCCGCCGTGATCCTGGCCCCGTCGAGCGTGGAGCGCTTCGCCTCCGACGGCGTTGTGGAGAATCTCCTGGCCATCTCCACCCGCACGGACGAGATCCCGGGTACGGCACTGGACGCTCTTCTGAACGGCGGCGCCCCCGCGTCCACAACGGATCCCGTTCTCGTGGTGTCGGCAGGGCCGTCCAACGAGAGCCAGGAGCAGGTGGTCATTTCGTCGATGACGCGGCCCCTGACCGTGGCCACCGGTCCGCCCGGAACGGGAAAAAGTGAGGTCGTCACCTCGGTGGTGGCCACCTGCGTCGCGGCAGGTGAGTCGGTTCTGGTGGCGTCGACCAACAACGAAGCGGTGAACGTCGTCTCCCAGCGCTGCGACGACATCGCTCCCGGCCTGCTGATGCGTACTGGCAACGTCGACGCCTTGGTCAAGGAAGCCGAGAAGCTCGAACAACTGCTGTCCACACCGCCTGCGCAGCCCGGGCGCGGCTCCGCCACCGTGGCGGGTGAACTGCGCAACCTCCGCTCGCGCGCCGCCGCACTGCGCGACCAGGCCGCACGGCAGGTCGAGGGTGAGGTACGACTGGCCCAGGTGCTGTCGCAGCGCGCCGAGTTGGCCGGAAAGGTCGGGCTTCCGGTGCCGCTCCTGTCACGGTTTTGGCAATCCGGCGACCTCTCGGCGCTGGCCCGCTGGGAATTGAGGGCCCGCCGGGCGGCAGCGGCGGGCGGCTGGTGGGGGCGCTGGCGCCGGTCGCGCGCCATGATGGCGTTCGTTGCGGCTGCTGGTACCGATGCAGCGCTGCAACTGCCGCCCTGGGTGGGGGAACGACCCGTTGCCTCAGACGTTCTCGACGACCTGGCAGATCTGATAGGCCTGGAGCGCCAGGTGCGTAACCTCACACTGGCTCAGCTCGCCTACGACGAGGAGACCGTGCGCCAGGCGCGCTCAGGCTGCGCCACGACACGGGCCCAGCTGTCCGCAGAACTGTGCGAGGCCATATCAGCGGAGGTGCTCGAGCGCGGGCGATCGCTGTTGGACCAACGGCTCCAGACGTTGCGTCAGCGCAAAGGGACCCAGCGAAGCCAGTTCAACCTGCTGCACCACCTGAAAGGGTGGGCGATCACCACCCATGCGGTGCGCCAGCTGAGGCCTGATCCGAAGCTCTTCGACCTGGTCATCATCGACGAGGCCAGTCAGTGCTCCATCGCGGCGGTACTGCCCCTCCTGTTCCGCGCCCGCAGGGCCCTGATCATCGGGGATCCGATGCAGCTGACGCATATCCCCGGCATCTCGCCTGAGCAGGAACGTCAGGCCCGCGTCAGGGCGGGGCTGAGCGCGGCCTGGCTGGAGGACTGGCGACTCGCCTACCACGTCCACTCCTCGTACCACGCCGCCGCGCAGAACGGCGAGAGTGCACTGCTGCTCGACGAGCACTACCGCTGCCACCCGGAAATCGCCGACATCGTCAATGGCCATTGCTACTCCGGTGCGCTGGAGATCATGACCGACGTTCGCCGGCAGGTACCCGCGGTCGATCTCATGGACACCGGGGAAGTGGCCCCTGTACTGGCCTGGGCGAATGTGCCCTCCGGCGAGTCGGCACGCGGCCCAGGAGGAAAGTCCTGGCGCAACCCTTCCGAGGCGACTGCGGCAGCCGACATCGTGCGGGCACTGCTTCACCGTCTGCCCGAGAGCGCAACCGTAGGCGTGGTGACGCCGTTCCGTGCCCAGAAGGACGCCCTGGAGAGCATGATCGGCAGCGACCGGGTCCGGGTGGGAACGGTGCACACCTTCCAGGGCGGTCAGCGCGATGTGATGATCCTCAGCCCGGTAGCCACCGCCAACACCCCGCCACGCACAGCCCACTGGGTGGAAAGCCAGGTCAACCTCTGGAACGTCGCGATCACCCGCGCCAAATCCCAGTTGATCACCGTGGGCAACCACCGTTACTGGCAACAGCAGACGGGGCTCCCGCACCTGCTGTCCTCACGCTCGCTCCTGTGGGACCAAACACAGCGCACCGGTGTGCAGCCAACTCCCATGCCAGAGGCTCGCCTGCGGCAGGACCATCGCCGCAGAGATCTCACCGACACCGTGCAGCAGGTCCTCGCCTCGCGCGATGTTGTCGAGCTGGAACGCGATGCACTGGTCGGTGGACAGCACATCGACCTGCTGTTCACCTCGTCCGAAGGCAACACCGCGGTAGTCGTCGACACCGGCCCCGGGCCGGACCGTGATCCGGCACGACACCTTCGGCTGGTACACGAACGGGCCGGCCTGCTCGTCGGACTTCCTTCTGGCGGCCGGGGTGCGAAGGCCGGTCCTGTCACACACGTGATCCGTATTCCCGCCTGGCGCATCCTTGCCGGCCCGAACGCACTGGCGCCGCTGTTCGACTGAGTGACCGATCGGCCGCCGGTGGTCGACCGGGACATCCGAAGTGGGGAGGGCAGTCGTGGCAAGCACTCCGAAGACTGAAGAGATCCTGAACAGTCTCAGGCAGCAGGTATCCGTAGCGGTTCACTCGACGCGGGAGCTCGTGGGCAAGGTTGACGAGGCTGCAGCCGACAAGGAACGGGAGCGTCGCGAGTCGTTCGAGAAGCGGCAGGAGGAGGGCAAGACCAAGACGGGAGAGACCTACGAGCCTCTGCGGCGCAAACCAGGGCTGCGACCGCTCCCCGGCACGGAGGTCGGCCTGTCCGTGACGTTGACGTTCTGGGACGTCCTGCACCACCTGGGCCGCGGGCTGGCGCTGTCCCAGCGCGGTGCATCACGCGGACTGGCCGAGCACTGGGGCAGTCTGAAGTACTGCCAGGCGCTCAGTGCCCATACCGAGACCCAGCTCGGCCTGTCACAGGAGGGCAACCTGCTCGGCCTGTCCGACGAGGGCAAGCGAATCGCCATGTACTACAAGGCGTTGCAGTCCGAGGAGTTGGGACACGCATTCGCACTGGCCGTCAGCGAACAGATCCTCACCCGCCGCTATCCGGACCACAGCATCTCCTTCGTCCGTGCCGACACCGCCCTACGGGCCGGTTGGACACTGACCAGCCGTGATAAGGCGAAAACAAAGACCGTCGGCTACCCCTACCGTCCGCAATTCTTCGCCGAGGTCTGGAAGCCAGGCGAGTCCTCACGCGTCATCCCCATCGCCTGCAAAGGCAACCACAGCGACCGACAGAAGGCCTACGAACAGCTCGCCTCCGCAGCCGTCCACGCCGACGGAGTACACATCGGAGCCTGGAACGAAACCCCGGCCTTGCTGTTCAGCACGGAGATCGCCCTGACCGACCCGCTCACTGTCCACGTCCTGCATGCCGACGGCCCCGGCGGCTGGCTGCACATCCCCGACGGCACCCCCACCGCCGACATCGGCCTGGACCTAGGCGGCAAGAACCCGGACATCGGCATCCTCAAACCAGGACAAGGCAAGGACCCCGACTCCTCCGAGCCCGGCTGCCAAGTCGGCCCCAAAGACCCCAAGGCCTACGAGTGGTTCCAGCGTGTCCTGGCCCGCGTCGGAGCCGCCGGCCTGACGGCCTTCGCCGGGGACGGCGAATCCACCGCCGCGCTCCTCACCACCCGCCAAGGCAGCGACTTCTTCCAGGGTTTCGCCCACGCCGCCTCCGGCAGCGTCCAGGACCAGGACTACACTCTGCTGGGCGAGAAATTCGAGGGCACGGATCACGTCTTTCGGCTCAACGGCAAACGAGTACAAGCATTCTCCGGCGTCGCCGCCGACGTCCTCGATTCCCTCATCACCAGGCAAGAGCCCAAACGGCAGGCCGATATAGCCGCCTACCGACAGCAGGTCCATGCAAGAAGGGCCAAGGAACATGGGAAATTCTGGGACCACACCTGGGGCGGCGTTGTCTCGATCAGCCGGGACGGCACAGTGCTGGCCATGCGCCAGATTCCACCTTTCCGAGACGAGTAGTGCCTGTACGCGTGCAACCCGCTACCGACCCAATGCGGGCCGGTAGCGGTGATGTCCCTCATCGGACACCGTTGGCGAATTCGGTCGTGGTCGCTAAATGACCTTACGGCGGCGAGATGATGTCCGGAACTGCGTGGGCGCGCGGCCAGGACGAGGCCACCATCCTCGGCTTCGGCAAAGCCACCGACGGCTGCTACACCGAGGAAGCCGGACAGCGCCAGGGCACAGACGAAGGCATCGTCACCGCCCAGATACCCAGCAGCGACAAGGACGAGATCCGCATCGCCGGCGCCACGGTCAAAGCGATCACAGCTGCCTGGAACACACGCGTTGCCGAGGGACACGGCCTGGAGCCCTTCGACCGCGATGACGCCATCACCCTCGGCTTCGACCCAGTCCAAAAGGTGATGTATGTCTGGGCCCAGGACGGCTCGGGCGCCCTGGCCGGCCGCGCCCAGCAAACTCACTTCCAGGACGTCGTCACCAAGACCGCCTGCCCCAGGCTGCTGGCCGAGTACAACGCCAACAAGCGCTGGGATTACACCCACTGGGCCATCGCCGCCTACCAGGGGAACAGCGCATGGCCCCAGCTCTTCACCTCCGGCAACTGCCTGCCCACCGAAAATGGCCCCTGACGTCCGCACCCGCAACACCCACCGCAACGGCTCACTCTTGCCATCATCGACCCACATCAAAGGCGGACAGCCCAACCATGCTGTCTTCGACATACAACGCCGTTCAGGAGACTCCCTCGGTGACGCATCGCCCCGCCCCTCTGCTCTGACATGCGCCCACAGCAGGAACCAGATCGACTCGCGCTCCTTTCTCTCTCGGACAGCCTGCCCTGTTGACGTACGCAGCATCGGACGCGCCATTTCCACGCTGTCGGTGCAGACGTCAAGCTGCGGCCTTGCTAGGCGCTGCCGCCCCCTGCCCTCTACCGGGCACCGTAGGTCAACACAGTGCGCGCCGCGATGGCCTTGTCCTCCTCGTCGGTGAGGGCGAACAGACCCATAAGCGTGCTGGCGGCGGTGACATGGTCGACCTGGTCGATGAGGGCGCCGTAATACTGGGTGAGGGCGGCCCGCAGCGGGGCATCGGTATCAGCTACTGCCTCCCTGCCAGCGCGCAGGCCAGCCAGCACGAACGGGAGCGACGGCACCGAAATCCAGGGTTGGGTAAGGATCTGCCAGCAAAGCACCTGAAGGTTGCGCTCCCGGTGCGAGGGCACCGTGGCCCGATGCAGGCCGGCGTAAGCGTTGCTGAGCCATGTCGAGGCCTCATGCGGCAGAGAGCTAACGATCTGGGAGGCAGCATCCAAAGCAAATGCCGCTGTGGCTTGCGCATTGGACCATGCGCCCGACCGTGACAAAGCCACGGCGACTGCCTTTGCCTGCCAGCCGTCAGCCTGCGCCGCAGCCGCGTAGAGGTCAGCGGCGAACGGGATGTCGACGTAGTAGTTCCGCAGAAGCTCGGCCTTGATGACCAGGTTCTCCTGGGGTGCCATCAGCTCGCTTTGCAGGCAGGCGTCGACGAGAGCCAGCGTGCCAAAGGAGGGCACGTCCTGCGACCGTGCGACAGCGCGCAGGACCCGGTCGTCGCACCACACGATGTGACCGTGTTCCTTGGCATAGTCCAGGGCGGTCAGCCATGCCTTGCCACGGCGACCACTGGGCATTTGCGGGAGGCTGCGCAGCTCCGGTCGTGACACTCGGGGAGCGGATTGCATGATCTCCACCAGCCGCGCGGCGGTGGACCGCAGCTCGGCCAGCTGCTTGGGCGTCGATGTCAGAACAGCGGGATTGGCGCTTCGCTCATCCCAGGCCAGTGTCATGTCAGTCCGCAGCGCGATGGATTCTTTCGCCTGCAGCGCGTCAGCCAGAAGCTGGTCTGTGGTCATCACTGCCTGCGAGTAGCCGATGAGCTGCTCGGACACGCCCTTCTCCAGTAGAGCGAGGGTTGTGGCCGCACTGGTGTCGAGCATGACCCGTCCGGTCCGCGCAGCCTGCACTGCAAGTGTTTCTGCCGGGTCGGAAGGGAGGTCAGCGGCGTACACCACGGGACGTTCCGCAGTACGGCGCATGCAGGTCTCGGCATAGCACCGGCCCGCGGCCATGGCGAGCATTCCTACCGGAAGTTCACCGATTGCAGCCTTCTCCCGGACTTCCCTGGTGCTCTCGTAGTGACGCCGTAGCTCCTCGGCAAGGTTTTCGAGAGGGCTCTCCGGCGTTCCCAACGAGACGGCCCGAAACACAGTGCTGTCCGGGAAGCGCTCCAAGTAGCTCGCTGTAGCCTCGCGAAGTTGTTCGGCTTCCTGTTCAGGCAACGGCTCCGCAGGTTCCACGACACGCCAATGGAGCGCGCCCAGAAGCCGACCGAGAAGTTCCTCGTCCTCCGGCCAACGCTTCATCAGCGTGAGGGCACGACCGATGAACTGCGGGTCCGCAGAGTAACTAGCTCCCAGCCCGACCCACAGCAGTGCTTCATCCCGGTTGCGGGGATCCAGCGGCTCCCCGTGCTCAGCGAGAGTCTGCCAGGCCTGTTCAGCCAGGGCCCGGACGGCATAGCACTTCACCAGAGCCCAGCGGGCATCGGGGTCCAGAGCATCGAGGGCGAGCAGGCTGGTGGCCGCATCCGTGGCGCGGTCCAGCCGCCCGTCGGCCCAGTGGGCCTCGACAAGGAGGGCGTACATGCGGCCCTGCCCCGCCCAGCCGGCCCCGGCCATTCTGAGTGCCGCGTCGGCGCATTCCCGGGCAAGGGGATACTCCCTGGCCTCATGGAACAGCCCTGCGGCCAGAGCCATCAGGCGGGCGTCACGCCAGTGATCAGCTCCGTCTTTCAGGGTCTCGGCCGCCATCACGACGTTCCCACTGCGGTGGTAACGCGCGGCGAGCTTCACCACGATCATTGGGCTTTGGGTGACATTGGCGCGCAGCAGCGCCAACTCGTCTCCGGCACTGCCCCGTAGCGCCCGGGCGAGCAACTCGATCTCAGCGACGAGGTCAGGGAAATCGGCCCTGAGGTGACTCAGGTCGGGCAGATCTGCCCCCGCGGCGGCCAGGCCCGCGGCCGCGGTCAGCTGCTCCCCTTCGCTGTCCGCGGCTTCCCAGACTCGAAGCCACAGTGCCTTCACCTCTGAGGTGGTGGTGTCGTCTGCGAGAGATGACTCCGCGATCACTGCCCTGACGTGGGCCTGCGCAAAGGCGTTCGTCATGTCTGCCAGCAACTGCTCAGCTTCTTGCTGACGGCCTGTCATGGCCGCCACCAAAGCGGTCTGCTCCTGCATCCGGCGGTCGGCCGCCTCCCGCGGCTCGGCCTCACCTTCGGGTTCCGGCTGTGTCAGCTTCCACGCCGTGGCCAGATCCCCGCTGAGCACGGCCGCCTGCACGGCTAGCACGGCCGCTTCAGCGCTGTCCCCGTGCCAGATGCGACGGCCGTTGCGGGCTCGGACCGCCACGGCAAAGGCCTCTTGACCAGCCGCCAGTCTGTTCGAGGTGCGGCTGTGAACGGCGTGCTGCAGCAACACTCCAGCCAGGCTGACAGCGACACCCGTGAACGTCCCCTCCTGGTCCGCAGCCCGCAACTTGGCCAGCGCCTCGGCTGGTCGCCCCGTCTTGATTAGTACCTCGGCTTGAAACTGGGCCTTCATGGCCTGTGCCAGCGCATGATGCGGCTCCCACCGGCCCAACTGCTCGATTCCCTCGGCCCAGTCCTTGTCCAGGCAGGCAAGCAGCCCGCTCAGCAATGGCGACGAGGCGTCATGGTGCGCCGCGAGGTAGTCCCGCACTTCTTGCTCCGTGCCGGATCCCGCCTGCGTCGCCGCACGCGCCACGAAGAAGTCTCGAGGGTATCCGCCCTCTCGAACACACCGCTCGAAAAACACGTGGGAGGCACCCCGTGCGTCGTAGTCGGCAGCAAGCTGTCCGAGCCAGCCCAACGCCTCAGCTGGCGCGTCAGTCAGCCACGCTGGCTCCTGATCGGCCCACTGCTGGATAGCGGAGCCACGCGCTGCCTCCGCCTCAGACAGAATCCCGACCGCTCTCGCTACGGCTGGCCACGCCACGTGAAGGCGCCGCGCTTCCTGAGCCGACCAGGGGCTCAACGTGCGCAGAGCATCACCGAAGTCTGTGCGAGCGTCCAAGCGACTGAGTACGTTCTCACGCAGGTCCTCAACATCTTCCCGAGTCTTTGCCCCCTCTTCCCGCGTGATCTGCCGCCCCCAGTCACCAGTGACAAGCGAGGCCTCCGAAGGTACTGCCGAACGTACGTACTCCTCCATCACGATCTGCAGAACCAGCAGCGCATCCGCCTCGCGCTCCCCAGATTCCCTGCGGGGGATCACATACCTCAGCTGCCGAGCAGCCTCTCCGAGAGAGCGCTCTGTGCACTGCCGCAACTGCTGGGCCGTATCCGCCCGAGACAGCCACACACGCAAAGACTTCGCGGTAACCGGCACTCCGGCCGTCGCCGCTCTCTTGGCGGCGGCGCGTGCCACTCGCCGGTTACGGGTGACTTTCTGGATTCCGCTCATGGCAAACCGGCTGACCATGGGACCCGCCCACTTGGCCAGCACCGCCGGTGAAACCGCATCCACGTGCTCTCCCAACACGACACGCAGGCCGCTCACAGGTCACGAGGGCCTCATTTCGGACCCTACTGCCAGGCACTGACAGTGCCCGCTGCCCATGTGTCGGCTGCCCGGCGCTACCCGGTCTGTCCAACTACGCCCGTCAACTAGCGAACCATCGCGACGCCCTCGATGCGCATTCCGTCTCTGCCAACACCCCGTTGACGCCTTACTAGGGAACATCCAGGAGATCACGAACGACGGCCCTCCCCAGGAGGACGTCCCCAGCTGGCCAGTGGTTGGGGAGACGAGGCCCACATCAGTTGCGGCGGGGTCCGTCTACATGATCACTGCTTACCGCCGGTGGCAGATGTCAAGGAAGCGCCGGCGCCCGGTGCACAGGATCTTCGGACGAGGCCAGAGCCCAAAGTCGGCTGTCCAACTCCACGACTGGCTTGCCGGCTCCAGGCACAGCCGGTGCGACCCTCGCGCTGATGAATTCCCCTTCCCTAGGGGCGGGGAGACCGAGCTGACGGGCAACACGCCGGTGTGAGTCGTAGTCGCCCATGACGATGATTCCCTCGTCTCGAAGCGCTGAGCGGGATCCCCCGCTTCCGCGGACGCGCTTCATGTAGTCCCGCTGCTGCACCACGGTGCGGACGATGTTGCGTCCGATCCGGCGCTGCTGAACGCGTCGGAACAACTCGTTGAGCCTGGCCTGGCCGGAGCTACTCTCGAAGACCGCTTCCCGGTCGGCGTCGGAGATGTGCAGGAGGACGTTCTCGGCGAGCTCGGCGTCGCGCCAGAGCCAGAGGATCTTGTCGCGATGCTCGGCCTTGAGCGTGGTCCTTAGGTCTCGGTTGCCCTTACTGTTGAGCCACTCCTGCTTGACACGCAGCAACCCAACGCTCCACTGGCTCTGGTAGTCGTTCGCCCAGACCAGAAGGCAAAGGTGACCCAGCGTCCCGCGAGGGAGCATCCAACCGCCGAATTGAAGGCTGAACCGGCAGTCGACATCGACGTCGGCGATGCGAAAGTCCATAACCTGACCGTCCTCAAAGCGAAACTCTCGCTGGATCGCGGTGTGCACCAGACTCCCGATGTGCGTCCGCTCCGTCTTGGTGATGTGCTTCAAGTCGTAACGGCCCGTCACCTCGCCGTCCAATACCTCGTCGATGGCGTCCCGCAGCACACGACCCATGCGTGTACCGTCCGGGTCTGCATCCCGCAGTACGCGGTAGGTCGCGAGAAGCTCCTCGTCGTCCACACCCGTACGCGCCAGCCTGTCCAGTACCTCAGTCGCGCTGGTCGGCCGCTGCTCGGGGTTGGTCGCCAGAAGGTCCGTGACCAGTGCTTCGAGTTCGCCAGGCAAACCGGAGGGCAGGTCCGGTCGACGATGCGGGCCGCGGTCAGTATCTGGTTCTTGCGGGGTGAGCGTGGGAGGGAGGGGCGGTGCGCCGGTGACCATGGCGTAGAGCAGACAGCCCAGTGAGTACAGGTCGCTTCGGTGGTCGACAGGGGCGTTCCCGAAGATCTCCTCGTACGACCGGTAGGGAGGCAGGAAAGGGGAAGGGCTGCGGGTTGGTCGTAGCGTACTCAGGTCGGTATGTGGCAGGCGGCGGACACACAGACCTGGATCTGTCACAAGTACCCGACCGTCTTGGCTCAACACCAGCGCTGCGGAGCTGAGGTCCAGGTGAAGCAGGCCGTTGCGATGGAACTCGGCGAGCATGTGCGCAATCTGCTGGCCGACTTCTCTGATCGTGTCGAAGGGCAGAGTGCCGGGTGCACGATTCAGCAGTTGCTCCAGGCTCTCACCGTTGACGGCATCCGTCACAAGGTACGGACGCCTGTCGTGCACCCCGTAGCCGGTGACCCGCACGAACCCTCGAATGTCGAGTGCGGCTAGCCGCTCCGCATCGGCGATGAAGTCTTCCTCTGCGGACGCTGCGCCCGTCATCAGCGCGTTGAACAGCTTGAGAGAGACTTCCCTGCTCTGTTGCTCGTCCGTGGCCTGCCAGGTGGTCGACGTCACTCCAGCGTGCCGCTTCTGGGTCAGCAGGTAGCGTCCGTCGACCAACGTCCCCGACTCGTCGGCGGGAATTCTCAGGCCATGAGGCAGCTTCCTTTCGGTCTCCTCGGAGACCGGTGGCAAGAATTTCCCGCCCGGCCGATCTCCCGCCGCAGTGTCCTCGCCCGGCATCGTGACGGGAAAGTCTCCTGCCGATCCTCGGTCGGCCGTCTGACGTCCGCACTCAGCGGCGAACGCCTCCGCCAGCGCAGCGGCGGAGGGTCTGCGGCTGGGGTCGTTCTCCAGACAACGCCGAAGAGTCCTCACGAGCACCGGTCCGATCACGGAGTTGGGTCCAGGGTCATGTTCCGCGCGGTCGGTCTTCGGGTCGCTCCACTGTCCCGAGAGGAAGGCCAGCAGCAGTGCCCCAACGGCGTACACGTCGCTCTGGGGCGTGAGGAATCCGTCGTTGGCCGCCCCCAGATAGGTCTCACTGAGCGGCAGCACGTCGCGGTGAGGGCTGTCGGCTCCATCGACCGTCGCCGTCGCCCAGCCGACCAGCCGGACGTCGCGGTCCGTCACAAGAACGGCCCGGGGGGAGAGTGAGCCGTGCACAAGCCCCCGTGAGTGGGCGAGGGCAACCGCTTCCGTCAAGCCCAGCCCGATCCGCAAGAAGACCTCCTCTGGGACCGTGCCCCCGTTTTCATCGAGGACGGCGCGCAAGTTTGGTGCGGGCGGTGAGGACGGGGCATCTGCTCGGCGGTGGACGCAGCTCGCCGCAACCCACGGCAACTCCCCTGTGGTGTTCGCCGCCACGCCGAGGAGTGCAGGGACATGCATGCCCTGCATGCGCGTCAGACACTCCGCTTCCGTCCGGACGAGGCCCAGCGCCGCTCCCGGGTCGCGGGCGTGCAGCACGACCGGCACCCGGACCGTGGCAACAGTGCCGTCCTCGTCCTCGGCCAGGTACATCGTCAGGTGCGGCCAGCCCAGGGCACTGCGTGCACGGAGCCGGAACCGACCGAGCCGTAGCGGGTCCTCCGGCAGGAGCTCCACCCAGCCGGGCGGCAGGGGCTCACCGGGCACGTCGTACGCTTGATCACTCGCGGCAACCGCGGAGAGCTTGGGACCGGCGGAATCCGCAATCTCGCCCCCAAGTCTTCCGCTGGGTCGTTCCGGCGCGGGCGCCACCAACCCGGCGTTGACGGACGGGATGCCGAGCCGCGTCAGCGTCTGTTCCCGAAGCCAGCCGAAGGCACGCGCGGAGTCGTCGATGACGGCCGTGCCGTCCGGGTGCCCGACCCACGCCGGGAAGACCGGGGCGCGGCCGATGGCGGCCTCAATCCGTCGCGTCACGGCCTCGGTGGTCCGCAGCAGTTCCCTCGGGGAGACCGCGCTGAGGAGAACGCGCCGGGCGTCGTCCGTGAAATCGAACCGCCGGTGGTGCGGCAGGCGGTCCGCCCCGTCGGCATCGAGCTCGTTCATCAGACCTCCTAGGAACACCTCCACGAGGTGCCCGAGGTCTGTCGGTGATCCAAGGGCGGCCTGCACCAGGCGCATCACAGGCGGCGTGACAGGGGCGACGGCCGCGACGTGGGCCGCGAGCCGATACGCCTCGGTGGACGCGGCCTCCCTGAAGCGGAGTACCGCTTCGCAAGCATCGCCGCCCCGGGCGTCAGCGACGGTCCAGCTGAAGCCGGCCCGGTCGGCGTCCCACAGCGGCACGGTTGATGTGCCACCGGGTGACGCGACGAGCCAGGCCCAGTCGGCGACGGCCGCAGGGGTCGGTGCGAGGACCGGGACCGGTACGGAGTTGAAACGGACGAGGTCCGGCGGCAGGTCCGGGTCAGTGACGTGCCAGGCGCGGGTGGGGCCGCCGCGGCGATGGGTGGTGACCTGCCAGCGCCGCGTGCCGATGCCGGTGCTTGCCCAGAGTCGCGAAGGCAGCGCTTGGACGATCGCGGCAGGACCGCAACTTCCCCAGCGGTCCATCACTTGACGCATCCCGCCGTCCCGCCAGGCTTCGCCCACACCGTCGCTGACGACCAGGACAAGGGTGTTGCCCGTGGGGTCGCACAGAGTCTCCGGCGTCAAGAGCCGACCGCGATTGTGGTAAGGGCTGGTCCGCAAGGACGGAGTGCCGCTCCGCGTGTCAAGTCCGTACACATGCACATCTCGGAAGGCCCCGGCACGTTCCATCAGCGCCCGGACCTCCGCGGCAAGGCGCTGCCAGAGCACCATGGAGACGCCGTCGTCAACCACGAGGGCCAGGGACAGCCAGCGGGTGCGCGCCGCTCTGGTGACGGTCTCGGGCACGCCTGTGTCGGCGATGGCGGCGACGGTCCGTGTGACGTCGAGTTCCTGCTGACCCCGGTCGGGGAAGCGCTGCCGCAGCGGCCGGAGGGACTTGCCGAGCCGGAGCTGCCGGGCGCCGAGGGTACTGCTGTCCGGGGCACTGACTGCAAACGCCGACGGCGGGCCCGCGGGCGCCTGCGCCTCTTGGCTGGGGCTGGGCTGCGCTGAGGCCAGGACGGGATGCGCGGACTGTTTCTTCGTGGACGTCGCGGTGGTCGGCTCTGGTGCGGGCTCTGCGGTCTTAGGCGCCGTCGGCTTGTCGCGGTGCGGCTCGTCGTGCCGCTCCGAGGTCGCAGTGGCCACTCCGGCGGAGCGCGCCAGGGGCCCGCAGTCTCGAGGCAGTTTCCCGGCGAGCCATATGGCGTCGAGGAGTTCCTCGTGGGAGAGCTCTACCCCGCTCTCGGCCAGGACCTTCGTCACGCGCGAGATCACGGCGTCACACAGCTCCGCCGAGACGGTGCAGGACGCCTTGGAGGAGGGAAGCCGCGTCCAGGTTCACGCCACCCTTGCGGAGGAAGACGGCGTTGAGCAGCTGATCGGTGGCGAGTTCGCCCTCGGCGCGGCGTTCGAGGAACTCCCGCAAGAGGTCGTCGGTCTCGTCCAAGGCGTCGGGACCAAGGTGCGCGGCGACGATCTCCCGAAGCCGCGACTCGTTGGGCTCGGGGAGATCGAGGCGGACGCAGCGCCGTAGAAAGGCGGGAGGGAATTCCCGTTCGCCGTTGCTGGTGATGACTACGACCGGGAACTCACCGCAGCGGACACGGCCTCGTGTAACCGGGGCAGTCTCATCCGGGTCGACGGTCCGAACGTGTACAGGTGTGTGGCTCGCGGGCAGCCGGGTGAGTTCAGAGATGGCGAACTCACCCTCCTCGAATACGGTCAGCAGGTCGTTGGGCAGATCGACGTCACCCTTGTCCAACTCGTCGATGAGCAGCACGCGAGGGCGCTCCCGGGGCACAAGCGCGTTACCCAGGGGGCCGAGCCGGATGTACTGGCCGATGTCCGGTTCCGTGCCGTCCGCGTCGCGCCGCAAAGTCGCCTCACGCAGCCGGCCAACGGCGTCATAGTGGTAGAGGGCGTCCTGAAGAGTAGAGCGACTGTTCACTGGCCACTGCAGGACACGGCCGAGCGCGAGTTCGTGAGCGATGGCGTAGGCCAGGGAGGACTTGCCCGTACCGGGCTGCCCGGTCACCAGGAGGGGCCGTCGCAGGTGAAGCGCCGCGTTCACCACCTCCACCTCGTCAGGGCCGATGAGGTAGGGCCGCGGGTACGGGACCCTGTCGCCGGTAGCGCTCTCCTGCCGGTCGAACCGGCGCCACGGAGGCGCAGCGGGGAACGGCACCTCACGGCGCTCGCCGTCTCCGCGGAACAGCCACCAGTCGCCGCCGTCGGAGGATGAAAGCCGAGGGCCTGTACCGGCCAGGGGCTCTGAGGTGGTCATGACGCGTGCGATCCTCTCCAAGGGTCACTCAGTTGAAGCGACTCAGTCCGCGGAAGACAGCCCTCCGGTTCCCACACGAGGGAGGGCCGTGCCCGCCGCTCCGCCGGGCAAGCCGCCAAGTCGCTCCGGAAGTCCCGGAGCCGCCCGGGAAGTCCCTCCAAGTCACCGGCGGGAGCTAGGACCTCCAACTTCCCCGCGTCCTCATAGCCGGTGGCCTCACGGTCCCACAGCACGACCGGAACGCCCAGGACGAGACACGTCAGCAACCAGGACCGCCTCTCATCGGCGGGGCCGTGGAGGATCACCCGCGCGGTATCGCGATGCTTGGTCTTGAGCAGATTCACGAGCTGCCTGGAGTCGCCGGATGTCCGGCTGGTGACGAGCACCGACGCGCGGCCGTTCTTCCACCGGCGTTCACGGTCGCCGTCGCGTTCCGGCCTCCGGTCACTGAGTTCCGGGCAGCTCAGAGAGACGCTGTACTCCGCTCCGATCGGCCACGCCGGAAGGATGTCGTCGCGCGCTCCGGGCTCCCACTCGTCGACAGCCAAGTCGAGGCCCGCTCGGTCGACCACGACGGTCACCCACGGCACGTGATCGCCTTGCCCCGGCTCCTGGGCCGCGGCGAAGACCGCCTCGCTCAGGCTGTCCGCTGCCTCCCGCGGCGTCTTGGGTTCCGATTCCGCCTCCTTGAGCACGCGATACGAGCCGTCGTCGCGGACAAGCAGGATCCGGACCCGGTACCGGTCGTCTCCTACGTCGGGGTCATGTGCCAACTCCATCACGACCCGCGTCACCGGCGACGCTGCGCACTTCGCCCACTGGGCCGCATCCGCACGCCGCTCCCCCAGGGCCCCGTCGTGGATACCGAGCCGCTGGGCGGTCTTTCCCGACCACGCGCGCAGGTCGTCACCCAGCCGGGCGTCTGTGGCCGCCGCCACGTACTCGACGAGCCGCAGCAGCGCCGGCACAGGCGGGGCGCCTTCAGTGCCGCTCACACCGTCGGACAGATCCTCCAAGCCTTCCACCACACCGCAAACGTCCTCCTCGCCGAGCAGCGGACGGGTGAGGATCTCTGGAAGAACGACATACCGCAGCGCCTCAGCGGCTGTTCGGGGCAGCAGCGTTGGCTGCTTCTCGCAGACCCGGCGCAGCAGACCGATCAGAACGTCGTACTCATTCACGGAGAGCAGCGACCCGCAGTCGAGTGCCCTGGCCCACGAGAACAGATGAGTCAGAGCAGCACGGGCCGCACCCTGCGCGCCGCTGGCGAGGGCTTCACCGAGCGACGCGATTGCCCGGGGATGCGCCATAAGAAGAGCAACGAGGTCGGCAGCGGTGGGCTCATAGCCCTCGGCCACGTAGCCCAGTTCGCGCGCCAGGGCCCGAGCGTGATCGACTCGGACGCCAGGGTTCGAGAACAACGGCGCGAGCAGCGTCTCCAGTTCACGCTCGGCTGGTGTGCGCTCGACGGCGGGCCCGGCCTCGGGCAGGGAAGCACCGATCGCACTCGGCTCGGGAGACCGACCGGTCTGCTCCTCGACATAGGACGCGAAGTCGCCGTCCCGAGCAAAGGAGGACGCCGGCAGGGCGATCAGCCGACGGGCTCCGTACGCGTGGTCCTCCTCGGTCACGACGCCGACGAGGTGGCCGCCGCAGAAGATCGCCGCCCCGGAGGCTCCGCCCCAGGCGTTCCCGCCGTCGGTACGGACAGTGGGGGCCGGCCCCTGGTCAAGGACGTAGCGGTCCTTGCCTCCGGAGAGGACCGGCAAGACACCGCGTAGGTGCTCCGGTGCCCGGGTCTCTCCCTTGGCGGCCCAGGGATAGCCGAGGCCCTCGTATGGCAGTGGCGCGGTGCCTGCGGGGCAGCCCCAACGGACGGAACCAGGCAGGTCGATCTTTCGGTCGATGCGTAGCAGCGCGACATCGAGTCCGGCCGGGTGGACCCAGAGCAGTTCCGCGTCAACGCTCGTCGCTTCTCCGTCGAGGTGGTGGCCCACCCGTACGGTGACAGCCGGCCATAGCGTTCCCGTGACGCGGTCCTCCAGCACATGGCGGGCGGTTAGCACGAGCCGCGGGGCGATCAGATAGCCGGAGCCGACAGTGAGACGCCCCTCACCGGTGCCCCCACTGCGGATCAGCGCCAGTCTGCGGCGATCCACGTCACTCCTCGTCCAGCGACCCGAACTCGTCGTCTCCGATCTCGGGGCGCCTGCCCCCGATGGCCCGGTCCTTGACCGACAGCTTCAGCACCAACTTGTGGGTGAGGACGGTGGCTTGCTCGCCCCCCGCACCAACAGCAACTACACCGAAGGAAAGCTTGCCATCCCCCTTGGCGGACTTGCGCAGTTCGAGCTGCAGCTCCAGTTCCGCCTCTTCGACGCCGAAGGCGAACTGCTGGTTGACGCCAAGCCGCTGCGACTCGTACAGCTCCTGACGCAGCTCCTCGATAGCTGCAGCCAGACCGATAGTCGACACCTTTCGCCCCCGCCCCCGGTTCAAGACACTCAGAAAATCGTTCGTCGCCGGTACGGTACAACGCTCGCGAGACACCTAAACACCTGGGTCATAGGCCATGACTTGCGCGCCACCGCCCGAGGAGTCCCAGGCGGACTCACGTCGCAGGGAGGATGGCCCCGCACCGTCCTGTCGACGAGCACGAACACGTCGCCCGGCACCTCCTCGACCACCCCCCTGCGCCACGGCGAGGTGAAAGGGACCGCCCGCTGTGTGCCACCGCCGGAGCAGAAGTCGATCAAACAAAAGGAGATGGTGGCGAGTACCTCGTCACGAGGGGCTCCCAGATTCACGTCCCGGCCAGAGGACAGCGCGAGCGTTTCCACACACGACGTGACGGTTCGTCGGGCAGTGAGGGTGAAACCAGAACGGGCTCAGGCTTCCAAGATCATGGCGGGTCGTGAGGCGGAGCGGGGGCTCTGGCGAACTGCGACGGCCCTATCAGACCGGCCTCAAGCGCCGGACTGCCGGACCTCGGAAGCGAACGGCGATGTCACCGTCGGTCGGCACTCCGCAGGATGTCGAGGAGGTCCGAGGGACTGGGGATGCTGCCGCGGTAGAACAAGGCGACGGCGCCGGTAACGACCAGACCAAGGAACGGTCCTGAGACGCCTTCAGGGAAGCCGAGCAAGTGAGCTCCCCACATCGCCAGAACAACTACGCTGCCCGCTCCCACGATGCGCGGCATTCCATGGTCGGTCACCGGGTCGATGCCACTCAGGTCGCTCTCGTCGAGGAGCTCACCGATGCGGCCCTCAACGTAGCGTTCGGTGATTGTGACGAGCATGCCAGCGAGCTTCTGAAGCGCCGGTCCGGGATCGATGTCCTGTTCCGCCTCGGCAAGCCGAAGCGCGCCAACCACTTTGGCCGCGTGGAGCTTGAGCTCACGTCGGCGGTGCCTGCGCGGCTTGCCGTGGCGAGTGCGCCAGGCCCGTCGGACTACCCGTTCGCAGGCACGGACGGACACTTGCGGCATGTCGAGCGGCGGAGTCTCGGCGGCACGCAGGTACGCACGTCCACAGCACGTAGCAGTGCTCAGCAGGACAACAACTGGCCCATATCGCCTTTCGATCATCTGCTTAGGCACTGAGGCGGCGGAGCGCGTCACGCCAGGCCCATCCCATCGGCCGAACGCCGTGAAGCCAGGCGAGACCAACCAAACGGCCGCGAAGATGGCCAGGATAGTGATAAAGGGGCTGAGGAGCGCGATCACGGAGCCTGGATGCTCGGGAATGCCTGCCCAGACCGAGGGGAGATTGGTCAACTTGCCTGCCGTCCAACTGGCTGCCTCCCAAACGCCCTTGGCCAGGTGCGTGAATGGATCGAGTGGAGCAGCATCTCCCTTGGATTCGGCCCCAGTCGGCAGGTCAACGGCGCCATGGACGAGCAATACAATAAGGAGAAGCATCACGAGTCGGCCTGGGGTGAGGGCAAGAAAGGCGTCCCACCATCGCACGAGACAGAGCGGCATGTTCGCGGTCGGTTCGGGACGCCCCGGCAGAACACGAGGCAGCACACGTCGTGCGTCGTTGAGCAGACGCTCGGAAAAGCGCTGAGCGTACTGATGACGACGAGCTCGGATACGGCGGCGTAACGGATCTAGGGCGGCGGCCGTTACTCCGAAAATGATGAGCAGCACCGGGATTGCCGCCATGGTGACGAGGAAGGGCACCAGGGCAGTCTTCCGTAGACCGTCAACCGCCTCCGGGTGTCGGCAGAACAAGGCTGAATCACCCGGTGACTACACCCTCGTAGAGGGTGCGGCTGCAAGAGGACCGTACGCAAGCTGACCTTTAGCGAGCGCCACTGCTGCGATCCCATGACTACTGCGCGGAACCACGTTCGTAGTGCGTCATAGCGCAGATCGGCGCGTGGTGTCAGTCACGATTGTGGCTGGCCAAGGGCATCCTGCGGGAGGGCAAGGATAGTGGGGGCATCATCAACACATCCCACAACGGGCACGCCTCCGAGGGCGCCTACGCACCTCAGCCACTTCCTCCCACTCGCCAAGCTCTCAACTGCCTCCTGCCCACAGCTCCTCCAAGATCCGGACCATACACGGGCCAGTGCCCCGCAGATCACCTCACCCACGGATATTTTGGCTGGTCAGAGAAGCGTGAGGCATGTACCACCAGCAGACGAAGAACCTGTTGGTGTCGTACTCGCCGCAGAAGTTGGGCTTCTTCTAGAGGCACAAGAAAAGGCGCCTGACCTGGGCTTTTACCCGTCAGGCGCCTTCCGCTCGGCCCACTCAGCCCAGGGACCGGTCTACGTCATAGCTCCCAGTTCCTCCCGCCGCTATCCCGCTCCCGACCAGCTCTTCCGGACCAGTCACGGACCAAAACCCGACGCGTCGCGTCGCGTCGGTGCAGCTACTCGATGGGACGGCCGACCGTATCCGTCGCGTGCCTCCGGGACCGTCGGGTGGACCGTGACGGTCCCGGGCCAGGGTGATCAGGGTGTCGGGGGCATGGACAGAGCCAACGACGCGGGCGTCGTCGCGCACGAGGAAGCAGTTGTGGTTTCGGGCGGCGACGGTGGCATGGGGCGTCTCGCTGTTCACAACCGTCCCGCCCTTGTACAGCGCATAGCTCGACAACACGCCGGTCGTCCGGCGGCGTCCGGCGCCATGTAGGCAAGGCGTTGCCGAAGGGGACTCGCAGGTACTCGACCTGGCTTCTCGATGCGGGAGTCAGGGACCTCCTCGATACGTACGTCTAGAGCGCGCATGCGCACGCCTCCCCAAATACGTCGCGTGCAGGTGCTGGCTCAGGCTCAGCGGCCCACGGCCTTGGCCGGCTCCGCCTTGTTCATCGAGGAGCGGCCCTTGATGTCCTTGCGCTGGGCCTCGGCGTAGAGCTGACCCTTGGTACGGCCCTGCGGGCCCGCTCGTCGTTCACGGTGCGCGCGGCGATCTCCTCGGCTCTCTTCGTGGATCCCCGCGCTTCTGGCTCATGTCGTGAGGCATTTCGCCACGTGGCCGTGGCAGGGAACACCCTGCGTACCCACCCTCGGCTGTTTCGTCAGATCATCGAGGTCGGTGGAGGAGCCGGCAGGTGCGACGGACGGCATTTCCCGCTGCCTCTCTTCAGACAGGACCGCAAATAGCCTGGAATCTTCCGGGTGCCCCGGTCCATGAAGGTAAAAGCTTCCGTCTGCGGCTTCTCACCGAGACTGCGGTTCTGCCTACGGCTGCCCGTGTCGGACACGTCGAGCGGGGTACCGCACCGGTGCCGCCCTTGCGGTGCGGCCCTCGTATTCGATCCTTCGGAGGAGGTTCACATGTCTCTGCGCACGCTCTCCCGCTCGTGGCGTCACTGGCGCCGCGGCGCCGACCTGAGCGTCCCGATGCGCGCCACCGACACCGAGGACGCCAACCGCCGGTTTCTGCTCTACGGAGTCCTGCCGCTGTGGGTGGTACCCGCCGTGGCCGACTGGATCATGCACCGCAGGACGCACATCGAATCGACGAGCGGGGCCAAGGAGTCCGCCGTGCACGCCCTGATGATGACCGAGGCAGGCATCCCGGTCACCATGGGCCTGCTCGCCCGCGTCAACCCGCTCGTCCTCACCGTGATGGGCGGCGCGGCCCTCGCGCATTCGGCCACGGCCCTGTGGGACGTCACCCTCGCTACGGGCGAGCGTGAGGTACGCCCCGTCGAACAGCACATCCACAGCTTTCTGGAAGTGCTGCCCCTGACGGCGATGGCGTTCACCGCCTGTCTGCACTCCGAGGAGGTGCGCGCCACCCTGCGAGGCGGCCGAGGCGCGGACGACTGGCGCCTGCTCCCCAAGAGGCATCCGCTGCCCGCCGGGTACCTCGCCGCTCTGGCGGCGCTCATCGTCGCCGGTGTGGCCCTGCCCTATGCGGAGGAGATGCGCCGCTGCCTGCGTGTCCGGTCGGCTGCCGCGTGACCCGGTTTCAGCCGCCCCGGGCCGAACCGCGCCCGCTGGTCGTACGGCACCGGATATTCGTCGGCCGAGGGCCTGAGCACGTCGCGCCTGACGGCCACGGCCGGCTCCTGACCGGAGTCGAGGACGGCCGCATCCTGCGCGTGGATCCGGCGCCACCACACGCCGTTGAGCAGGTGGGGCGTACCGGGGGCCGTCCGCTCGGGTTGATCGCGCAGGCCGACGGCTGCATTCTCGTCTGTGACGCGGAGCGGGGTCTGTTGCGGCTGTCTCCCGACGCCGGTCTCCTCGAGGTGCTGGCCGACCGGATCGGCGGTGAGCCGCTCCGGCTGTGCAGCAACGTGGCGGTGGGCGCGGACGACACCGTGTACTTCACGTCCTCGAGCAGCCGCTACCCGCTGTCCCGGTGGCGCAGCGACCTGCTGGAGCACACCGCATCCGGACGCGCCCTTCGCCTGACGCCCGGCGGCATCCCCGAAGTGCTCGCGGAGGGCCTTGAGTTCGCCAACGGAGTCGTCCTCGCCCCGGACTCCTCACACCTCGTCGTCGCCGAGACAGGAACTCGCCGTCTGATGCGCCTGTGGCTCACCGGGCCGGGCGCCGGCCGCCTTGAGGTGTTCCTGGACGACCTGCCGGGCTATCCCGACAATCTGACGCAAGGACCCTCGGGCGACCTGTGGGTGGCTCTCGCGGCGCCGCCCAATCCATGGGTGGAGTCCCTGCGCAGCGCACCGGCCGGGCTGCGGCGGGCAATGGCGACCGCGGCGTACGTGGTGCGGCCGCGCCCGCCGCGCGTGGCCCGCGTCCTGAGCCTGACTCCCGAGGGGCGCGTCCGCCACGACCTGCGTCGCAGCGGGAGGGGCTGCCGCATGGTGACCAGCGCTACGGAGACGCGGGGAGAGCTGGTCCTCGGCAGCCTCATGGAATCCCACCTCACGGTGTGCGAACCGCCTCGGGAATCCGGGGAGCCACGCCTCACCGGATCCGGGTGACTGCCGCCTTTCCGCCCACAGGGGCAGCAGAAACCAGCACAGCACGTGCCAGACAAGGATGACCGCGACGAGGACCGGGACGAGCCCGTCATGCATCGCGACCCGCAGGATGAGCAGAATTGGATTCGACGCGAAGGCCAGTCCACCCGAGTGGAGCGGTTGTCTCCAGAGACTGGCATCGCCCCCCTCCGTAAATGCGCATCGCCTGCGGGTGTGTGGTCCCAGCACGGCCGGGCAGTCGGAGAGCCGTACAACCAACCGCGCACGAAGGAGTCGTCGCATGCTGATGGCACACCCGGCCGTCCTGAACGGCCTCGTCCAGCAGTACGAGATCCTGCAGGCCCTCAATGCCTCCCGGGGAAGTGCCGAGGTACAACAGCGCATGGACGATGTGGCCTACACCCTGTGCACGGCGACCGGCACCTGCGACGTCGACGCCGCACTCATCGTCGCGCGCTACCAACTCCCGGGCGCCCGCCCCGAGGACGACTCCGTTCTGACTGCCTGACGGCCGGCGCCGGGCCGCGCCACCACGGTGGCGTGCGGGGCGCAAAGCGTTCGGCCGGGGAAAAGCTGCCCTGGACGGCGATGCGATGCCGCTTCCGTCCTCGCGCGTCCGTGCGCGAGACAGTTCCCGCCGACCCGCCCCAGGGCGGGAAGAGGTTGTTCTCCTCGTCCCCAGTACCTTCGGCAGGCTCCGCTCGGAGCGGCCGGGCGCAATCGGCAGCACGTACAAGGGCGAACGGGGTCGCGTCGCGGGGAGTTCAGCGCAGAACGCTCACCGCTAGGGCAGGAAGGTCCTGGTCTGGCGGGTGAGGCAGCGTGGATTGATGGCGACGAGCGGCGCCAGCAGGGCGACCTCAAGAGCGGGCGGGACGTATCGCGGAGCGATCAGAAGCTGCTCCGGCAGGAGGAGATACGCCCGCTGGCCGCCGGCGTCGCGACGACGGCGGGCAGGGCCTCGCCGCTGGTGGCGAGGGTGGTTCCGCCGGGCGTCCGCTCGGGTATGGGGCACGTGCCGTCCTCTGGTCCGTGGCCCTCTCGCGTGCGTGCGTTCCCTCAGACCTGAGCAAGCCGGTCGCGGATGGCTGACACGAAGCCGTCCAGGTCCTTCGGGGTGCGGGAGGTGATCAGCGGGTAGCCGCCCGCCGGATCCACCACGACCGGTTCGTCCACCCACGCCGTGGCACCCGCGTTGGTGATGTCGGTGCGCAGGGACGGGTACGAGGTGAGGGTCTTGCCGCGCAGCACGTCGGCCTCGACCAGCGCCCAGGGGCCGTGGCAGATGGCGGCGACCGGACGGCCGCTCGCCGCGAACGCCTTCACCGTGTCGACGGCGGCCGTCTCCAGACGCAGGCGGTCGGCGTTGAGCGTGCCGCCGGGAATGAGCAGCAGATCGTGCGGGGCGGCGCCCAGGGCTTCGTAGGTGACATCCGGGTTCACGCTCTCACCAAGGTCCTTGTCACCCTGCAAGGTCTGGACGGGATCCGCGCTGACCGCGACGACGGTGACATCGGCCCCGTCCCTGCGCAACTCCCTTAGCGGGAAGAGCAGTTCGTCCTGTTCGACGCCGTAGTTGGTGACGAGCGCCAGCACGCTGCGGCCGTCGAGTCGTCGGTCGGTCATGAGGTGCACCTTTCTGCACGGGGTGTGGGCTTTCGCGAGCCGCTCCGGTCCGGCCGGTCCCCGGTCCCCGGTCCTGTCATCCGACCGTGTACGGGCGTTCCTTGAGGAGCTTCGCGAGATGGGTGTTGATGGCATGCGTGGCGTCGGCAATCACGAGAATGTCGGTGTCGGCCTGAAGCACCTACTCGCGCAGCAGTGGTCAGGCGTCGTCGTCCTCTCCCTTGTTCACACCGGTGTCGAGGCATACGCCGTGGTTGGCGACACCGACCGTCTCGGTCATCGCACCGACCTTGTCCACTTCGGCGCAGAGGTCCGAGAGCGGCAGACAGGCTGCTGGAGGGGGGCAAGCGTTTAATGGGTCGGCGCCTACCGCCCCGGGCGTCGACCGGGCTGGAGCGCCGGGCTCACGCAGGATCATTCGTCGTCCAGCTTCGGCAGGACCTCGCTGCGGTAGAAGTCGAAGAATCCCTGCTGGTCCGGTCCGATCTGGCCGACGTACACCTCGTCGAACCCGGCGTCGACGTATGCGGACACGGCGCGCACGTGCTCGTCCACGTCGTCGCCACAGACCATGCCCTCGGCGACGGCCTCCTCGGTCACGAGCGTCGACGCCTGCTCGAAATGGGCCGGGTCGGGCAGCACCTGCCCGAGTTCGCCCGGCAGGAACTGTGTCGGCCACAGCCGGTGGGCCGTCTTGACGGCTTGCCCCCGGTCGGTGTCCCAGCACACCTTCATGCCGCCCAGTACGGGCTTGTGGCCGCCTCCCGCCCGCCGGAACTGCCCTACCAGGTCCGCGTCCGGCATCATCGTGACGAACCCGTCCCCGATCCGGCCGGCCACGGCGGCGGCCTTGGGCCCGAACCCGGAGACATAGATGGGGACAGGCTCGTCGGGCACCGTGTAGAGGCGGGCGTTCTCCACCGTGTAGTGCTTGCCGCGATGAGTGACCTCGTCGCCGGTCTGCAGGCTCCGGATGACCTGAACCGCTTCCTCCAGCATCTCCAGGCGTACGTCGACAGCCGGCCAGGCGTCGCCGAGGATGTGCTCGTTGAGCGCCTCACCGCTGCCCACGCCGAAGCGGAAACGGTTTCCGGTGAGCACACCGGAGGTGGCGACCGCCTGAGCGTTGACGGCCGGGTGCATGCGGATGGTGGGACAGGTCACGAACGTCGTCACGGGCAGTGACGTCACCTGGGCGAGCGCACCGATCATCGACCAGACGAAGGGGCTCTGTCCCTGCTCATCCGTCCACGGGTGGTAGTGGTCGGAGATGGCCAGGCAGCCGAATCCCGCCTGTTCCGCGGCACGTGCCTGCTCCAGGAGTTCGGTCGGCGTGAATTCCTCACTCGCCAGGAAATATCCGAAACGCGTCATGCTCTGCTCCTCACCTGAACCGTCGCGCGCGATCGCCGACCGCCCGCCTGCACCCGTCACTCCGGGCGCACGGCTCACCGGCCGGAGCGCGCGCGGAGCCCTCTTCCAGCAGCGCCGCCCGCCTATCAGCCTGCGCGGTCCCGGCGAGAGGCTCAACACGAGCGGTTCGAGTCGCCCGTGTACCCACAGGCCGCGATCCAAGTCACGAATCCCCGGCGAACACGAGGCCCGACGTCACCGGGCCAGCCGCCCGCGCCTGGAGCGCGGCGACTCCGCCCAGAACAGGACCTTTGCTCGGCGCAATGATGGGTACCAGGGTGAGCGGTCTTTCCTGAGCATCGACGGGACATGTCGGGTACGGGGCGGGCACGGGGCGGGCAGCGCGCTTATGCCTCGCACGGGCGGTGCGCGTGTTCGCGCGCTTCGGAGCCCTCGTACTCTCCCGCGGTGGCGGCACCAGCCTGGCGGGGCAGACCACGAACACCGCAGTGGTCGTCGACTGGACCAAGTACTGCGACTCGCTGGTGTCGGTCGACCGCGAAGCCCGTACGCGCGTCGTGGAGCCGGGCATCGTCCTGGACGAGCTCAACCGTCAGCACACCACCACCGAGCGGGTCACCGCGCGGCCGTCGCTGACCGGGACACCCCCGGGCGGTCAGTCAGGCGCAGCCTCCCGCCGCTCGCCACGCACGTCCGCGACGGCGACGGCGAGTGCAAGGAGTACGAACGCGAGCGCCGTGAGCAGCCCGAGCTGCAGGGCCCGCCCCCAGTCGTCGTGGTTGGCGACGTGGGCGAAGAAGACGGCGCCGACCATCGCGATGCCCGCCGCCGAGCCGATGCGCTGACCGGTCTGCAGGACGCCACTGGCCGAACCGCCCAGGGACACCGGCACCTTGGACAGCGTGAGCGTGGTGTTCGGCGAGATCACGAGCCCGGAGCCGACCCCGGCCAACAGCAGCGGCACGGCCGCCACCAGGGCCACAGCGCGTCCGGGCACCAACTGCACCACCGCCATCGTGCCCGCAAGGCCGAGCGCGACCCCGACCAGGCCGTACGCCACCAGGCGCCGCCCATGCCTGACCACGAGCCGCCCACCCGCCGCCGCAGCGCCCGCCGACCCGACCGCCACCGGCGTGGCGGCCAGGCCCGCCTGCAGGGCGCTGAGACCGTGCCCGTTCTGCAGAAACAGCGTGTAGACGAAGAACAGCGTCGTGAACCCCGAGAAGTACGCCAGGCCGAGCAGCGCGCCCAGTGAGAAGGACCGCAGCCCGAACAGCCGCAGATCGACCAGCGGTGCGCGGCCCCGCGCCGACTGTCGCGATGCTCGCCGCTCCCACCCCCAGAAGCCCGCGAGCAGCGTCACCCCGGCGGGAATCAGCAGCCACTTGCCCCACCCGGCCCACTGCTGCTCCTGCACCAGGGGCAGCATGATGGCGACGACCCCGGTGCCGAGCAGCACCACACCGACCAGGTCGAAGCCGGTCCGCCCGCGCCCGGCGCGCTCGGTACGGGGCAGCAGCCGCAGGGCCGCCGCGAACGCGGCCACCCCGATCGGCAGGTTCACGAAGAACACCGCGCGCCACCCGTGCTCCGCCCCGAAGCCCCCGATGAGCAGCCCGCCGGCGAGCGGCCCAACCGCCGTCGAGATCCCCACGACGCTGCCGAGCCGCCCGAACGCCCGTGCCCGCAGCGGCCCTTGGAACATCTGCTGGATCAGCCCCGACACCTGCGGCGACACCATGCCCGCGGCGGCACCCTGCAGGAGCCGGAACACGACGAGCCAGGTGGCCCCGGGCGCGAGTCCACACGCCACGGAGGCCAGCGTGAACAGCGCGAGCCCACCCAGAAACACCTCCCGCCGCCCGTACAGATCCCCCAGGCGCCCCGCCGGCACCAGCACGAGCCCGAACGTCAGCGCATAGCCCGACACCACCCACGACAGCTCCGCCTCCGCGGCGCCGAGGCCACGCTCGATGGAGGGCAGCGCCACGTTGACGATCGACGTGTCGAGCAGCGTCATGAACCCGGCGGTCAGCAGGACCCCGAGCGCCCTCCAACTTCTCTGATCTGCGGCTTTGTCCGCGGACGCACGCGCCGTGGGGGTGTCAATGCTGTCCATGCACCCACGCTAGGCAGCACGGGTCCGGTCCCGGCGGGCCGGAGAGCCCATCTGGAGTACGCCGGTGCGAGCTCCGCCCGACGATGCCGGACGGTGGGGGGAGAGCCCCCACAGGCATAGCCACGGATACGACAGCCACATGCGTACGTACGGAGTACGTACGGAGACGGAGACGGACACGTGCTCGACGACCTCTCACCCGAAGAACACCGCCTCGCACCCGAAGAACACCGCGAAGAGCAACTCGACGAACACCGGACCCAGGAACCCATCGTCCGTGACTGGCCCGCCCAGAACATCCAGGGCCCCGACTTCGACCCGGTCCTGACCGAGCTGATGCGCGAAGGCCCCCTCACCCGCATCAAGCTGCCGTACGGCGAGGGCTGGGCCTGGCTCGTGACCCGCTACGACGACGTACGCGCCGTGACGAACGACCCCCGCTTCGTCCGTGGCCCCGTCACCGAACGTCAGATCACCCGCCTCGCCCCGCACTTCAAACCCCGGCCCGGCGCGCTCGCCTTCGCCGACCCGCCCGACCACAACCGGCTGCGCCGCGTGGTCGCTCCCGCCTTTACGGCGCGTGGTGTGGCGCGGCTGCGCGCCCGGGCGCAGGAGACCCTCGACGCCTTGGTGGACACCCTCGTACGGGACGGCGCACCGGCGGATCTCACGGCCCGCGTCCTCGAACCGTTCCCCATCGCGGTGCACTGCGAGGTCATGGGCGTACCCGAGGCCGACCGCCCGCGCCTGCACCGCCTGACCCAGGAGATCGTGTTCCCGTCACGCGACGCGACGGTCACGGGCCGAGCGAAGGACGAGCTGTACGGCTGGCTCGCCGACGAGATCCGCGCCCGCCGCACCGACCGACCCGCCCCCGCCCCCACGACGGAACCCGACACCGACCTCAACGCCGAACCCGCCGCCGGCGACATCATGTCGCTCCTGGCTGCCGGGGTGGACCGCGGCGATCTGACGGAGGAGGAGGCCATCGGCGTCGCGGGCCCGCTGCAGATCGGCGGCGAGGCTGTCACAAACAACACCGGCCAGATGTTCTTCCTGCTCCTCACCCACCCCCACCTCCTCCACCGCATGCGGACCGACCCCGCGATCCGCCCCCGGGCCATCGACGAACTGCTCCGCTACATCCCGCACCGCAATTCGGTCGGCCTCGCCCGCATCGCCACGGAGGACGTGGAGCTGTGCGGCCGACGCATCAGGAAGGGCGACCCGGTCTACGTCTCGTACCTGGCGGCCAACCGCGACCCGGCCGTCTTCCCGGACCCCGAAAGCATCGACTTCGACCGCCCGGACAACCCGCACGTCTCCTTCGGCCACGGCACTCACTACTGCACGGGCGGCCCGCTCGCCCGCCTCCAGATCGACCTTCTCCTCGACACTCTCCTCGACCGCCTCCCCACCCTGCGCCTCGCGACCGCCCCGCATGCGATCCCCTGGCGCCGCAACGCCCTGGTCCGCGGTCCCGAGGCGCTGCCGGTCGCGTGGTGAGTGCGACGCCGTACGGTGAGCGAGTGGAGCGGTCAGTCGTCGGACATGGTCTCCAAGCACGCAAGATCCAGCTCGTCCAGGACTGCGTCCGTCGACCGGCCGGTCAGCATCGCCACCCGCTCCGTTTGCGCGGTTGCCCACCCCGTCAGGCACAGCACAAGCACCCGCAACCCGTCCTGCCCGGACTCCTCCAACACCCTGCCGGTGACGTCCCACGCGTCTGTGGGGACACGTTCCGGCGGCTCAAGCCCCACCACCGTCCGCAGCATGTCGGCAACCACCCTGGATACGTCCGGTGTGAGTGCAGCCAGACGACGATCCTGCTCAGAAGCCGGCCGCCAGGGTGCGGCAGCCGTCGGCGGTGAGGTGAACGCGTTCGCCGTGCAGGATCCGTGGGGTCTCCTCGCGGCCGCCTAGCCCGCGTGCTTCCAGGGAGCGGATGGTGCTGATGCTGATCCGAAGCTCGTCGCGGCTGACCCTGGGCTTGTCGTCGTGGCGGTCGATCGTCACATGGCCCTGGACGACGGCACGCAGGGCGGTGTGCTGCGCCGGCGAGAGGTCGAGCAGCTGGTCGGCGGGCAGGAGGCGCTGGCGCCGCATCTCGGTGACCAGGAGTTCCGCAGTGGCCAGAGCGTCGTCGGCGCCGAGGGAGGTCAGATCCCGTACGAGGACGAGGCGGTCTCGCACCTCGGATCGGGCTTCCAGGAGGTGATCGGCCGCGGCCAGGGCGAGATACGCGAGCTGCCTGATGCGTGCGTAGGACGAGCGGATGCCGAGGCTGTGGTCCATCCGCTGGTGGTTCAGCGCGTCGACAATGTGGAGCGCTGAGTTGGCCAGGTGCTGGGCTCGGCGGATCTGCCGGCTTCCTCCCAGCCGCCAGGCTGGGAGCTTCGCATGCCGCCAGTGCCGGTGATCAGGCGACTGGGTTGATGCCGTGGAGGACATCCCCGGCCCAGAGTCGAAGACCGTCCCTGCCTGTGCCCGGTCCGGTCAGGACGAGTTGAGCAGCGTGGGGTGGGTCCACTTCGGTGACCGTCACCGTGGGATAGCGTCGGATCTCCGTCAGGGTCAGCTCAACGGTTCGGCCGTGCTGACTCACGCAGTGGAAGCGGGCGCCCAGGCGTGTTGTCGCCAGACAGCGCACCACGAGGGCGAGCAGATCGGTGGCGAGGGTGTCCACCTGCACAATTTGGATCTTGGGCGGTGGCTCCACGGAGGGCTCGGTCACGCCGTCATGATCTCAGAGCCTTCGACGGGCTGGCGACGCGCCTGCTGGACGAGTACCGGACGCGTTCCGGTCAGAGCTCTCCCTCGTCGCCGTGCGAGGCTGCCGGAGCGAGCCGGTCTCCAGCGACCACCTCACGACACTTGCTGACATCCGCACCGTCACCGCCCTGGACAACACGGCCGGCGAGCACGGCTACACCCTGCCCTACTTCGCGCACTTGCTCGCCGCGGGCGCGGTGGACTGCCTGCAGGGCGGACGCCACCCGGTGCGGCGGCATCACCGTCTGGCTGCGAGCCGCCGCGCTCGCCCAAGCCGTGGGCCTCGACATCTCGGGGGCATTGCGCCCCGCACGCCCACGCCCATGCCGCCGCATCCGTACCGAACGTGCGCCACCTCGAATGGTTACACGACCATGTCCGCATCGAGCGCCTCCTGTTCGACGGCGTACTCGACGCGCACGGCGGCAGCGCCGCCCCCGGGCGCGAATCGTGCACCCGGCCTCGGTCTGTCCTTGGCCGCCGATCGCGCAACCGAGTGCGGTGCTGTCCCCGCACGACCACTACGGCCACTCGCCCGTGAGCGCCTTGAGGTAGCGCGACGGCGCAGCGGCGAGCGTCATTGCGTGGCAGGACGGACGCGGCGCGGCCTCGACGCACAGCCGCTCATGGGCAGGCATCCCGCAGCCGACGCCGTGCTCCGCTGACGGCGGTTGCCCTGCCGAGCGAGCTGCCTCGGCAGCGCACACACGCGAGCCACTCCGTCATCTCCTCGTGAGTGGTGGCGGTTTGTGCACCTCGCGTGCGAGGTCGTTGCTCACCTGACCACGCGCACGGTACGGAAGTCGGGATCGGCAGCGTCGGGCAGATTCATGCCGGCGCGTACGCCCGTCCGCAGATAGGTGAGGACCGGCTCCGTCAGACGTTCACCGGGCAGGATCACCGGGATTCCCGGCGGATAAGGGGTCACCGCTTCAGCGGCAACTCGGCCTGCGGCCTCGCTGATCGGCACGTCGTCGGTGGCAGCGAAGAAGGCATCCCGCGGCAGGCACGCCTGCTCCATCCTCAACTCGGCGGGCGGCGGTACCGCGACCACCGAAGCCTCGTCCCAGCTGTGTGCCGTGCGGGCGAGGTCACGCAGTGCGTCCAGCAGCGGCGCCGTCGTGGCCGGGCTGTCGGCGTGGGTGATCTGGACATTGATGCGGCGATGGTCGGCGAGGTGCACGTTGATGGAGCGCTGCTCACGCAGCCAGTCAGCAACCCGATACCCCGACAGTTTGGGGCCCGCGAGGTCGATGACGACGGGCAGCGGGTCGAGCGAATCGGCCAGGCCGGGTCCGCAGAAGTCTGCTGCGTCGTTGACGTGCAATCCGTCGATCTTCTCGATTCCGACGCGTAGTTCAGCAGCGGTCTCGAGAGCGTGACTGACGAGTTCGTGGCCGTGCAGGGCCATCTGTCGGCGCCAGCCATCCAGGGCTGCGTAGACGAGCACGGAGGGACTGGTGGTCCCCATCAGGTCCGCACGGTTCTGCAGCACTTCAGGTTCGACAAGGTCGCCTTGCAGGTGGAAGACGGATCCTTGTTCAAGGCCGGTACCCATCTTGTGGATGCTGGTCACGCAGACGTCGGCGCCCGCGTCCATCGCCCACGTGGGCAGGTCCTGGTGGAAGGGCAGGTGCGCGCCCCATGCCTCGTCCACGATCAGGGGGCGGCCGTGCTGATGACAGATCTCCGCGATGCCGCGCAGATCGGCGGCGCTGCCGTACGGAGTGGGGCTGGTCACCAGGGCGCCCCGTGCGTTCGGGTGGGCGGCAAACGCTTCGGCGAAGTCCTGTGCGGAAGGCGGGTGGGCCAGATGCCGCTCCGGGTCCCATCGCGGCTCGACCCACACGGGCTCGATACCGGAAAGAATCAGTGCGGACACCACCGACTTATGGGCGTCGCGTCCCAGCAGCAGCTGCTGCTCGGGACCCGCCACCGACAGCATCGCCGCCTTAACCGACAGGGAACTGCCACACGTCGTGAAAAACGTGTGATCCGCGTGGACGGCGTCCGCCATGAGGCGTTCGGCTTCCTGCAGATACTGACCGCGCATCCGCCGGTCGTCCAGACCGCCCGAGGCCAGGAGATCATGCTCAAAGACCGATGCCCCGAGGATGCGCCGCACCTCGGGGTCCACGCCCAGGCCCTGCTTGTGGCCGGGCGGCGAGAAGGACAGCATGCCCTTGCGCCGGAAAGCATCGACGGCTTCCAGCACCGGCGCCCGCGAATGATCCAGTGACATGCCGTCTACCCTTCCCCGCACGAAGGCTGCTGTCACCGCCCTCCCTCATGGAGTAGCAGAGGTCGCCGGGCGGTGGCCGGCCGTGTGGTGGCGCGGGGCGCCGACTGTCGCCCGGCCCGCGTGGCCGCAGCGTCAACGGCTGTCGGTCTTCCCGCCCGTGTCCTCTGTGGTTGCTGCGCTCGCTGCTTCCGGCGCGCGACGTACGCGCTGGGATGCTGGGGTGCCGGCGTGGAGGGGAATGCAGGGGAACACGTGCAGTTGACGTCTGTGGTGGTCGGCAATCGGTGAACCGGGCCGGCGCCCTCCTCAGCCAAGGACATCTGGGGGCTGATCAGTCCGTGGAGAGTGCCTCGATCAGCCGTCCTGCTTCAGGAGCTTTCAGAGCACGGGCGGCGTCTGCGAGGGCGACCATGCCGACGAGGTCGGTGCCGTCGATGACGGGCAGGCGCCGCACCTTGTGCTCGGCCAGGGTTGCGAAGATCTCGTCCGCGTCGTCGTCAGCGCCGATGGTCACGGCCTCGCCCTGTGCGAGGGTGCCGACTTCCACCTCGCTGGGGTCGAGACCTGTGCCGAGTACCTTGACGACGATGTCGCGGTCCGTGATCACGCCGATGAGACGGTTGTCGTCTCCGCAAATGGGCAGCGCGCCGACCTGGAGGTCTTTTAGTTTGCGGGCTGCCGCCAGCGCGGTCTCGTGTGCCCCGATGCGGTGCGCGCCACCGGTCATGATCTCTCGAGCCGTAATCATGGTGAACGTCATCCCTTCTTCGCCGGGAGTTCCCGCGTGAGTCTGGGTACGAGAAACGGTCCGGCACGGGTGCCCGGAACGATGGCGCCGAAACGGCCGCTGACGGGGCGCCGAAGGGGGAGAACCCGTGCCCGGCCAGCGGGACGGTATACCGCCGGAGCCGACAGGCCAGCGGCGCACTCGCGCTCTCCGGCACTCCCGGGCCGTCCGTTATGGCCACCAACCACAGGGCACCCGCCACACATGACACTCACTCAGTACACGCACCGCTTGCGTGGCCCCGGCCTGAGGTCGGCAGCCACCGCCGGCATCGGAGCGGCAGCCGGCCTGACGGCTGCGGCCGGCCTGCTGCTCGTCCGCAAAGCGGCCACTATCAGCAAGGTCGGCGAAGGACACCCGCTCAAGCACCGCGCGCTGGACCTGGCAGCCGGCGTGATGCAACCGAAGTACCCGATCGACGCGATGAGCACGTATCTCAACGGCTTCCACATGTACGCCGACGACATGGGCCGGCAGGTGGAAGCCACGCACTTCTGCGTCCACCTCCGGCACGACCTGCACCAGTGCGTGATATTCGACCGCAACGCGCCCGACGCCCGGCTGATCGGTATCGAATACATCATCAGCGAGGACCGTTTCCGCGGCCTGCCCGAGGACGAGAAGCGGTTGTGGCACAGTCACCACTACGAGGTCACCTCCGGCATCCTCACCGCCCCCGGCATCCCCGACATGGCAGAACACGCCTACTTCGAGGACCTCGTGACCACGTACGGGAAGACGTTCCACACGTGGCAGTACGACCGCGACGACTTCCCCTACGGGATCCCACAGCTGATGATGGGCTTCACCCAGGACGGACAGGCCGCGGACGAGATGATCCAGGACCGGGACGAGAGGCTCGGTCTCTCCACGACCCACAAGCGGCAGAACCGAGCGGACATACCCGTGCCGGACGTGGCACCGGGAGCCAACGCGTGGGAAAGCGGCCGGAGCGTGCAGACCCGCGTCGAGGAGACCGTTTTCAAGCGGTAGCCGGACCCTCTGAACGCGCTGCCCGGAGAGCATGGACTCTTCGATGCGTCCGGCGTGGTCCATGGGTGTCTCAGCCGCAGTGGCACCGCTCTACGGGTAAACACGGCCTTGTCCAGCCTGCGCAGGCTCTGCCAAGCGGCACAGGCGCTGAGACAGCTCGAGGCGTACGCCTACCAAGCCGAGGTCACGCTCGATGTCGTGGCCATCACTGAACGTCCGGGACCGACTGCTCGCGGTAGAGATCGCCCGGATGGTGGTGCGCGAGGTCCTCGACGATGCGGCGGCCGACGAGCAGGTGGTGCGGTCGAAGCCAGTCTCGGTGACGATCGGGGGCGAGGTCCCTCACCGAAGACAGTCCGGGCCTGTTCGCCCTGGTCGAATCTCAGAGCCGCCTTGGCGAGACCCACGGTGCTGTTGATGATCGCGGCGCGATCGCCGCCCCCGGTGTCGAAGAACATCTGCGGCTGGTGGTCCACGAAGAGCATGACGGCGTAGTCGGGCGTAAGGAGGTCCGCACTCGGGGCGGCCTGCACCTTGGCGATGTCGAACATGAGGGGTCCTTTCGGAGAAGTCGGTACCGTGCCGTCCGCGTTTGGCGGCTCGGCACACCCGAAAACTACGACCGGTCCGACCGACCTACTTTTCTCCCCGTGCCCAGGAGTTGGCACGACAGTGCACTACCCGCGCAAGAGATGTCCGTAGGACCTCGGGTGCTGCGGGGTCGTTGCCGGGATACGTCATACGACGCTGCGCTTGGGCTGAGGGGACGCTGCCCCGCCCCTGGCCTGTATGTGCTCGTTGTCCCGACGGGCTCCTGGCTTGGACCCTGGGGGCAGATCGGCTTGTCGGCGACCTGCGGGCACTAGCCGCACCGGAGGTGACACGGGCGTGGAATCGGCACCCGGCAGGGACGCAGCCATCCCCTCGGTGAATCTGGACTCGGGCGAGGGCGTCGCCGCGCTCGGTGAGGCGTGCCGTCGTCTGGGGTTCTTCTTCGTCCGCCGTCACGCGGTACCAGAGGCGTTGACGGGCCCCGCGTTCGAGGAGACACGGCGCTTTTACGCCCGGCCCGACCGCGAGAAGCGGACGTACGCCGCCAGTGCCCGGTCGCAGTTCCTGGGCTACCGAGGGGTGGGGCAGGAGAAGAGCACCTCGCACGCGGGCGGCGAGGCCTGCGAGCAGTACCGGATCGGAAGGACCACCCACGCCCTTGCGGTGGAGCCGTCGTCCGACTTCTTCCACACGCCGTTCGCGAACTGCTCCGCGCTCTTCGAAAGCCTGGTGGTGCTGGGGAACCAACTCCTCGCGGCCTGTGCCGAGGACCTCTCACTGGACAGTGCGCTCACCGACTCCTGTCAGGCCTCGCCCATGCACCGCCTCGGCCTCAACTCCTACCGGCCCGGACACGGCGCCGACATCGCCAACACCGTCGACTATGCGATGTCACCGCACATCGACCACGCCTACTTCACCGTCGTGCTCCAGGACGAGCCGGGCCTGCAGGTGCAGGGCGAGGACGGCGCCTGGCTCTCCGTTCCCCTGGTCCCTGACGCGGTGTTCGTCTTCCTCGGGGACTACCTGCAGCGGGCCACGAACGGCATCTACCATGCGGCGACGCACCGGGTCGGTACGCGTCCCTGCTGCAATCCCTACTGGACCGGTAGAGCCGCCACTGCATTGTCGATCACCTCGCCGGGCGCCTGGCGCTCGGTACCGCCGTGCGTCCGCGTGCTGGAACCGCAGTCTCACGTCACCGCAAGACGCGCGCTCAGGGCTACGAAGGAGGCGGCGAAGACCCGGCGGATGCCGGTCATCACCTTCGGCCGGGCCAGCACTCGGTTGCGCATGGCAGCGGCACACATCCCGTAGGCGGCGAAGACAGCAAAGGTCAGCGCCATGAAGACGACGCTGAGCTGAAGCATGACGCCCAGGGAGCCGGACTCGTCGGCGGGGACGAACTGTGGGAGGAACGCGACGAAGAACATCGTGAGCTTCGGGTTGAGCAGGTTGGTCAGCACCGCCGAGGCGATCACGCGAGCCGCCGACCACGGCTCGGCCCCCTTCTCGACGGTCAGCGCCTCCTTGTCGCGCAGCGTCGCCCAGGCCATGTACAGCAGGTAACCGACACCGAGGTACTTCACCACCTCGTAGGCGACGGCGTTGGTGTGCAGCAGCGCGGCAAGGCCGGTGATCGTCGCCACCAGATGCGGAACGACGCCGAGAGTGCAGCCAAGCGCAGCGACGACGCTCGCCCGTCGGCCATGGGACAGTCCGACAGCGAGGGTATACACGGCGCCGGTGCCGGGGGTGACCACCACAACCAGGGCGGTCAGCAGGAACGCAGGACTCAAGGGGGACCTCCACAAGGTTCAAGGTCCTTTCACCCTGTCGCGGCAATGGTCCGGATGGCAGAGCCAAAGTGTGCCGGTCTCACAGGTCCATAGAGGGCCGCCCCCTTGAGTGCGGGCAGAGCACCCTAGTCCGCCCGCATCCTGATCAGCCGCCCCTCCACCGTGCCGATCACCAGGCCCCCGTCCGGACCGGTGCTCAGGCTCGTCGGGGTGTAGACATGCCCGCCGAGGGTCAGCGTCCCCCGCCGCACCACCGTGCCTTCCGCTGCTCGCAGCGTGAGCAGCTCGCAGGACCCGGCTCCGGTCACGACGTGGACGAGACCGTGGTGGACGTCGACCCCGGTAACCGGCGCGTCGAAGCGGTGCGCCCAGGCCACAGCACCGCCCGGGTAGGCGCGACGTACGAGGTGGGTGCCGTCGCGTGCCGTGCAGGTGTGGACGAGCCCTGGCCCGGCGTCGTCGTCGACGTACACGGCGGGACCGCCCCGCAAGTGAGGGCCGAGGGAGTCGTCCCAGGCGAGCGGGAACAACCGCTCGATCCCGTTGGGGTCCGCCTGCGCGACCCACTTCTCCCGCGCTTCCGGCCTCACGTCCCCGGCGCCGACGCCGTAGAGGAAGAGAAGATGGGGCGAGCGTCGCACCGGGAAATCGTAGGAACTGTCGCTCTCCCCCAATGCCAAGGTGTCCAGCTGTCGCCCGGAAGGCGTGAGCACGACGCTCTCGTTCGGCGGCCAGCGCGGCCCGGGGAACAGCTCCCGGGAGTCCCGGGCCACCCAGGCACCATCCGTGCGCGCAGCGATGGCAACCGGAAAGTCGAGGCGGAGTTCGGCGAGTTGGGCGCCGTCGGCGAGGGCGAACCGGCACAGCAGGGTGCGCCGGTCACTGCTGTCGCCCTCCAGGACGGTGATCCAGACGCTCTCCTCGTCCGGGGTGACGTACAGCCGGCAGCCGTTGCGTTGCCACGGCCCGTCGGGCGTCGGCACGCACCACTGCAGGGTGCCGTCCGGCGACCAGCACTCCAACAGGACCCCGCTCCGCGCCGCAGCCAGCATCCGGCCGTCCCGCAGCACCTCCACAACAGCCGTCCCTGGCCGCCGGGTCCAGGCGCGGCCCCTCGCGGCGGCGACACCGGCGAGGTATCGCTGCGGTTGGTCGATGTCCGGTCCTTTGACGCGGCTCCAGTCGACGTCCACCGGCATCTGCGGCCAGGAGATCAGCGCCGCGAGCACGTCAGCAGTGACGTCGTACCAGTCGTCGCGCTCGGTGACGGATCGCGTGTACGTCACTCGGCCCGGGTCTTCGAAGTCGACGACCGGCCGAGCGAACGTCACCTCCAAGCGGCGCACGTCCCGCCAGCGCAGGGCACTGACACCGGCCCCGGCGACGGCCACGTCGGTACGGCGCCGGGTCTCCGGCTCGTACATGAGCAGCCCGCCCCGGAGTTCGAACTCGTCCCCGTCCTCCGTGCCCACGGCGAGCACGGGCAAGGCGGGATGGAAGGCGAGCCCCTCGATGCCCTGCTCCACCACGATCTGGTCCCACAGGGCGAGATCGCTCGTCCGGTAGACGACGATCCGACCGTGTCCGTCGCGGCCGCTCGCATGACAACTGACGGCGATCCAGCGGCCGTCCGCACTCACGTCGGTCGTGAAGGGGTGCCCGATCTCGGGGAACGGGTCGTCGGGTATCAGACGCATCGCAGGAGCGTATCTTTCGATGATCCCTGGTCGCCGGTCCTGTCGCTGATCTTGACTGGCCAGTTGAGAAGCCTGGTGTCACGCGCACGAACGGTGCGCCGGACACCAGGCTCTCCTGACTCAGTTCTCGGGAGTGACCGAGGCCCCGGTCACCGGCCGCTACGGGCCGGCAGTTGGCCGCAGTCGCCGCCGGCGCACTTGCTCAGCCAGTCGGCGAAGTCGGCGTCGTACTTGGTGCCGATGGTGTCGCGGAGCAGGCTGTAGGCCGCGTCGTACTCGCCTGCGCGGTAGTGGCCGAGCAGGGTGGCAACGTCCTCGGGGTGCGACTGGAGCATGTAACGGACGCCCAGATAGCCCCACTGGTAGATACGGGTGGTATCGGCGTTGTCGTAGGTGGTCTCGAAGAGCTGGCTGAGCTTGTAGGTGTTCTTGCCCGCCTCCTCGATCGCCCTGTCGTAGGTGATACCGCGGTACGAGTAGGAGACGTACTCGGCGAAACCCTCGATCCACATCACCGTCGGGGTGGTCTGCCCGGCTGCGAAGTCGCCGTACATGTCGAAGCGGCCGTCGAGGTAGTGGGTGTACTCGTGGTTGAGGTTCCAGATCTGGAAGGCGCCGTCCTGCGCCGGCTGCTCGTAGGCGATGAAACGCGGCTGGTTGCCCTCGGCGGCCGGGTCGCCCTCCAGGTACATGCCGCCGTTGTTGGTGTCGATGCCGAAGACGACACCGGCGTAGGTCTTGTAGTCGGTGCTGGAGTTGAAGGCGACGATCTCGATGTTGGTGTTGTTGTCGTCCTTGACCGGGCCGTCGTCCTTGACGATGCCGTGGAACACCGGGTCCTGCTTGAGGACGCTGTCGCATGTGGCCGAGAGTTCGGCCGCGGTCAGCTGCTGCCCGAGGATCTTCGCACTCGGACCGCATTCGTGCTTGATCGTCAGCACGGCATCGCGCACGCGGTTCTGCAGGTCACAGGTGTCGTACTCGGCGCAGTTCTCCTTGTCGAACTCATCCGTCATCTCGGCGAGGCCGACCCAGAGCGGGGCGGTGCGTCCAGTGATCTCGCTGCGGCCGAGCAGCTCCTTGACCAACGGCTTGACGGTGTCCTTGAGGTCGGCGTGCTGCAGGAAGCGGCCGAGTTCGCGTCCGGCGTTGCTGGTCAGGTAGGCCTTGTCGGTGCCGAGCAGATCGTCGTGGGCGACGGCGAAGTCACGCAGTCCGGTGAGGACGCTCGGGTCAGCCTTCACGGCCTGTGCGAACTCCGGCAGTTGGTGGCCGCGGAAGAGCACGGTGTAGGTGTTGTTGACCGCCGCGAGCATCCCGTAGAACTCGTCGTACGACGCGTCATAGTCCTTCTGCAGACGCTTGACCACGTCGAGGTAGCGGGCGTTCTCCTCGGAGCTGTCGATCAGGGTGACCGTCTCGGCGAGGGTCTCTCCGTTGGCCTCGGTGACGTCAAAGGCGTGGGACGAGCCGAAGAAGGCATCCAGGGCACCCTGAATGGCGCTTTTCAGTGTCGGGCCGTATTCGCCGACGTTCTCCGGCTGGTTGTACTGGACGTAGTAGCCGGCACGCAGGTACAGCACCACTTGGGATGCGAAAGTGCTGTTGTTCCCCGGGTAGTTGGTCGCGACGTCCTCGAAGGCGTTCGCCACCGTGACCATCTGTTCTTCGCGGAAGAGGGCCTTGGAGTCCTCACCGGTCACGCTGAACAGCGTGTTGATGCAGGTGGTTTCCGACTGCTTGATCTGCTCGACCAGGGCAGGGCCGGTCTTCGAGGTGAAGTCGCTGACGTTGCAGTCCGCGGCGGCCTTCGCCGCGGAGCGGGCCTTCTTGCGTTCTGCGGCGTTCTGGGCCGCGGGGAGCGGAGGGCGTTGCGCGGAGTCCGAGACCTTCGTGGCCGATCGCTCGGGGTCGGCTGCGTGCCCGGGTGCGAGGTCGGCGGCGAGCACGGTGGCGGAGGCGGGCTGTGGAGCGGGGGCCGACCTCGGTGCGGGCTTGGGTGCCCCGGCGTCGGCCGGGGCCGCCGCGCCCGTGGGGGCGAGCATGGCGAGCCCCAGGCCGGCGACGGCCACGGTGGGTATCAGCAGTTGTGCGAGTTTCCTTGTGGGGGGTCTGCGCATAGCGATGGCCTCCAGGCCAGTCGGCAGCCGTGCTCGGGGCACGGCAGTGGGGGGTGCGGACCTTGACGGCAACGGAAGTTGAGCACCCCCGGAGCTGTCGTGCCCGCCGAAAATGTGCCCGTACAATTTCACAGTTCACATGGCAGTGAGAAGAGGGGTGCAAGCAATGGCAGAAACCGATGGGTCGTCAGAGGGGGCTCCCGAACGGGAACTTGGGATTCCGGGACGGAATCGAAGGAGCCGACCGCACGGCAGTACGGTCGGCTTACGCGCGGCCCGCGGCCAGGTCCATCAGGCGCGCGAGGACGCGGCCGCCCGAGGCGGTGACGCCGTCGTGCTCCCATTCATTGGTGACCCAGACCCGGGTGGCGCCGACTTCGCGTGCCGTGCGCAGGGAGAGGCCGGCGTCGACGTACATGTCGTCGTGGTAGACCGCCGCGGCCAGGGGTACCTGGTTGGCGGCCAGGCGGTGCGGGTCGTAGAGCGAGGGCCAGTCGCCGCGGCGGGCCAGGAGGTCCGCCGCGTCCGCGAAGGGGCGCAGACCCCTGATCTCCCGGAACATCCAGGGGTAGATCATTTCGCCGGTGAGGAGGAGAGGGTCCGCATCCTCGGCGAACTCGGGAAAGCCGGCGAGCGAGCGGGACGCCGCCCAGGCGCTCGGCGAAGACCCTTGCCCGTACAGCGTCTCCTGCATGACGGCGAACAGCGGGTTGTCGGTGAAGCCGGTCTGCGCCTCGACCTGGTGGAGGAAGGTGTCCGTCAACTCGCCGCCCGCGTCCAGGGATTCGTCGAGCAGCCAGTGGATCCGCTCGAACCCGTCGCCCATGCCGAGCGCGAGGCCGAGGGCGCGCAGGCGGCCGATCGTAAGGCGGTCCCCGCCGGGCAGCCGGATGTCGTCGGCCGCGAGGCGATCGGCGATCTTGCGGAGGCGTGGGGCGTCGTGCGGGTAGCGGGTGTAAAAGTCGAGGACCCGCTCCCGCACCCGCGGGTAGGTACGGGCGTACACGTCGTCGGCGGTCGCGGTGAGACCGGGCAGGCCGCCGGTGACGTAGCAGGCCCGCAGGCCCTCTGGGGCGTGCGAGAGGTAGGTCAGCGTGATGAAGCCGCCATAGCTCTGGCCGAGCGTCTCCCAGGGTTCCGCGCCGCACAGTTGACGGCGTATCAGTTCCGCGTCGGCCACGATCGCGTCGGCGCGGAAGTGGGTCAGATGCTCGGCCAGTTGGGCGGCGGATGCGAACCGGGAAGCCGTGCGCGCGGTGACCGGTGTGGAGCGGCCGGTGCCGCGCTGGTCGAGGAGCAGCACCCGGTGCGTCTTGAGCGCCTGGGGCAGCCAGCCCGGTGAACCGGCCGAAGGGCGTGGGGCCTTGCCGCCGGGACCGCCCTGCAGATAGAGCAGCCAGGGCAGTTGTTCACCGCCGCGGGCCGGGTCGACGACCTCGCGCGCGAACACCTCGATGGTCGGGCCGTGCGGGACCGAGTGGTCCAGCGGGACGGTGAAGCAGTGGTCGGTGGTGGCGTACGCCGGGTTCATCGGTCCCTTTCGCAGCGGGGCACGTAATGGTGTGTGACATTGCATGCGCCAGCGTGGCCGAGCCACCCCCTTCCGGGGAGCCCCCACCCGGGCATAGCACCAAGTGATGGGGGGCATCCCACTTCAGGGCTTCAGGACCTCAGAGCTTCAGGACCTCAGGGCCTCAGGCCTCAGGACCTCAGGGCCTCAGGCAGAACGCTTCCGGGTGCGCCGCGCCGCCGAGCCGGCCTCAGCCGAGGAGGAACTGCCGCTGCTGGCCCACAGGGAGCGGACATGACCCAGGTGCTTGGACATGCACTTCTCCGCCGCCTTCGCCTGGCCCGCGAGCATCAGGTCGAGGAGCTCCAGGTGCTCCTCGGCCGAGGGGATCAGCTCGCCGCGCTCGTCCAGAGTGGAGAGCCCGTACAGACGGGAGCGCTTGCGCAGGTCGCCGACCGTCTCGACCAGGCGGTCGTTGCCCGAGAGGGCGAGGAGCGAGAGGTGGAACTGCCGGTCGGCGTCCAGGTAACCGATGAGGTCGTGCTCCCGCGCCGCCCGGACGATCTCCTCGGCGACCGGGCGCAGCGCCTCAAGATCCTCGCGCGCCGCACTGCCGGTGATCCGCCCGATCATGGGGACCTCGATCAAGGCGCGGATCTCCGTGTACTGGTCGAGGTCACGCTCATTGACCTCGGTGACCCGGAATCCCTTGTTGCGGACGGGCTCGACCAGGCCCTCGCGGGCCAGGTCGAGCATCGCCTCGCGTACGGGCGTCGCCGAGATGCCGAAGTCCTCTGCGAGCGTGGGCGCCGAATACACCACACCCGGACGCAGCTCACCGGAGATCAGAGCGGCCCGCAGGGCGTGGGCCACCTGGTCACGCAGCCGCTCCCGGGTGGCGTTGAGGTCGTGGTGCTTCAGGTGCCCCATGCGGTGATGGTCCCTTCGATCTGGTACAGACCACCACCATACAATGTCACGTTGTCCCTGCTGGCGACAGGGTGTAGGTCCGGCTCGAGGTGTAGAACTCCAGCGCGGCCCGGCCCTGTTCGCGCGGCCCATGACTGGACGCCTTGGCTCCACCGAACGGCAAGTGGAAGTCGACGCCGGTGGACGGGGCGTTGACCCGGATCATTCCGGTGTCGAGCCGATCGAGTCCGCTCAGCGCCGTGTTCAGGTCGGCAGTGTGGACGGAGGTGACCAGGCCGTACGGAACGAAGTTGGTGATCCGCACCGCGTGGGCCAGGTCGTCGGCGGGCAGCAGCGCAGCAATGGGGCCGAAGACCTCTTCGCGCAACAGCCGGTGGCCCGCCGGGACCTTCTCGACCAGGGTCGGGGCCGCATACCAGCCGGGCCTTTCGGGCACAGTGCCGCCGGCCAGCACGCACAGGCCGTGCCCGGCGTCGCCCACCTGGCCTCGGGCGTGCTCGTTGATGAGCGGCCCGCACACGGTCGCCGCGTCGGTCGGGTCGCCCACCGGCACGGCACGCAGCGCTTCGGCGAGTGCTTCGCGCAGGGGCTCAAGGGCCGCGCCGACCGCGATGACGCGGCTGGTGGCGGTGCACTTCTGGCCCGCGTACCCGGCGATGGAGGCGGCGATGTGGGCCGCGGCCTGCTCGATGTCGGCGTCCGCGAGGACGACTGCCGCGTTCAGGCCGCCCATCTCGGCCTGGACCGGCACGCCGCGGGCCGTTGCGGCGCGGGCGACGGCCTGGCCGACGGCGGTCGAGCCCGTGAAGGAGACCACGTCGGCGGCGGAGACGAGCGCGTTGCCCTCCGTCGCCCCGCCCGGCAGGACGGTGAACACCCCCGCGGGCATGGCCTGTTGGACGATCTCGGCCAGGCGCCGCGCACACGCCGTGGCCTCGGGTGCGGGCTTGAGGACGACCGTGTTGCCCGCGGCGAGCGCCGGGGCGGACTTCCAGCTCGGAATGGCGAAGGGGAAGTTCCAGGGCGTGATCAGTCCGGCCACGCCGTGCGGGCGGCGGCGGGAGAACAGCAGTCCGGGCCCCGCGGCGGTCTCGTGGACCGCACCGACGGGTTCGTACGGGGCCTGGGCGTAGTAGCGCCAGATCGCGGCGGTGCGGGCGACTTCCGCGCGGGCTTCGGTGATCGGCTTGCCGACCTCGCGGACGGCGAGTGCGGCCAGCTCGACGCGTGCGGCGTCGATGGCGTCGGCGACCGCGCCGAGGGCGGCCGAGCGGGCGGCCGCCCCGCCGAGCAGCCAGCCCGGCTGAGCGGCGCGGGCCCGCTCCACGGTGTCGACCGTCTCGAAGGCGCCGGGCGCCGGGATCCGCAGGAGTACGTCGGAGGGATCGGCCGGGTTGTGTGAGGTGATGACGGGTCCGACGGCGGTCACAGGAGAAATCCTCCGGGGAAGGGGTCGTCCGGGTCGAGGAAGTACTGCGCGGTGCCGGTGATCCAGGCACGTCCGGTGACGGTCGGCACAACGGCCGGCACGCCGCAGTCCACGGTGGTCTCTTCGGTCAGCCGGCCGATGAAGCGGGTGCCGATGAAGGACTCGTTGACGAAGTCCTGGTTCAGGGGCAGTTGGCCGCGGGAGTGCAGCTGCGCCATCCGGGCCGAGGTGCCCGTGCCGCACGGGGAGCGGTCGAACCAGCCGGGGTGGACCACCATCGCGTGGCGTGAGCGGTGCGCGTCGGAGCCGGGGGCGGCCAGGTAGACGTGCTTGACTCCGGCGATCTCAGGACGCTCGGGGTGTACGGGCCGCTGCGGCGAGGCGTTGATCGCGTCCATGACGGCGAGCCCGGCGGCCCGCAGGTCGTCCTTGCGCTCACGGTCGAACGGCAGCCCCAGGGCGTCGAGTTCGACGAAGGCGATGAAGTTCCCGCCGAACGCGAGGTCGTAGGTGACCGTGCCGTACCCGGGCACGGTGATCTTGCCGTCCAGGGCGGCACAGAACGCCGGTACGTTGGTGAACGTGACCGCCGTGGCCGCGCCGTCCGACACCTGGACCTCGACGGTCACGAGTCCGGCCGGGGTGTCGAGCCGGACCGTGGTGACCGGTTCCGTGACAGGCACCATGCCCGTCTCGACCAGGACGGTGGCGACCCCGATGGTGCCGTGCCCGCACATCGGGAGCAGTCCGGAGACCTCGATGTAGAGGGCTCCGTAATCGGCGTCGGGGCGGGTGGGCGGCTGGAGGATCGCGCCGCTCATGGCGGCGTGGCCGCGCGGCTCGTACATCAGGAGCGTCCGGAGGCCGTCCATGTGCTCGATGAAGTGCAGCCGCCGCTCGGCCATGGTGGCGCCGGGGATGACCCCGACGCCACCGGTGATCACGCGCGTGGGCATGCCCTCGGTGTGCGAGTCGACTGCGTGGAAGACGTGGCGTGTACGCATGTCCGCCCTCCCCTACCTGTGCCCGGCGGCGACGGCCTTCTCGGTGGCGGCGCGCACGCCCTCTTCGATCTCCCCGGTGAGCGGGAAGCGCGGCGGGCGTGTGGGGCCGCCCCGACGCCCGACGATGTCCATGGACAGCTTGATGGACTGCACGAACTCCGTCTTGGAGTCCCAGCGCAGCAAGGAGTGCAGGGACTTGTAGAGCGGGACGGCCGTGGCCAGGTCTCCGGAGACGGCGGAGCGGTACAGCTCCGCGCAGCTGGCGGGGAACGCGTTGGGGTAGCCGGCGATCCAGCCGACTGCACCGGCGACGGCCAGTTCGAGCAGGACATCGTCGGCGCCGATCAACAGGTCGAGCTCCGGGGCGAGTTCGGCGAGCTCGTACGCCCTGCGGACGTCACCGGTGAACTCCTTCACGGCCACGACGCTGCCGTCCTGGTGCAGCCGGGCGAGGAGGTCCGGCGTGAGGTCGACCTTGGTGTCGATGGGGTTGTTGTACGCGACCACCGGCACCCCGACGCGGGCGACCTCGGCATAGTGGGCGCGTACGGCCGGCTCGTCGGCGCGGTAGGCGTTCGGGGGCAGCAGGAGCACCGAGCCGCAGCCCGCCTCGCCCGCGTGTTCCGCCCAGCGCCGGGCCTCGCCACTGCCGTACGCGGCGACGCCGGGCATGACCCGCGCCCCGTCGCCCGCGGCCTCGACGGCGGTCCGCACCACCCGGGCCCGTTCCTCGTCGGTGAGGGTCTGGTACTCGCCGAGCGAGCCGTTCGGCACGACACCGTCGCAGCCGTTGTCGAGCAGCCAGCGGACGTGCTCGGCATAGGCGTCGTGGTCGACGGACAGGTCGTCGCGCAGGGGCAGCGTGGTGGCGACCATGATGCCGCGCCAAGGACGGGTGCCGTTCCAGGTGTTGATGGTCATGTCAGAGAGACCTCTCTTGAGAATGTGACATTTCACTTACGTTGCGGGGGGAGACCTAGGCGACGTAGGCGACCTAGGGGCCTAGGAAGGGTCCCGTGGCTCGTTCACGACAGGGGCGTCGAGCGCGGCGAGTGCCGCCAGCGGGACAGGCGTGGCGAACGGGCGGCGCTCCAGCGGGGGTTCGGCGGTCCCGCCGCGGGACGCCAGGCACGCCACGGCCGCACCGCACATCCTCCCCTGGCACCAGCCCATGCCGGCGCGGGTGAGCAGTTTGACGGTGCGGGCGTCCCGCGCCCCGAGGTCCTCGACCGCTTCGTGGATCCGGCCGACGGTGACCTCCTCGCAGCGGCACACGTCGGTGTCGTCCGTGAGCCACCGCGGCCAGCCGGAACCGGGCGCGTGAACGGTGGCCATCGCGTCGGCGAAGGCGCGCATCCGCGCCCTGCGGCGCTTCAGTTCCCGCACCCGGCCACCGTGGACGGGGCCGCCCAGGACCTGGGCGGCGATCGCGATACCCGCCAACTCTCCTTCCGTGTACGCCAGTTGCGCCCCGCCGACTCCCCCGGCCTCGCCCGCCGCCCACAGGCCGCGCACCGATGTCCCCTGAAGATCGTCCAGGGCCAGAGCCCTGGTGCCGTCGGGCAGGGAGCGGGTGGTGCAGCCGAGCGCTGTCGCCAGTTCGATCTGAGGGACGAGGCCGTGCCCGACGGCCAGCGCGTCGCACTCGATCCGGCGGCCCGTCCCCCGCACGGGGCGCCAGTCGCGGTCGAGGCGGGTGACGGTGACGGCCTCCACACGGTCGGCGCCGTGCACCTGGGTCACCGCGCTGCGCAGCCGCACCCGCACCCGGCGCCGCAGCAGCGCGGCGCCGTGGGTCAGGGCTTCAACTGCCTTGTGCGGGTTGGCGACGAGCGCCCGGGGATGCCTGGCGTACCGCAGATATCCGGACGCCTCGACGACGGCCGGCACCCTCGCGCCCGCCGCGGCCAGCGAGGAGGCGACCGCGAGCAGCAGGGGGCCGCTGCCCGCCACGACGACCTTCCGCCCGGGAAGGACCAGGCCGGACTTGAGCATGGCCTGCGCTCCTCCGGCACCCACGACGCCGGGCAATGTCCAGCCGGGGAAGGGCAGTTGACGCTCGTACGCGCCGGTCGCCAGAAGGACCGCTCGGGCCCGTACGCGTACGGGACGCTCGCCGTCGCCGTCGGCACCGGTGACGGCGTGCACCGCCCAGAAGTCGCCGTCCTCCTCACCCCTCGTCATGCTCCACACGTGATGTCCGGGAAGGTGCCGCACCTCGCTCTCAGCAAGCCGTCGGCGCAGATCGGTGTAGGCGGACCAGTCGTGGTGCAGGGCCTCGGGGCGGACGGCACCCACTGCGGGCGCCGGATGCCGGTAGAACTGCCCGCCGGTGTGCGTGGAGGTGTCCAACAGGGATACGGACAGGCCGAGTTCAGCGGCGGCGACGGCCCCGGCAAGACCGGCGGAGCCCGCGCCGATCACCACGAGGTCGTACGACGCGTACGGTTCAGACGGCGATACCGGCACGGCCGTGTCCTTCCTGAGTGGTGACGGCGTCCCCCGGTCGGGCCGGAACGAGGCAGGCCCGCCGGTTGGGCTCTCCATTGATGGTGGCGAGGCAGTCGTAGCACTGCCCGATCCCGCAGAAGGCGCCCCGCGGGCGCCCGCCGTTCCGCGTGGTGCGCCAGGCCAGGATTCCGGCTCCCCACAGCGCGGCGGCAACGGACTGGCCGGGCAGGGCGGTCACGGCACGGCCGTCGAAGGTGATGGGGAGCGGTGGTTCGGGCGATGCGCCGACCAAGTCGGCGGGGGTACGGGCCATGGGCCCCTCTCCTCTCGTGGCGGGTGGACTCTCGTCGCGGGCGGACTCTCGTCGCAGGTGGACTCAGGCGGTCGACGGGAAGCGTTCCGGCCTGAACGGGGTGATGTCGAGCGGCGGTTCGCCGCCGCTCAGGTACCGTGCGACGGCAAGGCCGGTGGCCGGCGCGAGCCCGATCCCCGCGCCCTCGTGGCCGCAGGCATGCAGCAGCCCTGGGACGCGCGGGTCGGGGCCGATGGCGGGCAGATGGTCCGGCAGGTACGGGCGGAAACCGGCGTACGTGCGCATCGCCCGCACCCCGGAAAGGACCGGGAACAGCGCGGTGGCCTGGGCCGCCAGACGCCGCAGCACCTCGACCGAGAGCGTCCGGTCGAAGCCGACCCGCTCCCGGCTGGCGCCGATCAGGACAGGGCCGGCCGGGGTGCCCTCCACCACCGCCGAGCTCTGCAGCGCGGCGGAGCCGCTGGCCACATCGGCGACGTAGTCGGCCGCGTACACCTTGCGGCGCACTACGCGCGGCAGGGGCTCGGTGACGAGGACGAAGCCCCGTCGTGGCCGTACGGGAAGCTCCACCCCCGCGAGGCGGGCGACCTCGCCGCCCCAGGTCCCTGCCGCGTTGACCACGTACGGAGCGTGGTGCTCACCGGCCGCCGTCCGCACCCCGCGGATCTCGCCGGATGCCCCGGTGAGCAGGCCGGTGACCTCCTCGCCCAGGCTCAGCCGGACCCGGTCGCCGCCCGCACGCAGGAGATGCGCGGCGGCGAGCGCGGGCATGACCTGCGCGTCCTGGGGGTAGTGGAAGCCGCCCGCCAGACCGTCGGCGAGGTGGGGCTCCAGGTCGTGCAGGTGGTCGGCCCCGACCTCGTCCGCCGTCACGCCCGCCTTCCGCTGCCGGGCCGCGAAGTCCCGCAGCGCGCCCATCCCCGCCTCGTCGGAGGCGACGACGAGGCCGCCCTTCGACTCGTACTCGATCTCCGGCGGGAGCTCGTCGGCGAGCTCCCGCCACAACTGGGTGGAGAGCAGGGCGAGTTCGAGCTCGGGGCCCGGCGCCTTGTCGGAGAGCAGGAGGTTGCCCTCGCCGGCCCCCGTCGTACCGCCCGCCACGGGGCCGCGGTCGAGCACGGTGACGCGGAGGCCGGACCGGGCGGCGTAATAGGCGCAGGCCGCGCCCATCACGCCCGCCCCGACGACGATGACGTCTGCGGTGTTCCTTGTCAGCACGTCAGTAATATTTCACATTGCACTGCTTCTGCCAAGGGTGGCGATCAACAAGCCCAAGCGATCCCGCAGTTGAAGGGTCAACCACAGCAGCCCACTTGGGAACGGGTGGGTAACGAAGTAGCTCACACCTTGTCAGTGCAATTTCACATTACTATGTTACGGGTCACATTCCAGCCAGCCTCCAGCTCTGGCTGCTCGACTGCTTCCGGAGTGACCACTCATGGACAAGCGCACCTGTACCGCCCTCGCCGTCGCACTGGCGGCGGCCCTCACCCTCGGCACGGCCGGCTGCTCCGGCGGACAGAAGACGGGCGGAACCCGCGGCAAGAACCTCGCGACGGCCAACATCGGCAAGGTGATCGGGGGGACTCCGCAGAAGGGCGGAACCCTCACCGTCCTGTCGAACACGGACTTCACGCACCTCGACCCGGCCCGCAACTGGGTCATGAGCGACATGAACTTCGGGACCCGGCTGCTCTACCGCACCCTGGTGTCGTACAAGGCGGCCCCCGGAACCGCCGGCGGCGAGCTCGTCCCCGACCTCGCGACCGACCTCGGCACCTCCTCCAACGGCGCCAAGACCTGGACCTTCCGCCTCAAGGCAGGGGTCAAGTACGAGGACGGAACGCCGATCACCGCGCAGGACGTCAAGTACAACGTCGAGCGGTCCTTCTCCCCCGACCTGCCCGGCGGCGCCGACTACGCCGCCCGCTACCTCAAGGGCGCCAAGGGCTACCAGGGCCCCGCCGACGGCAAGCACCTGGACTCCATCAGGACACCGGACGACAGGACGATCGTCTTCGAACTGCGCAAGCCCTTCGCCGAGTTCCCCAACGTGACGGTGATGCCCACCTTCGCCCCGGTACCGAAGGCGAAGGACAACGGGCCCCGCTACGACAACCGCCCTTTCTCCTCGGGCCCGTACAAGATCCAGACGTATCAGCGCAACAAGAAGATCGTCCTGGTCCGCAACCCGCACTGGGACCCCAAGACGGACGCGATACGCAAGGCGTACCCGGACAAGCTGGTCATGGTGATGGGGCTGCGGCCCAATCAGATCGACGACCGGATGATCGCCAGCCAGGGCGCGGACGCCTCCACCGTCCCGTGGTACGCGCTGCGGCCGGAGAGCGGGGTGAAGGTGCTGCCCAAGGCCGATGTCCGCAAGCGGCTGCTCGCCGAGTCGACCAACTGCACCGACATGGTGCAGATGCACACCGGACGGGCCCCGTTCACCGACGTGAAGGTCCGTCAGGCCGTGCAGTACGCCCTGGACAGGGACGCCGTGACCACCTCATCCGGCGGCCCTGCCTTCAATGACCCCTCCACCGCCTACATGCCCGCCACCCTCTTCGACGGCAAGCAGCCCGACACCCTGAAGATCCCCGTCAGCGGCAATGCGGACAAGGCGAAGCAGCTGCTCAAGGAGGCCGGAAAGCCTGACGGCTTCAGCACCAAGATGACGGTCTCCAACGGCGACAAGGGACGGGCGGAAGCGATCCAGCAGTCGCTCGCCAAGGCCGGCATCAAGGTCACCATCGAGACGGTCGACCCGTCCGCGTTCTACGCCACCATCGGCGACACCAAGAACCGCACCGACCTCGTCTACACCGGCTGGTGCCCCGACTACCCGTCCGGCTCCACCTTCCTGCCCTTCGTCTTCGACGGCCGCTTCATCAAGGAGAAGGGGAACTCCGGCAACCACTCCCTCTTCCGCGACAAGGCGACCATGCAGCGGATGGACGAGATCGCCGCGATGACCGACGCCGGGAAGGCCGGCGCGGCCTGGCGGGAGCTGGACGGCGAGATCCTCGCCAAGGCGCCGGCCGTGCCCGTCCTGGTCCGGCGCTGGCCGCTGGTGGTGGGGACCAACATCGCGGGCGCGTACGGGCAGACCTCCTTCGGCGGCCAGCTCGACTACGCCTCGGTCGGTCTCAAGAACCCCGCCAAGAGCGAGGGTTGAGGAGCGCCGCCACCATGACCACTACCTCCACATCCGCCGCAACCGCCGCATCCGTACCGGCCGCCGAGGCCGCTGCGGCGGGCAGCGGCCCCTGGCGGCTCGCCCGCCGGGAGCTCGGCCGCCGTGTCTCCGTGCGCATCTCCCTCGTCGTGATCGCGCTCTTCGCGCTCATGGCGGTGGCCGCGCCACTGCTCAGCGCGCTGGGCGGCTGGTCCCCCGAGGAGTTCGACAAGGACGCCGTCGACCCCTATCTCGGCGGGCAGCCGATCGGCCCGCTCGGCGGCATCTCCGCCGAGCACTGGCTCGGCGTCGAACCCGTCACCGGGCGCGACCTGTTCGCCCGGATCGTGCACGGCGGCCAAGTCTCCCTGCTCATCGCCGTCACAGCCACCGCCATCGTCGTGATCGCCGGCACGGCGGCCGGGATCGCGGCCGGCTACTTCGGCGGGCGCACCGACACGGTGCTCTCCCGGCTGATGGACCTGACGATGTCCTTCCCCTCCCTCATCTTCATGATCGCGATGATGTCCGTGGCCCGGGACGTGAACCGGGTCGTGCTGATGATCACCGTCATCGGGGTCTTCGGCTGGCCCGGCATCGCCCGTGTGGTGCGCGGTCAGACGCTCTCGCTCAAGCACCGCGAGTACGTCGACGCCGCCCGCGTCGGCGGTTCAGGATCCTGGCGCATCCTCACCCGCGACATCCTCCCGGGCGTCGCGGGACCCGTCATCGCCTACACCACCCTGATCATCCCCGGGATGATCGCCACCGAGGCGGCCCTGAGCTATCTGGGCGTCGGCGTCCGCCCGCCCACCCCTTCCTGGGGCCAGATGATCGCCGAGAGCGTCGCCTTCTACGACACCGACCCCATGTACTTCGTCATCCCCAGCATCTGTCTCTTCCTCACCGTGCTCGCCTTCACGCTGCTCGGCGACGCACTGCGGGACGTGCTCGACCCGAGGGGAAGCCGCACATGATCGTCTACATCGGGCGCCGGCTGCTCGCGGTGATCGGTGTCCTGATCGCCGTCGCCGCCGTCACCTTCACCATCTTCTACGTCCTGCCGTCCGACCCGGCGGCCGCTGCCTGCGGCAAGTCGTGCAGCACCGAACGCCTGGCGGCGATCCGCGAGCACATGGGCCTTGACCAGCCCCTGTGGCGGCAGTTCGCGGACTTCGTCACCGGCATCTTCACGGGCCGCACCATGGGCACAGGACAGTACGCGCTGCACTGCGACTTCCCGTGCCTGGGCTACTCGTACGAGAACAGCGAAGGCGTGTGGGACCTGCTGATGGACCGCCTTCCGGTCTCCGCATCACTCGCGCTCGGCGCCGCGGTGCTGTGGCTGTGCATCGGCCTGACCGCGGGCGTCACCGCCGCCCTGCACAAGGACACCCTCACCGACCGCGCCCTGATGGTCGGCGCGGTCGCCGCCGCGTCCCTGCCCGTCTACTTCACCTCGATGATGCTCATCTACGGGCTGATCCGCACGGCCGGGCTCCTGCCCTACCCGAAGTACGTGGAGCTGACCTCCGATCCGCTCGGCTGGGCCTCGAACCTGCTCCTGCCCTGGCTGGCCCTGGCCATCCTGTATGCGGCCATGTACGCGCGCCAGAGCCGAAGTTCGATGATCGAGACGATGGCGGAGCCATATATCCGCACCGCCCGCGCCAAAGGCCTTCCGCGCCGCAAGGTCGTGGTCAAGCACGGACTGAGGGCCGGGATGACGCCCATCCTCACCCTCTTCGGGATGGACCTGGGCGGGCTGCTCGCGGGCGCGGTGATCACCGAGTCCATCTTCGGCCTGCCCGGCATCGGGCGGCTCTTCTACGGCGCACTGTCCAGTGGCGACCAGCCGGTCATCCTCGGCGTCACGCTGCTCGCCGCCACCTTCATCGTCGTCGCCAACCTGGCGGTCGATCTGCTGTACGCCGTCGTCGATCCGCGAGTGAGGTACTGATGAGCGCTTCCCAAGACGTGCCCTCCGCGCCGGACCAACCCGTGCTCTCCGTACGGGACTTGACGGTCACCTTCCGCACCCCGCGCGGTGTGGTACGGGCCGTGGACAGCCTCGGTTTCGAGGTGCGGCGAGGCGAGACCCTCGGCATCGTCGGCGAGTCGGGATCGGGCAAGTCCGTCACGTCCATGGCGGTGATGGGCCTGCACACCGGCGCCGAAGTCACCGGCTCGGTCGCACTCGACGGCCAGGAGCTGGTCGGCCGGTCCGAGCGCGAACTGAACCGGCTGCGCGGCCGGCGGATGGCCATGGTCTTCCAGGACCCGCTCTCCAGCCTGCACCCCTTCTACACGGTGGGCGAGCAGATCGCCGAACACCACCGGGTGCACTTCGGCAGTCGGCGAAAGACCGCACGGGAGCGGGCCGTTGACGCCCTGGCCGAGGTCGGCATCCCCGAGCCGCGCCGCCGCGCGGGCGAGTACCCGCACCGGTTCTCCGGCGGCATGCGGCAGCGCGTGATGATCGCCATGGCGCTTGTCTGCGAGCCGGAGCTGCTCATAGCCGACGAGCCGACCACAGCCCTCGACGTCACGGTCCAGGCCCAGATCCTGGAGCTGATCGCCCGGCTGCAGCAGGAACGGGGGCTCGCGGTCGTCCTGATCACGCACGATCTGGGGGTGGTGGCCCGGGTCGCCCACGAGGTCCTGGTGATGTACGGCGGCCGGGCCGTCGAACAGGCCGACGCGGACACCCTGTTCGCGACACCGGCCCACCCCTACACCCGCGGACTGCTCGACTCCCTGCCCCGCCTCGACGACAGCGACGAAGCGCCGCTGCGGACGATTCCCGGCAGCCCGCCGTCCCTGCTCACCCCGGCCATCGGATGCGCGTTCGCGCCCCGCTGCCCCCAGCTCGTCGGCGTCCCCGCCGGGGCGCGCTCCCGCTGCGAGACGCAACTCCCCCTCCTCGAAGGACCGGCCCGGCATCCGGCCGCGTGTCACTTCCCCGCGTACGAAGGCGTCGCCTCATGAGTCTCCTGTCATCCACCGAACCTCTTTTGTCCGTAAGGGACTTGACGATGACATTCCCCGGGCGGCGGCGCTCCGCCCCGGTCCGGGCCGTCGACGGCATCACCTTCGATGTGGCGGCAGGCGAGACGCTGGGCCTCGTCGGAGAGTCCGGCTGTGGCAAGTCCACCACCGGCCGCATGATCGTCCGGCTCCTGGAACCCACCGCAGGCTCCCTCACGTACGACGGGCGCGACATCAGCCACCTGTCACAGCGCGAACTGAAGCCGCTCCGCACAGACCTCCAGATGGTCTTCCAGGACCCGCACTCCTCACTCAACCCCCGCCAGACGGTGGCCCGGATCATCTCCGATCCGCTGCTCGTTCAGGGCAGTTCGGCGGCGGACGCCCGCAGGCGTGCAGTGGAGTTGATGGAGTTGGTGGGGCTCATCCCCGAGCACATCGACCGCTATCCGCACGAGTTCTCCGGTGGCCAGGCCCAGCGCATCGGCATCGCCCGCGCCCTGGCCACCGGGCCCCGGCTCGTCATCGCCGACGAGCCGGTCTCCGCCCTCGACGTCTCCGTACAGGCCCAGATCGTCAACCTGATGGAACGGCTGCAGCGCGAACTCGGCCTCGCCTATCTCTTCATCGCCCACGACCTGTCCGTGGTCAAGCGGGTCTGCGACCGGGTCGCCGTGATGTACCTGGGCCGCATCGTCGAGATCGGCGAGAAGGAACGGGTGTACGCGGCTCCCGCCCACCCGTACACCCGGGCCCTGCTGTCCGCCGTCCCGCTGCCGGACCCGGCGGCCGAGCGGGCCCGCGAGCGGATCACCCTGCTCGGTGATCCCCCGAGCCCGGCCGCTCCCCCGCCCGGCTGCACCTTCCACCCACGCTGCTCCAAGGCGCAGGAAATCTGCCGTACCGAGGCGCCGACACTGCGGATCACGGCACCGGGCACGGCGCGGCAGGTGGCGTGCCACTTCCCCGAAGCTGCCTGAACACGGCAGCGGCTGAACACGGCTGTGCCCCGGCTCCTCGGCAGCAGATGCCGGGAGCCGGGGCACAACCATGGCCGCGGCGCTACGACTTGGTGATCCGCACGGTCTCGCCGTACCCGTCGGCGCTCAGCACCTCGATCCGGACGCCCGCGGCGGAATCGGTGAATGATTCACCGGCCCAGTACGGGGCGTCGTCCAACGGCCGGCAGCCCGACGCGGGCGCGGCACTCGGCTTGGCGTCCATGACCCGGATCGGCCCCTCACCGGTCACCACGGACGAGTCGACCTTGTAGACCAGCGCACCGGTCGAACAGACGTCACCGTCCGCCCGGACGGCCCGTCGGGATTCGACGACATACGCGGTGGTGGGGCCGGTGCGGACGACCGCCATCTTGGTGCCGGACCCGTACTCGACCGCGGTGAGGCGCACGGTGTCGCTGCCCTTCGAGGCCCGGCACACGACCTGACTGTCGTCCGTCCATCCCAACTTCCAGGACTCCCAGGCGAAGTACTGCGGCCCGGCCCCGCCGATCAGACCCATCACGTCCCATCCGCCCACGAAGCGATGGCCGTCGCTGCCCGTGTCGAAGGCGTACAGGTCGGGCAGCCCGAAGGTGTGGCCGGTCTCGTGCGCCACCAGCTTCTTCCCCCAGTGCCACATGTCCTGGCCGAAGGTGACCGCCCACTTGATCCGGTTGCCGTCGGCGACGACGCCCGCCGTCCCCGGCTCGTACACATAGGTGGGGGTGAAGGAGATCGCCGACGCGTTCTTCGTCGCCACGACGTAGACCATGTCGTACGGCGAGAAGTCCACATCCGGATCGGCCGCCGTGACCGCGTCCTTGACGTACGCCTCGTGCTCCTCGTGCGAGAGGCCACGCTCGTATCCGTAGTCGGTGGACTTGTGGGGCATCCTCACCCAGCGCTGATGCTGGGTGATGTCGAGCCGTGCCTTGCCGTACGAGGCGCTGCGCAACCAGTCCGCGCCGGGCGTGAGTTGCGCCGCGTCGTCGGCCGGGGACTCGGTCGCGGGGGCGTCCGCGAAGTCCACGAAGATCATGGCGACCTTGATGGTGCCCACCGGGCGCTTGAACACGGAGTAGTCCGTGTCGTGCCCTTCGTCCGTCCAGCCGGTGGTCCCGCGCAGTGCACAGGCGGACGGCTTTTCGGCGGCCGTCGCGGCGACGGCCGAAGGGGGTACGGCGAGCAGGAGCGGGGCCAGCACCGCGAACAGCAACGGCAGAAGCACCGTCCGGACGGCCGGTGAGGCGTAGCGGCTTCTCACGTGATCACTGCTTCTCATGAAGCCTCCCGATTGATGGCGTGTGACATTTCACATAAGACTGCGCACGCACGCCTCTGTCCGAAAGCTGTCGTCGGTCCATAACATCCGCGCCATGGATCTGGAGATACGGCACCTGCGGGTGGTGTGCGCGATCGCCGAGGCGGGGAGCCTCACCCGCGCCGCCGCCTCGCTCCGCATGACGCAGCCGGGACTCAGCGCCCAACTGCGCCGCATCGAGGCCATGTTGGGCGGAGCCCTGTTCGACAGGCGGCAGTCCGGCGCCGCCCCCACGCCCTTCGGCGAGCTGGTCATCGCGCGCGCCCACGCCATCCTGCCGGGCGTCGACGGTCTGCTCGCCGACACGGCCCGCGCCGCCCGCCGCAGATCGGGGTCGGACCGGATCCGGGTGGGTTCGGTCGGCGCCCCGCTGCTCGGCCACCTCCTCCTGGCCGTCGGCGTTTCGCTGCCCGAAGCCGACCTGACCTCCCGCTGCCAGTACTCCCCCGTCGCCCTGCTCGACGACCTCGCCGCGGGCCGCCTCGAGGCAGCGGTGCTCGGCGACCACCCCGACCAGGAGCTGCCACGACGCGAGGGCGTGGCACTCCACACGATCGTCACCGAGCCGGTCTTCGCCCTCCTGCCGGCGGCCCACCCGCTCGCCGCGCAGGACGAGGTCTCCCTGGCCGACCTCCTGACGGAGGACTGGGCGGTCCCGCGGCCCGACGGCGACCGGACCCGCGAGTACTGGGCTTCCCTCTGCGCCGTGACCGGCCGCGCCCCGTCCGCGCCCTACGAGGCGGAGGGACGGCAACTGATCGAGATCGTACGGGCGGGCCTGGCCGTCAGCCTCTGCCAGGCCACGTTCATCGAGGTACCGGGCGTCGTGGTCCGCCCCCTGGCAGGAAATCCCTTGTGGTACCGGCACATTCTGGCCTGGCGCCACGACGGCCCGCTGGCACCCCGCGGCACCGAGATCCTGCGCCGAGTCGTCGACGGCTATCTGGCGGCCTGCCCGGACAGCCCCGCGTACGCCCGCTGGCGCGACCTGAATCCGGAGGCCGCCCGGCCGCGTCCGGCCCTTGAGAGAGGCCTGGTCTGCGACCAAGCGTCGTCAGCAGCGCCCTAGAGGTCCCGTGGCCGTACCGTCATCCGGATCCCGTCCCGTGCCCACAGCACGAACCGTTCCACCGGCGTCACTTCGTGCCCCGGCGCGGGCCAAAAGCGCAGGCGCTTGAGGAGGACGGCCAGGACCAGCTGGGCCTCGACCGTGGCCAGAGCGGCGCCCTCGCAGCTGCGTGGCCCGATCCCGAAGGGGATGTACGCGAGCCGCGGCCGCTTGGCCACCTCCTGCGGCGTGAAGCGCTCGGGGTCGAACCGCTCCGGCTCGGGCCAGTGCTCAGGGTTCAGATGCACCGCCCAGAACGGATAGAACACCTTCGTCCCGGCCGGGATCTCGTACGGGCCCAGAACCAGGTCCTCGGTCGTCTCGCGTGCGCCGTACGGTCCGGGCGGGAACAGGCGCATCGACTCCTTGAGCACCCTGTCCAGATACGTGAGCCGCCGCAGATCACCGTAGTCGGGCGTGGCGCGCTCGCCCAGCACCCGGTCCAGTTCGGCGGCGACGCGATCGGCCACCTCGGGATGGCGGCCCAGCAGGTGCAGCGTCCACGAGACGGCGACGCCGGTGGTGTGGTGGGCGGCGAGCAGCGTCACCATCACGGTGTCCCGGATCCGCGCCGGGCTCTGACCGGCCTCGACGAGCGCCCCGATCAGGTCGCTCCGATCGGTGCGGCCGCCCGGACGATGCGCCGCCACCACGCGGTCGACCGTCGCGCGCAGATATACGAGGGCCTCCTCGGCCCGCTCCGCCGAGCGCGGGTCGGCCGGCGGCACCTGGTAGAGCCGCCCGAGGTGCTCGGTGAGCACCTCCTCGAACGCGGCGACGACACGGTCCGTATCGGTTTCCGCGCCACCGAGCGCGAACCCGCAGATCATACGGAGCGACAGCCCGGTCAACTCCTGCTGCAGCTCGACGGGTTCGTCCTCGGCCTGTCCCGCCCAGCGGTCCGCGAGCTCCCGCGCCAGCTCGGTGAAGCGGGCGAAGTGCCGCTCGTGAGCCGGTCGTCCGGCGAGCACCGAGAGCAGTAGTCGGCGCCAGGGTCCGTGCTCGTCGGCGGGCAGCACTTGCAGGTTGCCCGCCTCGCACAGCGGGTCCAGGAACGCGAACAGCTTCTCTGGCCGCTTGTCGATGTGCGCCGTGGCCTCCAGAAGCACCGGATCGGCGACCGACACGGCCGTGTCCGCGCCCGGCAGTTGGAAGCGCACGACGGGTCCGTGCGCTTCGTGCAGGCGTAACTGGTATTGGTGCAGCCCGCCCGCAGCCGCAATGGCGCTCAGCCCGCCGTCCTGCTGGTACTCGGGTCCGGGGATACGCAAAACGGTGCCTCCTGTCGCAAGTCCTCCCCTCGGGTCTGCCCGAGGGGCCTCAACTGCCCCCCACACACCGCGCCTCCGACATCGTTGTCGAAGGCGCGGCCTGCATGGATCGCGGTCCTACGGGATGCGGCGAGTTCCGAGGGAGTGCCGCCGCGCACTGGGGCGTGCGATCGACTTACGGCGCGTAGACGGCGTCACTGCCATACAACTCCCTGGTGAACGCCGAGACATCGGCGCTGCGGTCGGAGCCGTCGAGGTTGTACGTCAGATAGACGCCGTACCCCTCGCTGACGGTGCGGCGGGCGAGGTCGGCGGCCGTGCCCTGCGAGGTCCCGCCGATCTCGACGGCCGCCGGCGACAGCTTCGACTTGGGCAGTGCGATCTCGGGGACCTGCCAGGTGCCGTAGTACGGGTTCCAGGCGTAGTCGAACTTCGACGAGACGTCGACACCGCCGTAGGAGAGGCGCGACGCGGCCGGGCCGATGTTGTAGAGACTGATGATCTTGTCCGGCATGTTCGCGCGCAGCGCCGTCACCAGGTGCACGAAGGAGCTGTCGTTGGGCTGGCCGGTGCCGTTGTTGCCGTACTCGGCGTACTCGTCGTCGAAGTCGATGCCGTCGAGGCCGTACTTGGTCACGGTGTCCGACATCTGCTTCGCGAACGCCGAAGCCGCCTGCTGGGAGGGGAAGTTGGCGAAACCCGCGCCCTGGTGGTTGCCGAGCACCGAGAGGACGACCTTGATGCCCTTCTGCTGCAACGGCCTTATCTCCGTGTCCGCGTTGTCGAGGACGCGCTGCACGTTCTCGTTGAAGTGCAGATATGCCTTCTTCTTGCCGGCGTCGTAGTTGATGTTCGCCGCGAAGATCACGGCGACGTCGAAGACGTTGTCGCCGCCGTTGGCGAGGGTGTACTTGCCGACGTTCAGCATGCTGTTGTTGTTCACCTCGACGTACGCCACCGAGGTCGGCCCCTGTTTTGTGGGGGCGGGAGCGGGAGCAGGGGCCGCTGCCGCGCCGGTCGTGGCGGTCGTGGCGAAGGTGAGGGCGGCGACGGCCGAGAGCGCGAGCGCTGCCGTCCGCACTCTGCTCCGTACCAGAGTGAACATCGTTGATCGGTCTCCCATCGCATGGGTCGGCGCCCGACCTGTTCGAAAGCGCCGAGTGAGCCCTCCGAGTTTTCCTTCCCTGTGACCGAATCCCAAGAATCATGCGCAAACTCGTTACGACTCCTACGCATCTCGCGCCGCGGCCCGGCGGCCACCCTTAGGGTTGTCGAACGAGGTGGGTCGGACACGACAGGGGGGCTCGCGTTGGATCACCTGGCCGGAGCGGAACCGAAAGTCGGCCGACTGCCGTCGTCGCCGCGCGCGTGGCTCTGGCCGATCGCCGCCCTCGCCGCCCTCGTGGTCGTCGCCCTCGGGGTCTTCTACGCCGGCCACAGCGAGCCCGGCAGGGTCGACAGGTGGATCGTGGAGCCGACGGCGGACAGTGTGCGGCCGCCGTGGCGGCGCGTCGCTCTGGCCGTTGATTTCCTGGGAGAGCCCGCCGGAGCGGCGGCGCTGGTCGTTGCCGCCGTGGCGGGCTGCCTGCTGCTGCGGCGCCCTCGGGCGGCGGTGTTCATCGTTGCCGGTGCCGTGCTGGCCGTGGGGGCGGCGACGCTGCTCAAGCACTTGGTGGGACGCACCATCCACGGCGAAGGCAACCTCTCCTACCCCAGCGGGCACACCGCCTTTCTCACCGCGCTCGCCCTCATGGTGGCGCTGCTCGCGACCCGCCGGTTCGGCCTCGGCAGGGCGGCCGGCACATGGCTCGTGCTCGCCGCGGCGCTGGTGGCCGGCGCCGCCATGGGCTGGGCGCAGGTCGCCCTGAGCGCGCACTACCCGACCGACGTCCTCGGCGGCTGGTGCACCGCGCTCGCGGTGGTACCGGTGACCTCTTGGCTGGTCGACCGGATCGGCGACCATCGGCGACAGCAGCGCCGCTGACATCGCGTCACGTCAGGCCAGACGGCGGAATACCGGCTTCACCGGTCGACCCGCCAGCCAGGGCGTGGGGTCGGCCGCGTCCACTGCCTTCCGGTACACCGCACACGCCTGGGCCACCACATCGACGGTGCGGTCGATGTCGGCGTCGTCGAGCGCGCTGCTCACCACGAACGACGGGGCCAGCACCCCTCCCGCGAGGAGTTGGCGCAGGAACAGGGTGCGGTACTGCTGCGACGGCCGGCCGTTCTCGTCGAGGGTGGCGAAGACCAGGTTGCTGGCCCGGCCCCGGACGACGATGTGGTCGCCGACGCCGTGGCCGGACGCGGCCTCGCGGACACCGGCCGCCAACCGCTCGCCGAGAGCGTGCAGTTGCGCGGTGATGCCCTCCTCGACGTAGGTGGTCTGCACGGCCATCGCGGCTGCCAGGGAGTGCGTCTCCGCGCCGTGCGTGGTGGAGAGCAGGAACACCCGGTCGCCCGAGTGGCGCAGCCCGCCCCGCTCCATCAGGGCGCGGCGTCCGGCAAGCGCGGAGACGGCGAACCCGTTGCCCAGCGCCTTGCCGAACGTGGAGAGGTCGGGGACGACGCCGTACAGACCCTGCGCGCCCGCCTCGGACCAGCGGAAGCCGGTGATCATCTCGTCGAAGATCAGTACGCAGCCGTGCCGGTCGGCCAGTTCGCGGAGGCCGGCGAGATATCCGGGCGACGGTTCCGTGTGCCCGGCGGGTTCGAGGATCAGGCAGGCGACCTCGTCCTGGTAGCGGGTCAGGAGCTCCTCCGTGGCGGGCAAGTCCCCGTACGGGAAGGACACCGTGAGTTCGGTGGTCGCCGCCGGAATGCCGGCCGACATCGGCGTCGTACCGATGAACCAGTCGTCGGTGGAGAAGAAGGGGTGGTCGGCGCAGATGGCCACCCGTGGGCGCCCGGTGACGGCTCGGGCCAGGCGTACCGCGGCGGTGGTGGCGTCGGAGCCGTTCTTCGTGAACTTCACCATCTCGGCGGTCGGCACCGTGGCCAGGAAGCGTTCCGCGGCCTCGACCTCCACGATGGACGGCCGGACGAAGTTGCTGCCGCGGTCGATTTCCCGCCGCACCGCCTCGAGCACCCGTGGGTGGGCGTGGCCCAGGCTGACCGACCGCAGGCCGGATCCGTACTCGATGTAGCGGTTGCCGTCGACGTCCCATACGTGGGCACCGTGGCCGTGGCTGATCACCGGGGCCAGGTCTTCCGGGTACTGGTCGTCTCCCTTGGCGTAGGTGTGCGCGCCTCCGGGGATCATGGCGTGCAGCCGCTCGTTCGCCTCCCGCGACCGGGGCAGGCGGAACTCCTCAGTGTCCACGGTGACTTCAGCTCTCTTTCTGCGGCAGAAGGTGCTTCAGGGCCTCGGCGAGGCCCGGCGCCTGCCGGTCCCGCTCGGACATCGACGTGACCGGCAGCGGCCAGTCGACGGCGAGCTCCGGGTCGTCGTAGGCGATCGTCACGTCCTCGGCCGGATCGTGCGGGCGGTCGATCCGGTACGAGGTGTCGGCGGTTTCGGTCAGCGCCTGGAAGCCGTGCGCGCAGCCCGCCGGGATGTAGAGGGTCTTCTGCGTCTCGTCGGACAGGTCGAAGTAGGCCCGGTTCCGGTATGTCGGCGAGTCCGGCCGCAGGTCCACGACGACGTCGAAGATCCTCCCGTGCGAGCACCGCACCAGCTTGGCCTCGCCGGCGCCGGAGCGCAGGTGCAGGCCGCGCAGCACGCCCCGTACGGAGCGGGACACGCTGTCCTGGATGAAGGCGTCCGGGTCGAGGCCCACCGAGCGGACCACGTCGGCGTCGAAGGTGCGGCAGAAGAAGCCGCGTTCGTCGGCGTACGGGGTCGGCTCGAAGAGGTACGCGCCGGCGATCTCTGGTACTTCGGTCGCCTTCATGGGGCCTCCCGTAGGGCGTGGGATGGGAACAGGGTCGCGGTCAACTCGGCGAACTGATCCTTGAGTTGCCGGGCGGCGACCGCGTTGCGTTCGGCCAGGGTCCGCCGTACCTCCGCCGATCGCTGCTCCAGCGCCCGGAATTGTTCGAGCAGTCGGTCGGTGTCGACCTCGCGGGCCGGGTGGCAGTACGCTCCCAGGCCCATCCGGTCCATGAGCGCGTCGCTCTTCGCCGCATAGCTGAGGGCGAGCGTCGGAGTGCCGGCCTTCAGAGCGCAGATCAGGTTGTGGTAGCGGGTCGCCACCACAGTGTCGGCGGCCGCGGTCTCCTTCATCAGGTCGGCAAGGGAGGTCACTTCGGCGGCCGCGACCAGCGGCGAGTCCACCGCGTCGACGATCGCGGCGACCACCGGGGCGTCGCACGCGTCGCCGGTGAGCAGCCGGACCGGCCTGCCCTCCTCAACCAGTGTGCGGACGAAGCGAGTTGTCCCGTCGAGGTAGCTCCGGTGGATCTCCTCGGCCCTGGCGCGGTCGTCGTTGCCGCCGTGGAAGTCCATGACGCCTACGCAGACCGTGCCGCCCGGCGGGCCTGCGGGCACGCTCGTCAGAGGCGTCGGCAGGGCGAAGGCGAGGTCCGGGTAGACCTCGTCGTGCGCGGTGTCCACGCCCATCTCCCGCATCGCGTCGCGCGATGGGGCGTCCCGGTACGAGCGGTACGCAGCAAGGCGCGCCGACCGGCGCACCAGGGCCCGGGTCGGCCGGTCGCCGATCGGGGCGGCGCCGACGCCGACCAGCGCGACCCGGGTGCGAAGGAGCCTGCCACTCGCGCAGAGCAGGAACAGCGCGTACGGGAAGCCCCACGGACGCAGCGGCAGCGTGGCCTCCAGGACGCCCATGCCCGGCACGATCACCACGTCGTGCCGGCGCACCCAGGCGGCGGTGCGGGCGGCGTCGACGAACTTGCCCAGACCCTTGCCCGCGATCGCGCCCGCACGTGACGCGGTCCGGTACTCCCCGCGGTACCAGTGCAGCCGTGTCGCGGGGATCCCGTACCGGGACGTGACGGCCTCGGGTCCGCCGCACAGCGCGTCCACGGCCGCGTCCGGGTGCTCGGCGCGGAGGTACCCGAGCACGGCTTCGAGTGACCCGTCGTTGCCGAGGTTGCCGGAGCCGAGGAGGCCGAACACCCCCACCCGTGTACGGGACTTCATGCTCCCCGCCCCTCACGTCCTGCCACGAGGGCGTCGACCGAGACAGTGAGCTTGGCCGGGTTGACCGGGGCGCGGTCCTCGACCCGCTCGCCGGCGCCCGGCCGGGCCCGGCTCGTCATCCAGGCAGCCAGGTGGCGGTAGCACGCGCGCCGGTCGGCGGAGGACAGCGGTGCCCGCCGGATCGCCGCCACGAAGCCCGCGACGTACTCGGCGAGCAGCCGGGGCGTCGGGTGCAGCGGGCCCGCCCTGCGCGGGTCGAGGTTGACGCACCGGGATCGCTTCGACGGGTTCGCCCGCTCGGCGCGGGTGGGGTGGTCGCGGCGGAAGTAAAGGAGCTCCGGCACTTGATGGAACGGTCCGTGCAGGCCGATCTCGGCGACGAACGTGCGGTCCGCGTGGTGGTAGCTGTCGTGCGGCTTCACCCGGCGCAGCACGTCGGCCCGGATCACCCCGTAGAAGTCGTCGCCGCCGGGCTCGAAGAGCATGCTGCGGAAGCGTTCGGGCGCGCGCGGCGAGTCGGTGGCGAGCGTGTACTCGTACGGGACCTTCACCTGGCCGTCCTCGTCGATGACCGCCTGGTCGGCGTGGGCGAGGATCACGTCGGGCCGCTCGTCCAGGGCCTCGACGCAGCGGCGCAGCAGGTCACGGGCGTACAGGTCGTCGTGCGATGCCCACTTGAACAGTTCGCCGTGGCACTCGGTGAAGACGTAGTTGTGGTTCGGCGCCGCGCCGATGTTCCGGGTCAGCCGGATGTAGCGGATACGCGAGTCCCGCTCGGCGTACTTGCGGCAGATGTCCTGGGTTCCGTCGGTCGAGGCGTTGTCGGAGATGACCAGTTCGAAGTCCTCGTAGGTCTGGCCGAGCAGGGCGTCGAGCGACTCGGCGAGGTACTCCTCGCCGTTGTACACGGGCAGGCCGATGCTCAGCCTGGGTTGCGCGGTCATGAGGTCCTCACTTCGGGGATGGGGTTCTGTTGGCGGCACCCGTGCTCGCGCAGGGCGGTCCGCAGCTGCAGCCACCACACGGCCGAGCCGCAGACGGTCGCGGCGGCGACGCCCCAGGCCGAGCCGACCGTGCCCGCCACGGCAGCGCCGCCGAGCCCGCCGGTGACGTAGCAGGCGGAGGCGATCAGCTGGCTGCGCAGGCTGCGCCGGGCCGCGCCGAGTGCGCGAAGGCCGGCCGCGGCGCCGGTGCCGAGTCCGGCGCCCGCGACGCCGAGCGTGACCGGCACGATGAGCTCCGATGCGGAGTTCCAGACACCGCCGAGCACGAACTCGCCGCCCGCGTCCGGCACAAGGAGCAGCGCCCCGCCCCAGAGCAGCGCGGCGACGGCCTGCCCGCCGCCGAGCAGGAGGCAGAACGCGCCGAGGCGGTGCGGGGCCCGCCTCAGTACCCGCGCCGCCTCCGCGACGGTGACCAGGGAGAGACCCATCAGCACAGCCATGAACGGGCCGAGCAGGAGCTCGGCTCCCCGGATCACGCCCACCGCGCCGACCCCGACGATCGCGCCGAGCCCGTACGCGCGCAGCTGGCTCGCGCCGCTGTTGCTGACGTTCTCGACCAGGTACCGGTAGCCGAGGTCCCGGTGCTCGCGAAGCCACTCGCGCGCACCGGTCAACCGGGGCCGGATGCCGGACTGGAAGCAGCCGTACACCGCGGCCACCGCGGCGGAGGCCCCCCAGGCGAGCACGAAGGCCTCCACGCTGCCCACGCGGGCCGCCACCACCAGGGCCGGTACGAGCGCGAGGCCCCACACGAGGTCGTTGACGAACGCCTTCCGCCCGTTGCCGGCGGCGAAGAACGCGAACCGCCAGGCGTCCTGCAGCAGCAGTCCCGGCAGTACGACGCCGAGGCAGGCGAACGCGGGCCCCACGCGGCCACCGAGAGCGAGGCCGACCACCAGAGACGTCGCGCCGAGGGCGGCACCGACGCCGAGCGCGGTACCCGACGACCGCGTCACCGCCGCGCGCCAGGACCAGTCCGGCACGCCGCTGAAGCGCACCATGAGCGGGTCGGTGGCCAGGCCGCGGGAGACGTTGAGCACCACGCCGTAGGTCACCCAGGCGAGGCTGAACACGCCGAACGCGGTCACCCCCAGCGAGCGGGCCACGTAGATGCCCACCACGAAGTTGCTCATGCTGGAGGCCGCCTGGTCGGCAAGGCCCCAGGACAGCCGGCCGACGAGGGCCCGCTTGGCGGATCCGGGCGGCCTCGTCGTCTTCTCCCCCTCGCTGCTCATCTGCGTCAGGCCTTGATCAGCCCGGCGGCGCCCAGGGCTGCGGCCGCGTCGGCGACGGTGTCGAACGGCAGCCCTGACCGCTCGGCGACGTCGAGGAGACTGTGCTCGCCGTCGGAGAGGTTGAGCACCCAGAGCATGGCCAGCTGGGCCTGCTTGGTGTCGCTGCGGCCGCCGAGCGCGTCGTACAGCCCACGGCGGCCCAACTGCGGTTCGCCGTAAGGGCTGAGGTTGAGGTAGCGCCGGTTGCGGTCGAGGACGGTGAACGCCTCGCGGCAGACGGAGAGGGTGTCGGCCATCGCCTCCGGGGAGACGAAGTCCAGGTTGTCCGCCGAGGTGTGGTACTCGGGGTAGCCGGCGTACGGGGTCCGGGTCAGCGAGCCCACGCCGAGGTTGAACCCGGGCGAGCAGTACTGGCGTTCGTCGTAGCCGTACGGAGTGAACTCGGTGATGCGGTGCGGGCGTTCGGAGGCGGCAAGCACGTGCCGCATCACCCGGTCGATCTCCGCGTCGCCGCGTCTGCTCTGCTTGTACGTCAGTCGGCCCCGGTCGCCGGCGCAGGCCAGCACGAGGCCGTGCTTGACGCGCTCGACCCGCTCCGCGTTGCGGGCCAGCCAGGTGATCGCCCCGATGGTGCCGGGCGCGTAGATGAACCGGTAGGTGTAGTACGGCGTCTGCTCCGCCAGCGCCCGTGCCAGGAACGTCGCCACCGCGATGCCGGCCAGGTTGTCGTTGGCCAGTGACGGGTGGCAGACGTGGCAGGAGACGATCACCTCGTCGGGGACCTGTCCGGGGACCACATGCTCGGCGTAGGTGAGGTGGCCGTCCGCGAGGGTGGAGTCGATCCGCACCTCGTACTCCCCCTCCGGCAGCGCGTCCAGGGTCTCCTGGGCCAGGCAGAATCCCCATTCCGGCTTGTAGTAACTCGTGCGGTACGGAACCCAGTTGGGGTGCTCCGGCAGGGTGTGCAGGTGTCCGCGGAGCTCGGACAGGGGCATGGTCGCCGACACCGGCACGCTGTAGCCCAGTACGTGCAGGCTGGACTTGGCGAAGTCGACGACCCGACGGCCCGTGGTGTCGGCGACGTACGCATCCCGGATGTTCCACTCCTGCGGCACGGTCCAGTCGAGCACCTGCGTCCCGGTCGGCACCTCGTGCGTCTGGAGGGGGACGTACTCACCGACGATGTCGAGGGTGGCGCGCACACCATCGCCCGTGATGCTCCGGCAGAGCGGGTACAGCCGCTCCACCAGCGCGTGCATCTGAGCGCCGAGCTCGGTCATCGGCGCCACCGCAGGGTGTCGTCGACGGTGCCCGCCTCGGACGCCGCACGCAGCACGGCGAGACGGGTGAAGCGTTGCTCGAAGTCCTCCCGGGTCAGTCCGAAGTTCCGGTAGGCGTCGGCGAGTTCGAGCGCGCCCCGCTTCACCGTCCACTCGCAGTCGAAGCCGGCTATCGCGGCGCGGAACCGGGAGAAGTCCACCCGGTACGAGCGCGGATCGGCACCGGTCTCCCCGGTGATCACCACCTTCGATCCCGGCACCGCATCGGCGACCTGCTCGGCGATCTCGGCGACCGTGACGTTGTTGGTCTCGCTGCCGATGTTGAACGCCCGGTCGTGCACCGCTTCGCGCGGCGCGGTCAGCGCGGCCGCGAAGGCTCGTGCGATGTCGGCGGCGTGCACCAGCGGGCGCCAGGGGGTGCCGTCGGACAGCACCAACACCTCGCCGGACAGGAGTGCGTGGCCCACCAGGTTGTTCAGGACGATGTCGGCGCGCAGCCGGGGCGAGTAGCCGAAGGCGGTGGCGTTGCGCATGAACACCGGGCTGAAGTCGCCGTCGGCCAGCGCGTGCAGGTCGTCCTCCACCCGCACCTTGGACTCCGCGTACGGAGTCACCGGGCGCAGCGGGGCGTCCTCGGCGACCAGGTCGTCACCGCCCGCGGCGCCGTAGACGGAGCACGTCGACGCGTACAGGAAGCGCCGCGCTCCTGCGTCGCGGGCAAGGCGGGCGAGGCGTACGGACGCGTGGTGGTTGATGTCGTACGTGAGTTCCGGGGCGAGGGATCCCAGCGGGTCGTTGGAGAGCGCGGCCAGGTGGATCACGGCGTCCACGCCGGCCACGTGGTCGGCCGTGACGTCGCGCAGGTCCACCCGGTGCCCCTTCAGTTCGACGGGCGGCGGGCCGAGGATGCAGTCGGCGAACAGGCCGGCGTCGAGGCCGACGACATCGTGCCCGGCGGCCGTGAGGACCGGGGCCATGACGGTACCCAGGTATCCCTGGTGTCCGGTGAGCAGTACGCGCAAGGTTCATTCCCCCTGATTGGAAGTGCCCAGATCGGAAGCGCCCGGATGGGACGTGCCCAGGTCGAGCGTGAGTTTGGTGACGGCGAACGCCTCGGCGTAGCGCGCGTGGCATTCGATGCCGCGGATCCGTGCGAGACCGAGGAAGGCCTCGCGGTCGTACCAGGGGCGGTGCCGCTGCGAGGGGTAGTGCTCCTGCAGCAGCCGCACCTTCTGTTCGGCGATCTCCGGCGACAGCGGCTGGTACACCGCCGGACGGCCGAGATCGCCGTCCCACTTGACGATCTCGTAGCCGAGAACGAGGTGGTCGCGGAACGCGGTGGGTATCAGCTGTGCCAGGCCGCGGTGGTCCTGGTGGGCGTCGTCGGTGCGCGGGGCCAGGATCAGATCCGGCTCGGTCTGCCCGCGCAGTTCCTCGACCGCGGCCTTGGCCTCGTCCCAGTGCACGGGCATCCGGCCGTCCGGCAGCTTGAGCACGGTGAGGCGCAGATCGGCGCCCGGGCAGAAGGCGGCGAGCGCGGCCCGCTCCTCCTGCTCGCGCTCGCTGCCGCCGCCGGAGAGCACCAGGGCGTCGACGCGGATTCCCGGCCGCGCGAGGCACAGCCCGAGGAGCGTGCCGCCGGCGCCGATGGCGATGTCGTCGCAGTGCGCGCCCACCGCGACGATCCGGTCAAGGCGGCCGGCATCGAGCCGGATCACGCGCTCACCCCCGCGCCGTCCCGTTCCCACACGACCCACGGGCGGTCGCCCCGGGCGTAGGCGGCGTCGAGCGCGGCCCGCTCCTTCACGGTGTCGGTCGGCTTCCAGAAGCCGCGGTGCTGGTGCGCCACCAACCGTCCCTGCTTGGCCAGTTGGGCGCAGCCGTCGGCGACCAGGTCCCCGTTCTCCGGTATGTGGTCGAAGACCTCCTGGCGGAGCACGAAGTAGCCGCCGTTCTCCCACAGCGGCAGTTCACTCACCGCGGTGATGCCTCCCACCAGGCCGTCCTCGCCCAACTCCACGCAGTGGAAGGAGGATTGGGGCGGCACCACCATCATCGACGCACCGGCGTCGCGCAACGCGAACTTCTCGATCATCTCGTCGAGAGGGGCGTCGGTGAGCACGTCGGCGTAGTTGGCGAGGAACATCTCATCGCCGTCCAGGTGATGCCGCACCCGGCGAAGGCGTTCCCCGATCGGTGACTCGATGCCGGTCTGCGCGAACGTGATCGTCCAGTCCGAGATGTCCGTGGACAGCAACTCGGTCCGGCCGCCCCGCAGCACGAAGTCGTTGGACGTCGTCTCCTCGTAGGTGAGGAAGAACTGCTTGATGTGGTGGGCCCCGTATCCCAGGCACAGGATGAACTCCGTGTGCCCGAAGTGCGCGTAGTAGCGCATGACATGCCAGATCAGCGGTCGCGGGCCGACCATCGCCATCGGCTTGGGCACGTCGTCGGCGGCGCCGTCGCGCATCCGCATCCCGTAACCGCCGCAGAACAGGACGACCTTCATGGCTTGACCTCGACAATGCTCAGTTCCGGGATGGGAAAGACGAGGCGGCCGCCCCAGTCGTGCACGAAGGAGAGTTGCTCGGTCAGTTCGGCGCGCAGGTTCCACGGGAGGACGAGGACGTAGTCCGGCTTGTCCGCGGCGATCTGCTCGGGCGGCAGGATCGGGATGCGGGTGCCCGGGGTGAACCTGCCGTGCTTGTAGGGGTTGCGGTCGACCGTGTACGGGAGCAGGTCGGGCCGGATGCCGCAGTGGTTGAGCAGGGTGTTGCCCTTGCCCGGGGCGCCGTAGCCGACGACCGTCTCGCCGCGCTCGGCCGCCTCGATGAGGAAGCGCAGGAGGTCCCTGCGCACCTTGGCAACGCGGGCGGAGAACTCGGCGTACCCGGTCAACTCCCCCAGTCCGGCGGCCTTTTCCCGTGCCAGTACGTCGGCCACCTGCCGGCTCGGCTCTCCGGCCGCCCCGGTCGGCCGGGCCCACAGCCGGATGGAGCCGCCGTGCGTGGGCAGCAACTCGACGTCCACGAGCGCGAGTCCGCCGCTCGCGAGAGCCCGGATCGCGGACGCGACCGTGTAGTACTGGAAGTGCTCGTGGTAGATCGTGTCGTACTGGTTCTCCTCGATCAGGGTCAGCAGGTGCTGCACCTCGATGGAGACCCAGCCGTCGTCGGCGACCAGGGCGCGCAGGCCCTGGGTGAAGCCGACGACGTCGGGGATGTGCGCGTACACGTTGTTGGCCACGACCAGGTCCGCCGGGCCGTGCTCGGCGCGGACGGCCGACCCGATGTCCGGACTCAGGAACTCCGTGAGCGTGGGCACGCCCGCGTCGCGCGCCGCGGCGCCGACGTTCACCGACGGTTCGATGCCCAGGCAGCGGATCCCCCGGTCCACCACGTGCTTCAGCAAGTATCCGTCGTTGCTCGCCACTTCGACCACGAAGGCCTCGGGGCCCAGGCCCACCCGCTGTGCCGCGTCGGCGACGAACGTACGCGCGTGCTCCACCCAGGATGTCGAGTACGAGGAGAAGTACGCGTACTCCTTGAACGTCTCCTCCGGCGTGATCAGCGGCGGGATCTGCGCGAGCCAGCAGTCGGTGCAGACCCGCAGGTGCAGCGGGAACGCGGGCTCCGGCAGGTCCAGTTGGTCCGCGGCGAGAAAGCTCTCGCACGGCGGCGTCGCCCCGAGATCGACCACGCTCGCCAGCGTCGCCGAGCCGCAGAGTCGGCATCGTGTCATTTACTGCCCCCCATTGATTCCGTCCCCCATTGGTTCCATCCGACCCGTTGATTCCGTCCGACCCGCGATCGCGGTGCGGTACCCCTCCACCAGGCGCTCGAGCCCGACGGCCGGGCTGAAGCCCTGCTCGTAGCGGCGCCGGGCCGCCTGCCCCATCTCCTGGTTGCGGTCCTCCTCGGTCGTGACCCTGCGCAGGCAGGACGCAAGCGATGTGGGCTCGCCCGGCCGGTGCAGGAGACCGGTCACGCCGTCCTCGACGAGTTCGACGAAGGCGCCGTGACCGGCGGCGACGGCCGGGACCCCCGCCGCCATCGCCTCCGCGACCACCAGGCCGAACGTCTCCAGGGCCGTGGAGGGAGCCACCACGGCGACCGACCGTGCGAGGGCCTGCCGGCACTGATCCGGGTCGAGCAGACCGGCATAGCGCACGTCGTCCCGGTCCGCCGCCCAGGCGGTCACCTCGCGCTCCAGTGGCCCCGCGCCGGCGAGCACGAGCGGCACGCCCACACCGCCGGCCGCCGTCAGCTCGTCCCACGCGGTCATGAGCAGCCGCACGCCTTTGGCCTCCGCGAGCCGGCCGAGGAAGAGCACATGCTCGCCGGCACCCGTTCGGCGGGCGCCGGGATCGGGTACGAAGTTGTGCTTCACCGCGAGGAGTTCGGCCGGCATGCCGGACCGCACCAGGACGTCGCGCTGCGCCGCGGAGATACAGAAGAACCGCTCCACGCCGGACCACCACCGCCGCCGGTTGACCGTCAGGCTGACCGCGAGCGGCACCGTCGCGAGGCGGGAGTTGCGGTAGCAGCCGTGCCGGACGGCGGGCAGCGAGGCCTTCGACCCGACGCACTCGGTACACGCCTTGCCATCCCTGTGCAGGGTGCCGGGCGGGCAGACCTGGGTGTAGTTGTGCAGTGTGGCGACGGCGGGTACGCCGGCGTCGGCGCAGGCGGCGAGGACCGCGGGCGACAGGAGCGGGAAGACGTTGTGGATGTGCACCACGTCCGGCCGCTCGGCGCGCAGTCGGGCGGCGAGTTCCTTGCGGATCGCCGGGTTCCACGGCACGAGGAGCGGCACCGCGGCCTTGCCGGCGAGTGACCGTCCCGCGATGTCGTCGCTGCGGCGCTCGAACAGCCCGACCCGGTGGCCGGCCGCGCGCAGCAGCCCCACTTCCTGGTCGACGACTACGTTCTCCCCGCTCGGCTGAGCCGAGGAGTAGCGGTTGTGCACCACGAGAACATGCATGCTCAAGGTCACCTCCTGGCCCATCGCGGGATACGTCGTTGCGGGACCGCGCGCGTCGTGAGGGGCGTCGCCGTCGAGAGGGGCGTGGCCGCGGCAGGTGTCGCGAGGAGCGAGGCGGCCAGGGCCAGATGCAGCAGATACGGCGAGGCATCGCCGAGTCCTGCCTCGGTGTACGACGAGATCGCGACGTAGCTGATCAGGAAGATCGCGCAGGCCCTCTGCAGTGACGGCGGTCGCAGCAACGCGACGCCGGCGAGGACGACGATGATCGCCCCGACAAGGATGACACCGATCAGCCCCTGCTCGCTGTAGACGGCCAGCCAGCTGTTGTCGATCGGCAGGCCGCCGAACGACTTGTCGCCAAGGCCCATGCCGAACACCTGCTCCGCGGTGGACCGGGGCGCTGTGAGCAGGGCGTCCCAGACCTTGGCCCGGCCGGTGAGGCTGGTGAAGTACTCCTTGCTCTGACCGCGCAGGAACCACGCCTCCACCGCGGAGGCGAACCCCACCGCGGCCACCGCCGTCACCACCACCGCCCAGACGAACAACCGGCGGGCGGCGGCGCTGGTCAGGACCAGCGAGCCGATCGCAAGGACAAGCCCGATGAGCAGGCCGACCGTGGCCGTCCGGGTGTGGGTCAAGGCGAGCAGGGCGAGTGACGGCACGATGATCAGGACCGCGCTGCCCCTGGTGGTCCGGCGGCCCAGGACGAGCAGCACGGTGAGCCCGATGATCACTGCGGCGTACTGTCCGATCTGCGGCGGGGTGAGCGGCCACAACGCGCCGACGAGCCGGCCGCCGTAGAGCTCGGGCATGGCCGCGCCGGGTGAGATGACCAGGCCGGCGGCCGCCGTCCCGATCGCCACGAAGTACATCCGGATGTGGTGCCGTACGAACGTCAGGCTGCCGTCCCACCATCGGCTGAGCAGCCACAGCGTGCCGACGAAGAGAGCCAGGCGGGCGCAGCGGAACAGCGCGCCCAACCCGACCTCCAGGTTCGCGCTGGAGATCACGCTCGGCACAAGGAGCAGGGTGAGCAGGAACAAGAAGGCGCTCGCCCGGATGCGCAGCCGGAGATTGAGCGCGAGCGCCAGCGCGAACGCGGCGGCCAGCGCACCCATGGTGACCATCTGGATGAGGGAGCGGGGCAGCGGCACGATGGTCTTCGCCCCGGCGGAGCCGAGGGTGTTGAGGGCGAGCAGCGCCCAGACGATCCCGACGGCCTTCGGCGTGCCGGCGGGGCGCGGTTCGGCGCCGGGCGGCCGCGTGTCCGCCGTATCCGGTCCGGCCGGCAGGACGCCGTGCTTCAGGTTCCCGTCCATCTCAACCACCGGACCGTGGCGCGTAGGTGCTGCCCGTGTCCTGCCGGTACGGCGTGTCCTGCCACTGCCCGGAGTCGAGCTTCTGGTCCGTGTTCTCCGCGACGAAGCTCCACGGTCCTCGGTAGGTGTTGTCGTGCCAGCGGTTGTGCTGCTTGTGGGTGATCGCGTCGGACACCCGCTTTCCCTTGTACGGCGACCACTTCGGATAGGTGCCGTAGTTGGAGAGCACCGCCATGCGGCCGCACTCGGTCTTGCACTTGACGACCGACGGGTCGAGGAGGAAGCGGTTGTCGTGGATGTCCACCCGCTGGGTCTTCCACCGGCAGTCGGCGTAGAGCGGAGCTTTGGTGATCTCCGGTTTCGCGCAGCTCTTGGTGTCCTTCACCAGCAATGTGCAGTATCCGGTGGAGGTGTTGGCCGGGCTGTTGCAGAACCGGTCGGCGTTCTCCCACAGGGTGATGCCGTTCCAGTTGTCCTCCAGCACGTTCCGGTAGATCTCGATCTTGTCGGTGCGGGCCTTGATCCGTGGTTCGCCGCCGGACTCGGACACATAGACGGTCGCGTACGGGAAGGGGTCGTCGCGCTCGGCGGACCTGCGGCCCTCGACCCAGTTGTTCCGCCGGATCGTGTTGTTGCGGATGACCGCGTTGTAGCTGGTCTCGTACATCAGCGCGGCACCGTCGTTGGCCTCAAGGAGGTTGCCCTCGATGCGGAAGTCGTTGTTGTTGTTGTCCGCCCACAGCCCGACGCCCCGGTTGTCGTGCACCCAATTGCCGCGTATCTCGGCGCCGTTGACCGCCCAGAACTTGATGCCTCCGGTGCAGCCGCAGCCCGGCCGCTTCCGCTCCCAGTCGCCGGTGTTGTTGCCCACGATCTCGTTGCCCTCGACCACCAGGCCGCGGATGGAGTCGCCGGTCTTGTACGCGTTCATTCCGTACTGCCCGTTGTCGCGCAGACAGTTGGCGCGGACCTTCTGGCGGGCACCGGCCATCAGCCCGGCGCCGGAGTTGTACTGGATCTTCGCGTGCTCGATGACCCATCCGTCGGCCATGTCGTGGTTGACCACGCCCTCGTCGGGCGGCGCGACGAAGCGCTGCACGGTCAGGTGGCGGATGGTGACGTCGCGGGCGGTGCCGCTGAACGCGTAGTTGTTCTTCTTCCCGCCGTCGAGCACCGCGCCCGGCGCACCGATGTAGCGGTTGCCCTTCTTGGTCATGACCTGGGCGTAGCGGTCCGCCTCGAGCCGGTGCTTGCCCGGCCGAAGCCAGAACGTGGTGCCCGGAGGGCTGCTCTTCGTCTTCTCGGCCAGGTCGCCGACCACCCCGGGGTCGACCGTCACCGCGCCCTTCGGCGCCTTCGCGGGGCCGGCCGCGGGCTTGGCGCACACCCGCGCCATGGACGTGGTGGGCGCCTTGGACGCGGATGACGCGTCGGTCGGCTCCGCCCGGGAGTCGTCCGGCGTGCTCGTACAGCCGGTCGCCGCCAGCACGACCAGCGCCAGCGGTGCCGCGGGCAACGCCAAGTTCCGCCACTTCATCCCCACACGTCCTCCCTAGCCGCCGAACCTGAGCACGGTGGTGAACTCCCCCGACGACGCGGCGCCGTCGACGCATCCGGTGCCGACCAGCGTGGTGGCGGGTTCCTTGCGCCCGAAGCCGGCGGAGTACCAGCCCAGCGGCGGATCGGTCTCGCCGAGATGCGCACGCCAGCTCAGCTGTCCGGGCAGGTCGAGCACCGCGGAGCGGCCCTCGCCGTCCCGGATCCAGCTGAGCGCCGCCTGGTTGCCCACCAGGTCCGCGGCGATCGCCGGGCCGAGGTGGAAGGCCAGGCGTACGTCCCGGCGTGGGCCGCGCACCTCGTCGACGACCCGCAACTCCTGTTTCGCGGGCGTCAGTTCGACCCGGCGGCGGTGCACGGAGCCGCCCTGGTAACCGTCGTGCTCGGCAGCCCACTTGGCCACGCCATCGCCGACTGCGTCCGCGACCAGAACACGGCTGCGGGCCTGCCGGGTCCACAGGAACGGGCCGCCCGATACGGACTGGTCGCCGCCGTCCAGTTCCAGGGTGTTGTGGCCGATGGTCGACCGGAAGTACTGCCGCCACAGGGGCTGCCCGTGGTAGCAGTACGTTCCCGGGTCGGCGAGCACGTCGACGCCGTCGTGCCGTACCTCCACGGACAGCGCGTCCGCGTGGGCGTGCGCGGCGATGGACAGGAAGCCGTGCGGACCACCGTCGCAGCGGCACCAGATCTCCTCCGGGCCGCGCAGGATGGTGAGCCCCGCGTCGGCGAAATGGGCCGGGCGGCTCGCGGGGCGGCCCGCGGCCGGTTCGGTGGGTTTGATGAGCGCGGCGAGGAGCGGCGTACGGACATCGGTGCCGGTCACTCCCGGCCACCAGTCGAGGCGGCCGAACACGGCGTCCCCGGTGGCGAGGAGCGAGGCCCAGCGGTCGGTGCCCGTGCCGTCCACGACCAGGCCGTGCCCGTCGTCCGCGTCGCCCTGGCGCGGCGGCCGTAACCGGTTGTCCACGACGGCCGCGAGCGCGTCGGTCATCCGCAGCAGCACGGGACGGATCGACGCGGGGACCGGCACGCCTGCGGCGTCCGCCTCGGCGACCGCGGCCAGGCCGAGTTCGAGGACGAGGCCGTGATACTCGGTGGCCAGCTCGCGGTTGAGGCCGGAGTCGAAGGTGTTGCCGCGCAGATGGCGCTCAAGCGATCGCAGCGCGTCGGCTCGCCAACGTGGCGATGAGGGGAACCACGCGAACGCACAGGCCGCCGCGAACTGCCCGGCGGCCTCGGCGATGACGTGGTTGTTCGCCGAGGAGCCCCGGCTGGGGAAGGCGGCAAGCCAGCGCTGGTGGTGCCAGATCTGGTTCAGCGCCACCGGGTTGCCCTCGAAGAGGCCGGCCGCGCCCGGCCAGCCGTCGAGCAACCGCCGGATCCACACCCAGGAGAGGAGTCGGATCCCCAGCTCGATGCCGCTGATCCAGTGCACTCCGCGCAGCGGCGCGTTGGCCGCCCACCACGACCGCAGATGCTCGGCCACGCGCTCGGCGTACCGCTCGTCCCCGGTGATCGCGTAGGCGGCGGCGAGCACGGTGAGGTACTGATGCCGGGACAGCTCCCAGATCTGCTTGATGTCCCCGACCGCCTCCTCGTTCCGGTACGGCACGTCGAAGGCATAGCCCCACGGAGCCCGGCGCCCGGTCTTCGGGTCGCACCACCAGTCCGGGTGGACGAGGTCGTCGCGGACCACCCCGAAATACTCGGCGTGCCCGTACATCAGGCGGTCCGCCTCGGCGATGAGACGTTTCGCGGCGTCCGGGGCTATGGCGGCGATCGTCCCCGCGGGCAGGACCGCGGTGAACAGGGCGTCGGTCACGCTCGGGCAGTCCGGCCGCGCCGATCGCCACCGCCGTCTGCGTACCGCGTCGACCACCCGGCCGCCGACCTCCCGCGGTCCCATCCGGGAGAGGCGTCGCAGGTACCAGTCCACGCTCATGGTCATCGCGCCCTCGCCAGCGTCACCGGCGCACCGCCCGCCAGGCCTGCCCGCACGGCGAGGGTGGCCGCCGTGGTGGCGACGAGGGACTCCAGCGGCACCGGCATCGGCCCGCCGCTCCGCACGGCCTTGACGAACGCGGCAAGCTCCGCGTTCTGGCCCTTGTCCCGGGCCTTGGGCAGCCGCGAACTGACCCACTTCTTACGCCCGACTGTGCCTTCGAAATACAGCGATGCGCGTACGAAGTCGTCGAGCCGCAGCACCTTGCCGTCCGCGACAAGGTCGAGCGTCTCCTTGGGGAAGCCCGGTGCCCCGGTGGTGACGTAACTGATGGTGGCGGTGGACCCGTCGGGGTAGCGGAGCACGACCTGCAGGTCCTCGCCGCCGGACGTGGCGACCGCGTACACGGAGACGGGGTCGGCGTCGAGCAGCCAGCTCGCCGTGTCGATGAAGTGCCCGCCCTCACCGGCGAACCGTGAGCCCTCGGTGCCCTGTTGGAGGTACCAGCTGCCCTGCTGCAGCCGGCCCGCGTTGACCAGGTAGCGCAGGCTCGCCGGTCCGGTCCGGGCGCCGAACCGCTGCCGGGCCTCGCCAAGGAGCGGCGCGAACCGGCGGTTGAATCCCACCTGCAGCCGGTCGTTGCCGGACTCCTCCACCGCCGCGAGCACGCCTGCCAGCTCGTCCTCGGTGAGGGCCAGGGGCTTCTCCACGAACACCGTCTTGCCTGCGAGCAGCGCTCTCCGGGTCAGTTCGGCGTGCGAGCTGTGCCGGGTGACCACGAACACCGCGTCGATGGACTTGTCGCCGAGCACGGCGTCGAGGTCGGTGGTCGCTTCGGTGAAGCCGAACTTCCGCTTCGCGTTGGCGGCGGACAGCGCGGTCGTGGTGACGACGGTCGAAAGATCGACGCCGTCGCGCCCGGCCAGGTGCGGCAGCAGCATCGACGTCGCGTAGTTTCCCGCGCCGACGAACGCGAGGCGCACCGGCGTCTTCGCGGCCCGTACCGGATGCGGCTTCACCTTCACCGCGGGCACGTCCACCGCTGCCGGGGCCTCGGCCTCCACGGCCTGTTCGGGGTACCGGAACAGCACGGCCACGGCCTTCAACTCGCCGTCCTTCAGGCTCTGGTACGTCTCGACGGCGTCGTCGAAGTCGGCGACGTGGGAGACCAGGGGCTCGACGTCGACGCTGCCGCGGGCGAGGAGGCCGAGGAAGCACGCCAGGTTGCGGCGCTCGGTCCAGCGCACGTAGCCGATCGGGTAGTCCCGCCCATCGAGTTCGTACTCCGGGTCGTAGCGCCCAGGGCCGTAACTTCGCGAGAACCGGACGTCGAGCTCCTTCTCGTAGTACGCGTTCCATGGCAGGTCGAGGCGGCACTTGCCGATGTCGACGACCCGGCCGCGGTCCCGGCTCAGCCGGGCGGCCAGCTCTACGGGCTGGTTGGTGCCGCCGCCGGCGGCCAGGTACACCTGGTCCACGCCGTGACCGTCGGTGAGTTCGGCGACGGCGGCCTCCACGGACGCGGACGCGGGGTCGCCGCAGGCCGCGGCGCCCAGGCTCTCGGCGAGCTCGCAGCGCACCGGGTCGGGGTCGGCCCCGACGACGCGGACTCCGGAGGCGGCGAGGAGCTGCACCACCAGCTGGCCGATCAGACCGAGGCCGATGACGAGCGCCACCTCGCCGAGCTGTGGCTCGCCCTGGCGGACGCCCTGCAGGGCGATCGACCCGACGGTGCCGAAGGCGGCGTGCCGCGGCGCGAGGCCGTCCGGCACCGGGGTGTAGAGGTTCTTCGGCACCCAGTTCAGCTCGGCGTGCAGCGCGTGTTCGTTGCCGGCGCAGGCCACGCGGTCGCCGACCTTCACGTCGTCGATCCCGGCGCCGACCTGCTCGACCACCCCGCACAGCGAGTAGCCGAGCGGCGTGTAGGAGTCCAGCTTGCCCATCACCTTGCGATAGGTGGCGGGAACCCCGTTGGTGGCCACGCTCTGCACGACCTTGGCCACCTGGTCGGGTCGGGAACGGGCCTTGCCGAGCATCGACATGCCGGCCTCGGACACCTTCATCAGCTCGGTCCCGGTGGAGATCAGCGAGTAGGTGCTGCGGACAATCACCCCGCCCGGCTTGCACCCCGGCACCGGCACGTCTAGCACCGCCAGCTCGCCGCTCTTGTAGTTCTGAACAACCTGCTTCACCCGAACTCCTCTGATTCCTTAAGCCGTTAACCGAGTGCTCTGCCCGGACCCAGAGGTCGCGTCGCGATACCAGTACTCGAGGGTCAGCACGTGCCACAGATGCTTGGAGAAGTCCCGCTGTCCTGCGGCGTCCTCGGCGACCATCCGCGCCAGCGCGTCGCGGCGCAGGATCCCGGAGTTGACGAGCACGCCGTCGTGCACCACCTCGCGCACCAGCGGTGCCAGATCCCGGCTCATCCAGGCGCGCAGCGGGGCGCTGAACAGGCCCTTCGGCCGGTACACGATCTCCTTGGGCAGGATCGAGGAGGCCGCCTCCTTGAGGACGGCCTTGCCCTGCCGTCCGACGATCTTGCGCTCGCCGGGCACGGCGAACGCCGCCTTGACCACCTCGACGTCCACGTAGGGCACCCGCACCTCGGTGGAGGCGGCCATGCTGGAGCGGTCGGTGTAGGCGAGGTTCAGGCCCGGCAGGAACATCCGGGCGTCGCCCAGGCACATGCGGTTGACGAAGTCGTCGAGGTCGTTGTCCTGGTAGATGTCCGCGTGCTCGGTGAGTACGTCGTCGACCGTCCCGGCCAAGTCCGGGTTGACCAGGGCGAGCAGCTCCGCCTGGTCGTACATGGTGTAGCTGCGGCGGAACGCGGTCTCCTCCGGCAGATCGGCGAAGGAGAGGAACCGCTTCGCGAACCGCACCGACCGGTAGCCGCGGCGGCTCGTCGCGACCGGCAGCCTGTCCACGGCCGCGGACAGGCCGCGCCGCAGGGGCCGCGGGACGCGCTGGTAGCGCAGTGCGAGCAGGTTGGCCAGGTGCTTGCGGTACCCGGCGAACAGCTCGTCGGCGCCCATCCCCGAGAGCATCACCTTGACCCCGGCCTCCCGTGCGGCCTGGCAGATCAGGAAGGTGTTGATCGCGGCGGGGTCGCCGATCGGCTCGTCCAGGCTGTACGTCATCCGTGGCAGCAGGTCGAGCACGTCCGGGGCGATCTCGATCTCGTGCAGGTCGACGCCGAACCGCTCGGCCACCTGCCGGGCATAGCGCAGATCGTCGGGCATCGCCTCGAACTTGGCGTCCTCGGCGCGGAATCCGATCGTGTACGCGGAGATCCCGGGCCGGTCTCGGGCGGCAAGGGCGGTCAGGTAGCTGGAGTCGAGGCCGCCGGAGAGGAAGGTCGCCACGGGTACGTCGGAGAGCAGGTGCTGCCGGGTCGATTCCTCGACGATGGCGGCCAGGTCCGGCAGCTCGCCGCTGCGGGCCCGCTCCTGGCCCTCGGCGGCGACGTCCTTCAGGTTCCAGAACCGGCCGCGCTCCACCCTGCCGTCGGGCCGCAGCTTCATCCAGCTCCCCGGCGGCAGCTTCTCCGCCTCGCGGAACGCGCACCGTGAGTCCGGCACCCAGTAGTAGAGGAGCGAGGCCACAAGCGCCGCATGGTCCACCTCCAGCGTGCCGCCGGTCGCGGTGGCGAGCGCCTTGAGCTCGGAGGCGAACACCAGGCCCTCGCCGCGCCGGAGCAGGAACAGCGGCTTGATGCCCAACTGGTCGCGTACAAGGACGAGTTCACCGGTGCGCTCGTCGAAGATCCCGAACGCGAACATGCCGCGCAGCCGGGGCAGGCAGTCCGTGCCCCAGCGCCGCCAGGCCTCGAGGAGCACCTCGGTGTCGGAGGTGCCGCGGAAGCGGACCCCGGCGGCCGCCAACTCGGCCCGCAGTTCGGGCGCGTTGTAGAGCTCGCCGTTGTACGTCAGGGCGAGGCCGTCCGAGACCATCGGCTGGGCACCGGTCCCGGACAGGTCGATGATCGCCAACCGGCGGTGCCCGAGCTGCACTTCGCCGTCACCGACGGGGTGACCGTACCGGCCCGCCCCGTCCGGGCCCCGGTGGGCGAGGGTGTCGGTGAGCCGGTCGGTCACGGCCTTCCCGTCCGGCCATCGGTAAGTACCTGCGATGCCACACATGTCCTACCGCGCCTCCTGGTCGTTGTCCGGGCCGTGCGCGGCCCGTACCGGCAGCCGCTCCGTCCGCCGTTGGCCCGTCCCGTTCTGCCGGGCCGGTATCTCGCTCCGGCCGCGCAGCGCGGTGTGCTGCCCGTCCCACAGCGTGCCGTCGGTCCTGTCCCGCGGATCGGGGTCGACGAGCACCACACCGATCACCTCGATGCGCTGGTCCGCGAGCTGCCGCGCCACGGTGTGCAGCCAAGCGGCGCTGCCGTGCCCGGCGCGCACGACGAGCACGGTCCGGGTCCCGAGGTACTGGAGGTCGGTCCACGCCGTGCCGGGTGCCACGGAGCCGACGCCGAGTCGGCGCTCCTGCCGCGACACGGTCCCGGCACGCTCGCCGCCGACCACGGTCGGGCCTCCCGGCCTCTGGCGTCTGGCGAGTTGAGGGCCCGGCAGACCGTCGACGACGGTCACAGGACGACCGTCCGCCCCCAGCGCCGTCGCGACGTCCAGAGCGAGCACGCTCGTACTGCGCGCGCAGCCCAGTTCGAGCAGCGAGAGCGGTTCCGCTTCCGCGGAGCCGCGCACCGTACGGACGAGGGTCCCGGTGAGCCGTTCGCGCGCCACCCGGGTCCGTCGGCGCTGCCACAACTTGCCCGACCGGTGGGGCAGTTCCGCGATGACCGAGGCGCCCAGGTTCGCCGCGATGTCCCGGCGCAGCACCGGACGGTCCGCCACCACCGTGCGGACCGCGGCGATCGCGAGCCCGAGGACGAGCCCGAGGACGAGCCCGATCGCGGCGTTGGTGGCAGCGGCCTTGGGCAGCGAGTTGCGCACCGGGCGCGCGGCGTCCACGATCTGCGTGCCGGCGATGACCTTGGGTGTGCCGGTGCGCGCCTCCGCGGCGCGCTGGTCGAAGTCGGCGATCCGCGAGGTGAGTTCCGCCCGGCGGGCGAAGAGCGACTCGACGCTCGCCGACTCCTTGGGGTCGCTCTCCGTCTCCGGCGACCGGTCTCCGATCTCCACGTTGACCTCGGCGAGTTCGCCCCGCATACGGTCACGCTGGTCGAGGAGGGCCTTGGCCTCGGCCTTCGCGGTTTCCCGCATCCGCCGCACATGGTCGGCGACGAACGCGTCGGCAAGCGCCTCGGCCCGGGCCACCGCATCCGCGTCGCTGTCCCCCGTCACATCGATCTGCAGCAGGTTGTTGGTCAGGCCGGTGCCCCGGTACTTCCCCATGAAGTCCTCCGGGGCTTCCGAGGACTTGAGCGACCGCAGGGCCTTGTCGGCGATCCGCGTGGTCTCCAGTACGGCCACGTCGGTGCGGATCAGCGTTCCCATGTCGTTGGGCTGGTCCTCCGCATGCGCGACAAGGACTTTGGTCCGCGCGCTCGGTGGCGGCGGCAGCAGGACCGCCACCGCCACGCCGGCCAGCAGTCCCAGGAGTGCCAGGGAGCACCAGAGGCGGCGGCGCCGGCGCACCGACACCACCAGCGCCTGCAAGTCGAAGAGCGGAGTGGCCGCCGACGACTCAGTGGTCGTGCTCGTCGTCACGCCGAACCTCCCGTCCCGTTGCCACGCGCCGCGAGCGCCTCAGCGGCGTGGTCCGCAGGATGGTCGGCAGACCGCGTCGGACGGGCCCGCACCGGTCCTGCGACGACGCATCCGACGACGTCGTGCCCGCCGTCCGCACACGCCTCGGCGATGCCGGCGGCCTCCTCCGCGGTCCAGCGGCCCGCGCTGAGGACGACCAGGGCACCGGACTCCGTGCCGCGGTCCGGCACCGTCGGCCGGTCGACCGAGACCTCCACCACCCGCAGCGCGGGGTATCCCCTGCTCGAAGAGCTTGCGGAAGGATCGCTCCCGGCCTCGGCGGCGAGTTTCCCGGCGGCCCGGAGAGCGATCTCGTCGCCGTCCGGTACGACGACCAACAGCCGCCGGGAACCCGGCAGTTGGTTCCGGAGGCGGGCGCACACCCGCCGGTAGCGGATCCGTCTGCCGGCCTCGTCGCCGGACCGCTGCGGGGTCGGCAGGTCCCACCGGGTGTCGACGCCGAGGAGCCGGCGGATCCGGGGCCATCGGCCACGGTCCTTGGGCCGGTGTGCGGACGGTTCATCAGGTACGTCGACGGTGCCGAGGAGCGCCGAGCCAAGCGCCGCGGCGATCTCCGGTTCGGTGCGCAGCCGGCGGTTCATCCGTGCGGCGGTGAGATGGCCGATGACCGCGGTCAGGAAGAACAGCAGCGCCCCGGCGACGATGAGCTGTGTCCGCGTCGGCGGCGCCTCACCGGACGGCCGGGCCGCAGGACCCATGACGACCATGCCGGCCTTGTCGCTCGCCGGGTCGGCCTGTTCCAGCTTCGTCATGGCCTCCTCCAGCGAGGTGCGCAGCTTCTCAAGGGTGGTGCGCGCCTGCACGCTCTCCACGGTGCGTCCCGGGTCGGCCGCTTCGGCCAGGTCGGTGATGCGGCGGTTGGTCTCCTGGACTTTCTTCCGCAGCGCCTCGGGCCCGGTGGCGGCGGCTTCGGAGTCGGTGCCGCCGCCTGAGATCCGCGCGGCGAACGTGACGAATTCCTTGGCCACTTGGTCGGAGAGCCGCTGCGCGCGCTCCGGGGTCCCGGCCGTACCGGAGATCTTGATGATGTTCCCGTCGGCGGCCTTGGCGGTCACGCTGTCCCGCAGCTCGCCGCCGCTGACGCCGCTCCAGCGGAGCTCGGCGGCCACGCGGTCGGCGACCGACGAACTGGTCGCGATGTCGACCTGGGTGAGCAGCTCGCGCTCCTCCCACTGCCCCGGCAGCAGTACGGATGCCGACGCCGTGTAGCGCGGCGGGAACAGCGCTACCGAGGCGCCATAGCCGACGAGTGCGCCCACCACAGTGAGGACGGCGAGCAGCCGCCAGCGCCGGCGGAGAATCCGCCCGATGGTGACCAGGCGGATCGTGTCATCGTTCAACGCCGCCGCCTCTTCCCTGTTCGGGCCGTCCTGCCCGTCGGCCCGGGGGCGTGGTCACCGCAGGCAACGGCGTACGCGGCGAGCAGCGACGCCTGCGAGTTCCGCCAGGAGAGCGGCCCGCCGATCCGCTCCTGGCCGATCTTGCCCATCCGGGCGCGCTGCTCCGGATCGTCGAGGAGCCGCGCGATGAGCCCGGCGAATGCGGCCTCGTCGTTGGCGGGCGCGTAGAGGGCGGCGTCACCGGCGGAGACGCGCGCCTCCCGGAGGTCGAACGAGACGATCGGCCGGCCCATCGCCATGTACTCCAGGACCTTGTTCATGGTCGACACGTCGTTGAGCGGATTGCGCGGGTCGGGGGACAGACACACGTCCGCGGTGGAGAGGTAACGCACCAGGTCGGCGTCCGGGATGCGCCCGGTGAACTGCACCTGGTCATCGATCCCGAGCCGCTTGGACAGCTCCACCATCGCGTCGAAGGCGTCGCCGGAGCCGATGAACACGGCGTGCCAGTCGGTCCGCCCCGTCTCGTCGCGCAGCTTCGCGAGGGCCCGCAACGCGTAGTCGACGCCGTCCTGAGGTCCCATGACGCCGAGGTAGCACAGCAGATGAGGCTTGCCGCGCTTCAACTCCGGCTCGGGCGGCACCGGTTGGAACCGGTCGGTCTGAGGTGCGCTGCGGACCACGAACACGTCCTGTGGCCGCTGACCGCCACGGCGTATCGCGACGTCGCGGTAGCTCTCGTTCGTGGCGAGTACGACGTCGGCGGCCCGGTAGGTCCGCCGTTCAAGCGCGCACACGGCGCGGTAGAGCAGATCTTCGCCGCGGTCGAACCGGGAAAGGTACAGCTCGGGCACCAGGTCGTGCTGGTCGAAGACGAACCGCGCGCCACGCCGCTTCAGCCACCGCGCCGCAAGGAACAGCAGGTCGGGCGGGTTGCAGGCGTGGACCACGTGGACCGGGCCGACCTTGCGGGCAAGGCGGGCCGTGTGCCACAACGCCGATCCGTACTCCCGCAGGTACCCGGCCGGACCTCCGGTGGCCGCGCGCAACGGGTAGCGGTGGATCCGCACCCCGTCGATCACCGCCTCCGGCTCCGTGTCCCTCTTCTCCCCCCGGGGGCAGATGACGTGCACTTCCCACCCCGCGTCGCGCAGCGTCGTGCACTCCTGCCACACCCGCCGGTCGAACGGCACCGACAGGTTCTCCACGAGGATCAGCGCGCGCCGGTGCGTCCGGTCGCCGCCGGTTGTTTCATCGAACGATGTGTCACCAAGCAAGGCCTACGTACCCCGGTTCGGTTCGACGCGCATCGGCGTCGGGAAGGTGGATGAGGTCGACGATCACCGGGCCGTCCCCATGGGGCAGCGCCGCAAGCACGGCAGGGTCGCTGGTCCCGACCAGGCACACCTCGGCGTGTTCGAGCACCTCGTCGACGGAGTCCGCGAGCAGGTGCGCGAGGTGCGGAAGGCGGGTCTCGATGTACTCGCGGTTCGCGCCGATCAGCCGGGAGAGGCTCACGTTGGCGTCGTAGATCTTCAGGTCGTACCCCTTGCCGAAGAGTCTCTCCGCCAGCTCGACGAGCGGGCTCTCGCGGAGGTCGTCGGTGCCGGGTTTGAAGGAGAGGCCAAACATTCCGACGCGGCGCTTGCCGGTGCGCTCGACCAGCTCCACCGCGCGTTGCAGATGCGCGGAGTTGGAGGGCAGCACATGGGCGAGGATGGGCACGGAGACGTCGGCCCGCTGCGCCGCGTGGACCAGGCTGCGCAGGTCCTTGGGCAGGCAGGAGCCGCCGAAGGCGAAGCCGGGCCGCAGGTAGGCGGGGCTGACGTTCAGCTTGCGGTCGGCCAGGAACACGTCCATCACCTGGTGCGAGTCGACGCCGAGCGCCTGGCACACCGCGCCCAGCTCGTTCGCGAAGCCGATCTTGAGGCCGTGGAACGCGTTGTCGGCGTACTTGATCGCCTCGGCCGTCGGCAGGGGCACCCGGAACACCTCGCCCGGCAAGCCGTCGTACAGCGCCGCCACCACGTCGCCGCTTGCCGGGTCGAGCTCGCCGATGACGGTCTTGGGCGGGTCGAAGAAGTCCCGCACGCTCGTGCCCTCGCGCAGGAACTCCGGGTTGACCGCGACCCCTACGTCGGCCAAGACCGTGCCGCCGACGTACTTCTCCAGGATCGGTACAAGGAGGTTCAGGCAGGTGCCCGGGAGCATGGTGCTGCGGAACACGACGGTGTGCCGCCCACCCCGCTCGGCAAGCGCGGCGCCGATCTGCTCGGTGACCCGCTCCAAGTACGTGGTGCAGAGGCTGCCGTTGGGCTCCGACGGCGTACCCACGCACACGAGGGACACCTCACTGCCCATGATCGCCTCGCGGACGTCATCGGTGGCGCGTAACGCTCCGGTCCGCACCGCATCGGCGACGAGTTCACCGATCCGCTCCTCGACCACCGGAGCCTTGCCGTCGTTGACCAGGTCGACCTTCACCTGGTTCACGTCCACCCCGATGACCTCGTGCCCCATGCCGGCCAGGCACGCGGCCGACACGCAGCCCACGTAGCCGAGCCCGAAAACGCTGACTCTCATGACGCGTTCCTCCCCCAAGGCAGGCCCTTTCGGCCTGCGGTCCGCACGCCGGCGGAACCGTTGAATTGCAGCCCCCCGCGCATCAGTACGCCCCCTGGCCATGTATCACCGCACGCAGGGTCTTCCACAAGATCACCGTGTCCAGGGCGAGCGACCAGTCCTCCACGTACCGCAGGTCGAGGCGGACGGCCTCCTCCCACGGCAGGTCGCTGCGTCCGCTGATCTGCCACAGGCCGGTGAGTCCGGGCTTGACCAGCAACCGCCGCCGGATGTCCGGGCCGTATGCGGCGGACTCCTCCGGCAGCGGTGGCCGCGGACCGACGAGCGACATCGATCCGGTGAGTACGTTGAACAGCTGCGGGAGTTCGTCGATCGAGTACCGGCGAAGCACCGCTCCGAGCCGCGTCACCCGCGGATCCCGGCGGAGCTTGAACAGCAGCCCCGCGCCCTCGTTGCGGTCGGTCAGCTCGGCTCGTGCCCGGTGGGCCCCGGCGACCATGGTGCGGAACTTGAGGATGGTGAACTCGCGGCCGTCCTTGCCGACCCTGCGCTGGCGGTAGAACACCCCGCCCCGGCTGTCCACGAGGACGAGCAGTCCGACGAGCACCATCAGCGGCGCGAACAGCATCAGCAGGACCGCCGCGCCCATCCGGTCGACGACCCCTTTGATCGCCCGGCGCCCCCCGGTGAAGGTCGGCATGCTGACCCGCAGCAGCGGGATCCCGAGGACGGCGTCGACGTGCAGCCGCGGTCCCGCCACCTCCATGAGGACGGGTGCCACGACCATCTCGGCGTCGCTGCCTTCGAGGTTCCAGGCAAGCCGCTGCAGCCGGTCCGGTGACCAGTGCGGGTCCGGTGTGACCGCGACGACACGGTAGTAGCCGTCGCGGCGGACATGGTTGGCCACGTCCGCAAGGCTGCCGACGACCGGCACTCCGTCCAGCTGGTCGCCCTCAAGCCCGAGACCGTCCGTCGTGCACACCCCGTCCACCCGCCAGCCGAGGTGCGGCAACTTACGGGTGCGGGTGATCAGATCGCGCACGGTGGCCGGGCTCCCGGCAGCGAGCACCGGCCTCAGGCACCGCCCTTCCTTGCGCTGCTTGTGCAGCCAGAGGCGGAGCAGATACCGCGCGGTCATGGTGACGAGTGCGATCGCGGGGATCGCGACGAAGATCCAGAGCTTGATGTTGCGTGAGGTGAGGGCGATTCCGCCGAGCGCCAGGACGACGGTCGCCGTGAACAGTGAGCGTCCGAGCCTGCGGAACTCCTCGGCTCCCTGGCCGAGTACGACCGGAGTCCATGATCGGCTCACCGCAAGCGCGCCCAGCACAAGCAGTTCGGTGCCGAAAGCGAGAATTCCCCACTTCTCGTGCCAGTTGGCCGCGTCCCTGACCCCGAAGAAATTGCCGATCGCCGCCACCACCAAGGCGGTGGCCACGGTGTCGCTGGTGATCACGATACGGCGGTACCGCTGCTCCCAGTCGGTCGCGGGCCTGCTGATCGCCCCATTCGCCAGGCTCCCGTGCGCCGACGAAAAGGGGCCGACTAATCCCCCCTGCCGCACAGAAGCCCCCCGGTCCCCAGTAATTCGACGTGGTCATCGCCCAACACCGTTCCTCCCCCTGGGAGGCCCCCCGGCCCCCATACATGCATCCCGGCTACATCGGTGCTACTTGAGCCACGTCGGTGCTACGTGAGCAACCCGCCCTGGCGGCAGCGGACTCGCATGTCTTTCCAGGACTCGGGTGCTCCCCGCACCCAAAGCCCCTCTCGGCTCCAAGAATTGATCAACCCCACGCCCGGCGCCGGAGACGCAATTGCCGGCTGTCCGTAGCGCCTGACCTATAGATCATTATTTGTCGCCTGGTGTCCCAGCATGTGAAGCACGGTCAATCTAGACCATCGGAGCCCATCTGAAGAGGGCCATGTGTGGAATTTGTGCCCATGATTTGAAGATGGATCACAGATCGGTCACCGCTTGCCCGCGGCTCGGCGGCAAGGGCACGCCTTGCGACCTGTGACGACGTGAGTTCTCCGGCCTGCCGCACCGGCAATCCCGAGGCGGCCATGACAACGCCAACTGGGCCGCGATGAGGGCTTGTTCGGCGGAAACTCGCCGGTGGCGCGGGCCGGGTCCAGAACCCTCGCGGGGTCTAGAACCCCCGCCGGCTCTCCCGTATCAGCAGGACGAGCAGATACACCCCGCCGACGCACACGGTGACCGCGCCGGTCGGCAGGGGCACGCCGGGGATCACATGCTGCGCCGCGATGTCGGCACCGACCAGCAGGACCGCGCCGACGAGCGCCGAACCGGCGAGGTCGACGGAGGTTCCGTGACCGGTGAGACGACGGGCGATCTGCGGCGCCGCCAGCGCGACGAAGGCGATGGGACCCGCGGCGGCGGTGACCGCGGCCGTCGCGGCCACTCCGAGAACGACCAGCATCAGCTTCGTACGCTCGACGGGTACGCCCAGCATCGCCGCCGTGTCGTCGCCCAACTCGAGGCGTCGCATCCGGCGTCGAGCCACCGGGGCCGCCGACGCGACCCCCGCGAGTGCGACGGCGGCCAAGGTGATGGCGGGCCAGCCGACGGCGCTCAGCGAGCCGGCGCCCCACGCCGCGGCCGGCAGCGCGGTGGCGACATCGGCCTTCACCGAGAACCACGTGTTGACCGAGGACAGCAACGCACCGACCGCGATACCCACGGTGATGAGCCGGAAGTCCCGCACACCCCGCCGGAACGCCAGCAGATATACGGCGAGGGCGGTGACAAGGCCGCCGGCGAGCGCGCCCGCGCCGCGAGCGCCGCGCAACTGGTCGCCCCCGCAAGGAGCGTGAGGACGACACCGGTGTACGAGCCCGTGGTGAAGCCGATGACGTAGGGGCTGCCGAGCGGGTTGCGGGTCAGGGACTGGAAGATCGCGCCGCCCACGGCGAGGGCGGCGCCGAACAGCACGGCGGCGACGATGCGCGGTGCCCGCCACTCCAGGACGACCGTGCGGACGCTGTTCCCGGCCGTGCCCGAGAGGACCGCGGTCAGGTCGCCGAGGCTCAGCGGGTAGCTGGCGAGGGTGAGGGCCCACAGGGCCAGCGCGATCAGCGTGAGCCACAGCAGCCCGCACACGACAACCGCGCGTCGCGTCACTTTCAGGCTCAGGGGCCCCGCCCTGAGGACGAACACCCCGTTCACAGTGCCCTCGCCGGGCTCGTGCGCACCAGCAGGATCAGTACGGGCGCGCCGATGAGCGGCATCATCACGCCGACCGGCAGCTCGGCGGGGATCACACCGCACCGGGTCACACCGACCCGCAGCCCGAAGACCGCGCGGCGTCGTCACCGAGGGCGATCGCGTTGAGCGGGCGCGCACAGCAGACGGCGACAAGGAGGCCCGCCAGGACGAAGGGCACGATGGCACCGGCGGTACCCGTGGGGCGGTCGGTGAGGGTGCCCGCTCCCCAGAACCTCATGCGGTCGAAGGTCTCCGTGCAGCACCGCCACGAGGAGCACGCCGACGGCGGCGCCCAGGCCGATGAGCCGGCGCATCCTGCGACGCGACGACTGCGACGAACCGGCCGGCGGTGGCGCGGTCGTCGGCGCGAGCGCCTGTGCCATCGAGCCTCCCTGCGCAACCCGCCCTCCGGACAGCCCGAAGTGCAGTGCGTGTTCGAAGTAGTTGAACTGCCCGACCCCTGGTTCAGTGCCCGCCGAGCGCCCCCACCGCGTCCGCCGACAGCGCGCTCACCGGCACCCCGGACTCACGGCTCAGCGCGCGCCGCAGTCCGGCCCGGGTCGCGTAACCGGCCGCCCTGGCCGCAGCCGTCAGCTCGCCGCCGCCGCGGAGGTGTTCGACGGCGGCGTCCATGGCAGCTCACGGTGCGGTGCAGGTGAGCAGGGAGCTGATGGGGAAGCGTCGGTAGACGCGCCAGAAGGATTCGTCGCGCTGTGCGTCGGGCGGCGGAGTGCGGTTGGGGCGGCAGTGGATGTGGGTGAATCCGGCTTGCGCGGCGGCCTGTTCGACGTCGGTGAGCTGCCACTCGTAGTACGTGAACGGGGTGGGCGGGTCGGTCAGGAACTCCACCCGCAGCTGCGGCGCCTCACGGCCGGGACGACGCTCGATGATGCGGGAGCCGAACGGTTCCCAGTTGCGTTCGGGGAACGGGGCCGGGTTCGGCACGATGGCAAGGAGTCGGCCGCTGGGGCCGAGGCGGGCACGGATCGCGCGGAACATCGCCGCCAGGACGAACCTGCTGGGCGCGTAGTTGAAGAGATAGACGGCGGTGGCCAGGTCGAAGACGCCCAGATCCGGCAGGTGCGCGGCGTCGGCAACGTGGTATTCAATGCCCAGCGGGTCGCTGATCTCCTTCTCGCGGGCCAGGTGGACCATCTGCGGGGAGATGTCGACGCCGACCACCTTCTGGGCTCCCGCCTGGGCCAGCAGCCTGCTGTTGTGGCCGTAGCCGCAGGCCACATCGAGCACCCGCCGGTTCTCGACGCCGCCGAGCTCGGCGAGGGCATCGAGGAGGGTGAAGGTGTCGGCGGCGGAGAAGGCCGCGGTGGTCTTGGACTCCTCATAGCGCGTGCCGATGGCGTCGTACTGTGCCGAGGATTCCTGTTCTTGTGCCTGATCCACAGCCGTGCTCAACAGCCCTTCGCCGCACGGGTGGTGGCCGGGCCGAACGGTTCACCCGCCCGACGCACGGAGACCGGGGAGCATCGTCAGGTTGTGGCAGCGTCTGGCCGGTGCGAGAACTCCCCTTCACCACCGCCGTCGCGGTACGCGCCATGAATCTTCAGTTCCTGCACCCGCTGACGGACGACAAGAAGCGGGCAGAAGTATCCGTCGTCGTCTGTGCCACCGGCCATACCTCTTTCACCGTCACCCAGGAAGCGCGCAACGAGACAGGACTCGTGTGTGCCACCAGCGAGGCGGTACTGGTCGCCCTCGACCTCGCCGCCGGCACCGCCCGGCCGCTGTCCAAAGCCGAGCGCGGCTACCTCACGGCACACCGACCCGCGCCGCACAGCTGATGTGAACGCCGCCCGCGCAGGCACACGGACCGGATGCACTCGCGCCTGGAGGAAGCGGGGGCGGACGACCTGCAGGAAGCACGACCCTTCAGCGAGGAACCGCCCCCCGAGGAAGGAACGCCGCCGCGGCAAAACCCCCGAGTCCGATGACGGCCAGGACGATCAGGGCGGCGGCGTACGCGCCGACGGCCGGGTCGGCGACGATGACGGTGCCGGCGATCGCCGTGCCGAGCGCGGAGCCGAGGTTGGACACGCTGCGGGACAGACCCGAGATCTCGCTCTGCCTGTCCTCGGGGAAGCTCGACTGGACCACGCTGACCGACGGGGTCAGCATGACGCCGAGTCCCAGACCGATCAGGAGCAGACCGGGCACCAGGGCCCAGGGACTCGGCGAACCGTGCGCCATGCCCAGCAGGACACCGATTCCGCCGAGCGTGACCGCGAAGCCCACCATGATGAGGGTCCGCTGCGCGTACCGCTTGGCGAGGCGACCGGCTGCCATCGACGTCACGAGGACACCGGCCGTGGCCGCCGTGAAGATCACCCCGGTGCGGATGGCGTCGTATCCCCGCACCACCTGCAGATAGGCGGACACCACGAAGGACACGCCCATGAGCAGCAGCCACTGGGTGTGCTGGGTGACGAGGCCGAGATTGGACGTCAGGTCACGGAACAGGCTGGTGGAAAGGAGCGGTTCCACGCCGGAACGCTCCTTTGCGTGTGTCCACCGGAAGAACCAGAGCAGGATCAGCGCGCCTGTCAGGAGTAGGGCGGCCATGAGCCAGGCGTTGTTGTCGGCGGCCAGGATTCCCATGACGATGCACACGAGGCCGACGGCCGAGAGGACCGCTCCGCCGGTGTCGAAGTGGCGGGTCGGGTCCGCGGGCAGCGGGTCCTCGATCCGGCGGGTGAGCAGGATGATCACCACGACCACGAGCGCCTGGAAGATGAAGGCCGCACGCCAGCTCAGCGCCGAACTGATGAGTCCCCCGATCAGCGGGCCCGCCGCGGCGCCGATGCCGCCCAGCGCCATGATGGTTCCGAACGCACGGGCGCGGGAGACGACGTCCGTGAACAGCAGCGTGGCGAGGATGTAGACGGGTGGGATCAGCAAGGCCGTCCCGATCCCCTCCAGAATTGAGTTGCCGAGGATGAGGACGCCTAGGCCGGGTGCGGCAGCGCTGAGCAGGGCGCCCACGCCGTACACGGCGAGTCCTGCCATGAGACACCGCTTGCGGCCGTAACGGTCGGTCAGTTTGCCTCCGGGGATCATCAGCGCCGCCATCACGAGCAGGAAGACGGTGATCGCGAGCTGCACCCCTTGCACGGTGGTGTCGAGATCCTCGCTGATGTCGTTGATCATCACGTTCATGTTGGAACCGGCGAAGCTGCAGATGAACTGGGCAAGGGCGAGCGGCGCGAGCACCTGACGGGCTGTGCTCGATGCGCGCCCTGCGCCGCTCGTTCCGGTGGACGTGGGCGGCACGGCCATCACCTCGTCTCCGCTCGGGGTCGTCAGGACGTCAGACACCGGCCCACGACGAGGTACGCGGCACACGGGTGGGCCGGATGCCGTACATCGTCGTGAGCCGCCGGACGTCCGTCGTCACCCTCTGCGGGTGACGACGGAGGCCGCCGCCCGGGAGCACGGTCCTCGGACGAAGGTGCGGGTGACCGCGCCCGGCCCGGATACGGAGGCCCTGCCATGGCCAGCATGACCGCGTGGCACGCGAGGTGACCGTGCGCGGCGCACCGCCCGGCGTGCGGACGCTCTCGGGCTACCGCCGGAAGTGGCTCGTCAAGGACGTCGTCGCGGGGGTCGTCCTCACGACTCTGCTGGTGCCGCAGGGAATGGCGTACGCGGAACTGGCCGGCCTGCCGCCGATCACCGGCCTGTACACCTCCGTGCTGTGCCTGCTCGCCTACGCCGTCTTCGGCCCGTCACGGATCCTGGTACTCGGTCCCGACTCCTCGCTCGGCCCGATGATCGCGGCGACGATCCTGCCGCTGGTCGCCGCCGACGGGGACCCCGAACGGGCGGTCGCGCTCGCCTCGGTGCTCGCGTTGATGGTCGGGGCGATCACGTTCCTGGCCGGAGTGGCGAAGCTCGGCTTCATCGCCGATCTGATCTCCAGACCAACCATGATCGGCTACATGAACGGCCTGGCCCTGACCATCCTGATCGGCCAGTTGCCGAAGCTGTTCGGCTTCAGCACGGACGCCGACGGACTGATCGGTGAGGTCGCCGACTTCGCGAGCGGTCTGGCCGACGGGGAGACCGTGCCCGCCGCCCTTGCCGTCGGCGCGGGCGCGATCGTGCTGGTCCTGGTGATGCAGCGCTGGCTGGCCAAAGTACCGGCGGTCCTCGTGATGGTGGTCCTCGCGATGGCCGTGTCCGCGCTCTTCGACCTGGGCGAGCATGAGGTGCGGCTCGTGGGCGAACTGCCCGAGGGGCTGCCGCCGTTGACGATCCCCGACGTCCGTTTCGACGACCTCGGCCCGTTGTTCGTCGGAGCGCTCGGCATCGCTCTGGTGTCCCTCGCCGACACCATCTCCAACGCCTCGGCGTTCGCGGCCCGTACGGGTCAGGAGGTGCGGGGCAGCGACGAGATGGTCGCGATCGGCTCCGCGAACCTGGCGGCCGGTCTGTTCCAGGGCTTCCCCGTCAGCACCAGCGGGTCACGGACTGCGGTGGCCGAGCGCGCGGGTGCGAGGACTCAACTCACCGGGGTTGTCGGGGCGTCGCTGATCGTCCTCATGCTGGTACTGGTCCCAGGTCTCTTCCGCAGCCTGCCGCAGCCCGTGCTCGCCGCCGTGGTCATCACGGCGTCGCTCTCGCTGGCCGACATCGCGGGGACGAGGCGGCTGTGGCACCAGCGCAAGGCCGAGTTCCTGCTGTCCGTCGTGGCCTTCCTCGGCGTGGCCCTGCTCGGTGTGCTGCCCGGGATCGCGGTCGCGGTCGGCCTCTCCATCCTGAACGTCTTCCGGCGCGCCTGGTGGCCGTACAACGCGGTGCTCGGACGGGTGCCCGGCCTGGGCGGCTACCACGACATCCGTTCCTACCCGGACGCCGAACGCCTGCCGGGCCTGGTGATCCTCCGCTTCGACGCCCCGCTGTTCTTCGCCAACGCCAAGTCCTTCCGGGGCGAGGTGCTGCGCCTCGCCCGCGGCGAACCGCGGCCGCGCTGGATCCTGATCGCGGCCGAGCCCGTCACCGACGTGGACACGACCGCCGCCGACGTACTGGAGGAACTGGACCGGACGCTCAACGAGCTCGGCATCAACCTGGTGTTCGCCGAGCTCAAGGATCCCGTACGGCGCAGGGTCGAACGCTACGAGCTGACCCGCACCATCGACCCGCACCACTTCTTCCCCACGGTCGAGGCGGCCGTCGCCGCGTACCGCGAGGAAACCGGCGCGGGCGCGGAGCGGACCGCCGACGGTTCATCCCCTGAGGGTGAACCGGACCGTCCCGCCTGACGGGATGCTCTAGCCCGTCCCACTCTCTGAGCCCATCCAAGAGCAAGAGGAGGCCCGGACATGACCGAACAGGGAACCACCTCAGGGCAGACCGGCTCCGGCGCGCCGGAGCCCGCGCCCCACATCAGTGTGGCCGCCGTCGGCGGTGTCGTGTTCGCCGTCTGCATCCTGGCCATCATCGGCACGTACCACATGGTCGCGGGCCTCGCCACGGTCCTCGACCACAACTTCACCCGCCAACAGAGCGACTACGCCTTCGACTTCGACGTCGCCTGGCGGGGCTGGATCGAGATGGTCTCCGGCGTCGTCGTCCTGGCGGCGGCGTTCCTCATCTTCAGCGGTCGCACCTGGGCGCGCGCCGTCGGCATCACCGTCGCGGCTGCCGGCGCGCTGGAGAACTTCGTCTTCACCCCGTACCACCCGGCGTGGTCCGCGATCCTCATCTTCCTCAATGTCCTGGTCATCTGGTCCCTGGCGGTGTACGGGCACCGGCAGGCCCACAAGGTCTACGGGGCTCCCCTGTAGGCGAGTCGGCCGAGCAGCCGCCAGTCCAGCGTCGGACGGGCCCGGCGCACGCCCGGCCGCTGCCGGGGCACGAGCACCCGCAGGGCCAGCGGCCGCACCTCGATGCGCACGGGCACGCGCAGGCGCAGGGCCTCACCGTCGACGCCGACGGGAATCCACTCACGGTCGGCCTCGACCACGACGTCCGTCGCGGTCGTACGCGTCGTACCGGTGGACCGTCGGCCGCGCAGCAGCCCCGCGGCCTGCGCGGCCCCGGTGATGTTCACTCCGACGCACCCCAGCTCGCCGCCGTCCAGGCGCGCACGTCGCCCGAGCCCCGCGAAGTCGCCGGTTCCGTACGGGTTGTTGCTCACCAGGAGGGCCTGTGGCGCGGAGAAGGTGTGCGAACCGGCGTGCGCGGTGAGACATGCGCCTTCGTGCCCCAGAAGCAGGTCGGGAAGCAGTTCCAGGGTGGTGCGGGTCTTCCCGTCTCGGTAGGCGGGGCTCTGCACGACCTCGGCGTAGGCACCGAACGAGACGTTGTTGACGAACGGCCTGCCGGCCGCGCGGCCGAGGTCGACGTGGAGTTCCACGCCGTCCCGCAGGGCGTCCAGCGCTTTGGACGGGTCGTCGCGGTCCAGGCCCAGGTCGAGCGCGAAGTGGTTGCGGGTTCCGGCCGGGATCACCAGGAAGGGAAGGCCGAGCGAGGCCGCGACGTCGGCGACCAGCGCCTGGGTGCCGTCGCCGCCCGCGACACCGAGCAGGTCGGCGCCCTCCGCCGCGGCCTTGCGGGCCGCTTCGGCCACGTCGGTCTCCTCCGGCCCTTCGAGGAGCAGCACCTCGGCTCCCAGGGCCTCGGCCTTCTCGCGCAGGGCGAACCGGTGGACCTTGCCGCCGCCCGAGCGGGGGTTCATGAGCAGGAAGGGGTGACGGACCTCGGACGCCGGATGCTCCGCCATCGGAACCGTCGGAACCGTCGGGGCCTTCGCAGCCGCCGAGGAGGAATCCTCCCGCCGGACGAGGGCGGCGCGTCCGGTACCGGCCGCGAGCAACCACAGCGCGCCCGACACCGCCACGACCCACGTCAGATGGGCGCGGGTGTACGCCACGAGTACCCAGGCCGGGGCGCCGAGCGCGAGGGCCACGGACAGGACCCGCAACACACCGCGTCGCGTGAGGATCCACCAGACCGCGGCGACAGTGGCCCACATGCCGATGAGTCCGACGGCCAACAGGCCGAAGGTCCGAAGTCCCGCGAAAACGGCGGGGACGAGCACGGCTCCCCCGGCGGCGGCCAGTGACGCGCGCGCCAACCATGCCCCTCCCCCCGGACCGCTCAGCTCAGTCACGGCCCGCCTCGAACGAGAAGATGTGGCCGCCCCATGCCGCGAGGTCGGTGTAGAGCCCGGGGGCGAGCAGTTCGTCGCCGTCCCGCTCGTACCGTGCCTCGTCCATGAGGTCGCTCAACTGCCATACCCTGCCCGCCAGTTCCGGCCAGGGCAGCCGGATCATGGCCTGGGCCCGCCGGCCGGACAGGTTGACGACGATCACGTGCCGGCCCGCCTCGCCCGTCCAGCACCATGCGAGCAGCGACTGGTGGGTGGGGTTGTCGGGCCAGCCGTCGCAGCTCAGGAGTCGCCACTCGCCCGTACGCATACGGCTCTTGTGCACGCGTGCGAGGAGCCGCTCGTGGAACGCCCGCTGCGGGTCGTCCGGTGTCTCGTCGGGGCGCCGGGTCAGGAAGACGGGCAGGTGCGTGCGGCGTCCGGTGAACTGGCCCTCGTGCCAGAGCGTGGCGCCGGGCAGGGTGGCGATCAGCGTGGCCGCGGCCCGTTCCTTGGCGGGGCCGAGGGTCTGGGCGGCGCGTGGTTCGTCGTGGTTCTCCAGGAAGCGGACGAGGTGGCGCTGGTAGTCGAGGTCCGCCTGGAGGTGGCCGCGCACCGATTCCGGGCTCTCGTGGACGAGCCGGTCGTAGAGGCGCTTGTCGTAGCAGAAGTCGAAGCCCTGTTCCTTCAGGGCCCATTCGAGGTCCCAGTAGGCCTCGGCGACGAAGGTCATGCCGGGCCGTCGCTCGCGCACGGCGGTGAGGACCGTCGGCCAGAAGTCCTGCGCCGGCATCGGTCCGGCCCGTTCGCCCCAGGTCCTGCCGAAGACGTCGTTCATCATCAGCATCGCCATGTCGCAGCGGACGCCGTCGCACATCCCGCCGATGCGCCGCAGGACGTCGGTGGTCCCTTCGCGCAACGCGGCGCTGTACGCGTTGAGTTGGACGACGTCGGGCCAGGGCGCGAAGTACGGGTCTCGGCCGCGCGCGTACACGGCACCGCCGGTCTCGTAGTACGCGGCCGGGTCGCGGTCCAGGTCGTCCCGGGTGCCCCGCACGAAGTAGTCGGGGTGCTCGGCGAGCCAGGGACTGTCCGGTGCCACGTGGTTGGGCACGTAGTCGAGGAGGAGTCCGATGCCGCGCCGGTCCAGTTCCGCCCGCGCGACGGCGAGGCCATCGGGGCCGCCGATGCGCTCATCGACGGCGTAGCGGCGGATGCAGTACGGGGATCCGGCGATGTCGTCCTCGCCCGCGTCCGGCAGTGCGCGGGCGAACGCGGCGCGCAGGGCGGAGTCGGCGAGCGCGATGCCGAGGCCTTCGGCGCTGCGTTCCCACACGCCCATCAGCCAGACGGCGTCGATGCCGTGCGGGGTGACCTCGTCCCAGGCGTCCTTCGACACGTCACCGAGGCCCACGGTCCTGCCGGTGCGGCGCTCCAACTCCCTCAGCCACACCCAGGTGTTGACTTCGTGGATCACAGGTTGCGATGGCAGCGCGCTCATGATGCCCGCCCTCCGGGTCGGGAGAGATAGTCCTCGGCCGACAGGCGCCCGAAGACGACCATCAGGGTGGCGACCAGGCCGGTCCAGCCGGTCTGGTGGGCGGCGCCGATGCCCGCGCCGTTGTCGCCGTGGAAGTACTCGTGGAAGGAGATCAGGTCCCGCCAGTGCGGGTCGCTCTGGAACTTCTCCTGGCCTCCGTAGACCGGGCGGCGCCCGTCGTCGTCGCGCAGGAAGATGCGGCCGAGCCGGTCGGAGATCTCCTTGGCGACCTCGAAGAGGTTCAGCTGGGTGCCGGATCCGGTCGGGCACTCGACGGTGAAGTCGTCGCCGTAGAAGGCGTAGAGGTTGAGCAGGGCGCGGATGACGAGGGCGTTCATCGGGAACCACACGGGGCCCCGCCAGTTGGAGTTGCCGCCGAACATGCCGGAGTCGGACTCCGCGGGGACGTAGCCCACGCGCAGCTCCTCGCCGTGCACGTAGAAGGTGTACGGGTGCTCCGCATGGTGGCGGGACAGGGCCCTGATGCCGTACGGGCTGAGGAACTCCCCCTCGTCGAGGAGGTGGCCGAGGACGCGGATCAGCTTCTTCTCGTCGACGACCGACAGAAGCCGCGCGCCACCCGCCTTGCCCGCCTGTGCCGCCGCGAGGGTCGCCTTCAGGGACGGGTGCCGTCGCCCGAACTCCTTCAGGCGTTCGGTGAGATGGGGGATGCCGGCGAGCTGGTCGGGCCGGAACACGGTCGACGCGCACAGCGGCAGCAGGCCCACCATGGAGCGGACCTTGAGGCGTGTCGCCTGTCCGTCGGGCAGGCGCAGCACGTCGTAGAAGAATCCGTCCTCCTCGTCCCAGAGTTCGTCACCGCGCTCGCCGATGCGGTCCATGGACGCGGAGATCCACAGGAAGTGTTCGGCGAACTTGACGATGAGTTCCTCGTACGCGGGTTTCTCCTGGGCGAGTTGGACGGCGATCTGCAGCATGGTCTGGCAGTAGAGCGCCATCCAGGCCGTGCCGTCGGCCTGTTCGAGACGGCCGCCGGTGGGCAGGGGTGCGCTGCGGTCGAAGACGCCGATGTTGTCGAGGCCGAGGAAGCCGCCCTGGAAGACGTTGCGGCCGTCCGGGTCCTTGCGGTTGACCCACCAGGTGAAGTTGGTGAGCAGCTTCTGGAAGGTGCGTTCCAGGAAGGCGTCGTCGGAGTGGCCCGTCAGGCGCTCCTCGATCATGTGGACGAAGTAGGCGGCCCAGGCGTGGACGGGCGGGTTGACGTCGCCGAAGTTCCACTCGTAGGCGGGGATCTGCCCGTTGGGGTGCAAGTAGGCGTCGTTGAGGAGCAGTTCGAGCTGCTGTTTGGCGAAGCCGGTGTCGACCACGGCGAGCGCCACCGTGTGGAACGCCAGGTCCCAGGCCGCGAACCACGGGTACTCCCACTTGTCCGGCATGGACAGGATGGAGTCGCTGACCATGTGGAACCACTCGCGGTTGCGGACGCCGTGCGCCTCGGGGCTCCACGGATCGAGGCCGTGCTCGGCCAGCCACTGCTCCAGGTCGAAGTAGTAGTACTGCTTGCTCCAGAGCATCCCGGCGAGGGCCTGGCGCAGGACGCGCGCCTCGTCCTCACCCAGTGAGGGCGGGGTCAGGGCGGCGTAGAAGGCGTCGGCCTCCTTGCGGCGGTCCCGCAGCACGGTGTCGAAGCCGCGGGTCAGGGAGATGTCCGTCCCCGCGGGCGCGAGCCGGAGGCGGACGGACGACGAGCCGCCCGCGGGCACGGTCAGCGTGTAGTGGGCGGCGGCCTTGGTGCCCGTGCGCTCCGGGTTCACCGCTCCGCTCTCGCCGTCGACGACGCAGCGGCCGATGCCGTCCTTCACGTACGGCGATGCGTTCGCCGAACCGAAGAGGCGCTCGTGGTTCGTCTCGTTCTCCGTGAACAGCAGCGGCACGTCACCTTCGAAGTGCAGTTCGTGGCTGCCGAGTTCACCGTGCGTCGTACGGATGACCGATGTGCCTTTGCCGCCCGTGACGGCGGTCATCTCCGGTTTGTTCGTGCCGTCCGACCAGGACCAGGTGTTGCGGAACCAGAGCGTCGGCAGCAGATGGAGCGGGGCCTCCTCGGGGCCGCGGTTCTCCGCGGTGATCTGGATCAGTATGTCGTCGGGGGCCGCCTTGGCGTATTCGACGGTCACGTCGAAGTAGCGGTCGTCGTCGAAGATCCCGGTGTCGAGCAGTTCGTACTCGAACTCCTGGCGGCCACGGGCGCGGTTGGTGGCGAGGAGATCGTTGTACGGGAACTCGCCCTGCGGGTACTTGTACTGGTAGCGCATGTACGAGTGGGTGGGCGTGCTGTCGACGTAGAAGTAGTACTCCTTGACGTCCTCGCCGTGGTTGCCCTCGCTGTTGGTGAGCCCGAACGCCCGCTCCTTGAGGATCGGGTCGTGTCCGTTCCACAGGGCGAGGGCCAGGCAGAGCCGCTGTTTGTCGTCACTGATGCCGCCGAGGCCGTCCTCCCCCCAGCGGTAGGCGCGCGAGCGCGCGTGGTCGTGCGGGAAGTAGAACCACGCTTCGCCGTCGTCGCTGTAGTCCTCACGGACCGTGCCCCACTGGCGCTCACTGAGGTACGGGCCCCAGCGCCGCCATGCCGCGCCTTCCTGGCCGGTCAGTGCGGTGCGCTGCTGTTCCGTCCGGGCCTTCCTCTGCGCGTTCATTCGGCGTCCTCCCTGCCGGTTCTCTGCGCCGCCTCCGCGTGTACACGGCCTGCTGGGGGCGCAGCCTTCCGTTTCGGCCGACACCCTGCCTCACCTCCCGAGGGTGATATGGGCGGGGTGTCTAACCGTGGGTCAGGGACTTGAAGTTGGCGAGTACGACGCCGAGGGCCGCCGCGGCGAGGCCGGTCAGGAGCGCATTCGTACGCGTACGCCCGGACAGGCCGCGTGCCGCGCAGCAGAACACGAACAGGAGGATCAGCGTGACCCAGCGGGACAGCGTGAAGGCGAGGCGCTCGGCGAAGAGTCCGAAGCCGGCCAGGACGAAGAACAGGATCGGCGCGACCGCGGCCGAGAACGCGGTGGAACGTTCGGCGGCCGTCCGCCGCCGCTCGCCCCACGTGGGCGGACGGCCGCGCTCCGCCTCCTGCCCGATCAGCGAGGCGAAGGCCTCGGCGGCCACGATGCCGGTGAGCGTGGCCGCGAGCAGCAGGGCGGTCTCGAACGCGGGCGGCGGATGGTCCTCCAGGGCCAGCAGGAGCGACAGGACGACGATGCACCCGTACACGCCTCGCGCGGCGATCAGTCCGGCCGTCGCCGCGGCGAGCCCGCCGTGCCCCTTCCGGAACATCACCCGGGGGCTGCCGTGGGGACGGACGGCTTCTCGGGGGTCCGTTCCTCCGCCTCGGGCTCATCGGGCTCGGCCGGGCGCGCGAGGACGGTGACGAGCACGACGTATCCGGCGAGCAATGCCGCCACGACCAGCAGGGCGGTCCACGAGGAGAACAGCAGGGCCACGACGGCGGCCACCACGACGCCCGCGACACGGAGCACGTCGAGGTGCCGGTGGACCCAGGTCCGCAATCCGCCGCTGGTGGCCACCTGTTGGGCGGTGCGCGCGGTGAACCGGCCGGTGGCCTTGGTCCCTTGGGCGGTGTACCGGCGCAGGGCCTTCGGCAGCCGCCCCGGACCGACGAGATAGGCGAGTACGGCGAGGACGATGCCGAGCCAGAGCAGCTGGTCGCCCCGTTCGCGCAGAGTGGTGAAGACCGTGTACAGGGCGGCCTGGACGCCGTCGCGGTAGACGCCCTCCGGGAGCGCCGACAGGAGCTGGTCCCGCACGGCACGGAGCACGGCGGCAAGCACCGTCACGGAGATGACGAGCCACAGGCCGAGCTGAAGTACCGTGCGGCGGCGGTTCGGTGAGACCCACAACGCGACGCCGAGCAGGACGAAGGTGCCGATGACCAGACCGGCCACGCCTCGCTTGAAGAGGAGCACGGCGTCCTGGAGCGGGCCGAGCTTGTCCCTGTCGTACAGGGTGATCTGCCCGAAGTCGGCGGGCAGCGAGACGCCGAGCGCGTCCTCGATCTTCTCGTGCAGGCCGGGGGGAATCTGTCCGGTGCCGATGGCCGGCAGGTCGAGTTCCTTGCCGAAGAGGGTGGGAAGTCGGTCCTCGACGGCCTTCAGGACGTCGTTCATCAGCGGCAGCAGGTTCAGCGTCACCGTGCTGCCGTCCACCGACACGTTCTCGGCCCGGTCCTCGAGGACTGCGATGATCCGCGCGTGCGCGGTGCGGTTCGTCCTCTCCCACAGCGACTGGAACGTGTCCGTCCCGAGGAGTTCGGAGACCTTGTCGCGTACGAAGTCCCGTACCGCTCCATCGACCGGTACGGCCAGGAAGGAGGCCTTCGGGGGCAGCGCCTCGGCCAGCCGCGCCTCGACGTTCAACTTGCCGTAGATCTCATCGGTCATGAACTTCGTCACCGCCGCGTTGATCGCGCGGTCCTGCGGCAGGGGCCCGACCGTGGCGACCCAGCGGTCCGTGTTCAGGGTCGTCCGCGCGCCCCAGACGCCGATCACCGAGGCGACCGTGCAGAAGCCGACCAGGGCGATGAGCACGGCGGCGATGGTCCTGCGCACCGTGAGCCCGAAGCTCCGCCGCCGGGTGCGTGCCGCCGCCTCGGCGCGCAGTCCCGCGACTTCCTCGCGCAGTTGTTCCACTTCGCTCCGGTCACCGGCGCTCCGGTCACCGTCCGGTTTCGCCGGAGACTTCGGCCCCTCGGGTCCGGCTTCTGACATGACTCCCCCTCGGCCGCCACGCCGGGCGGCTTCGCGCCGTCGGCGGTGCGGTCACCCTGGGGCCTTCGGGGCGCCCGTCCATCACCCCTTGCGGGTGACGCGCGGGCACGCGCGGTGCGACTGGATGGAGGCGACGCCGACCGGAGGGAGACACACCATGGTCACGATCGGACCGGTTCAGATGCTGGCCGTCGAGTTCGGACCGGACGCCAAGTTCGCGGGAAAGATCATCGAAGAGCTGGAGAGCCTGGAACGCTTCGGCTTCATCCGCGTCATCGATCTTCTGTTCGTACAGAAGGAGCAGGACGGCACGATCTCCGGCCGTGACTACCAGGCCGAGGGCATGGGCACCACGATCGCCTCCCTGCTCGGTCTGGAGACCAGGACCCTGCGGGAAGTGGAAGCACTGGAGGAGATGGCGGACGAGGGCTATCCGTTCGGTCTCTCGCAGGACGACATCAGGGAGATGGCGTCCGCACTCGACCCCGGTACGTCAGCGGGGTTCGTCCTCCTGGAGCACGTGTGGGCGAGGACGTTGCGGCGCGTGATCCGCGAGGCCGGAGGCGTGCCCATCGCGGAAGGGTTCCTCACCCCGGAGACCTTCGGTCCGGTGGCCGCCGAGATCGCAGAGGCGGTGCGTGCGCTCGACGCGGCCGCCGAGGAGACATCGCAACGCCATGCCCGCAGGCGTCTGGGGAGGCTGTGATGACCGAGCTCGTCGTCCTCGGCTTCTCCGACAGGCAGAAGGCCGAAGAAGTGCTCCGCCTCGGTGCGGACCTGTCACGTCAGGAGCTGCTCGACCTGGAGGACGCCGCGCTCGCCTGGCGGACACCGGACGGGAAGGTCCACGTACAGCAGGCGCACAGCACCACCGGGGCGGGAGCGGTGACCGGCGCCGTGTGGGGGACGCTGTTCGGCATGCTGTTCCTGATGCCGGTGTTCGGCGCGGCCGTCGGAGCCGCGGCGGGCGCGGCGGCCGGGCGCCTGCGCGACGTGGGCATCGACGACGCCTTCATCAAGGAGGTGGCCGCGACGCTGGAGCCCGACCGGGCCGCGGTGTTCGCGCTCGTGCGCAAGTCCACGCCCGACCGGGTCCGCGCGGCACTGCGCCCGTTCGATCCGACAGTGATCCGTACGTCACTGACGAAGGAGCGCGAGGAGGAGCTCGTCGCGGCGCTGCACGGGGTCTGACTGCACGGAGTCTGAGAGGCCGTCCTTCCCGGATCGGCGCCCCACTCTCCTCACCCGGGTGAGACGGCGGAAACGGACGATGCCGTCTCACCCCGTCCCATCCGATACTGGCCCTTCGCACAAATGCCTGAGCAGTGGAGGCGGTGTCGCGATGGCCGAGCGGTCGGAAGAGACGTCTTTGTCGTCCTTGTCGTCCTTGCCGGAGCAATTCCTGACGCTCCACTCCAAGGTCGGCATACCTCCTCTGCCGGCCTGGGCGATTGCCAGGCCACGGCAGACAGAGTGCCTCGCCCGAGGGGCGCTCGGCCCCCTGACGGTCGTGGCCGGGCCCGCCGGTTCCGGCAAGTCGGCCCTCGTGCTGCTCTGGGCGCACACAGGGAAAGTGCCGGGACCACTGGCCTGGGTCTCCTGCGACAGCGGCGACGAACTGCCGGGCGTCTTCTGGCCCTGTGTGCTCCAGGCACTGCGCCATGCCGGTGTCGACGTCGCCGCGGCCGGTGAAGCCCCCGAGTGCGGCGACGCCCTCGACTATGTGTTCATCGCGCGGCTGGCCGCCGGGCTCACCGCGAGGAGCACACCGGTCGCCCTGGTGCTTGACGACTTTCATCCCGCGGCCGGCTCCGTCCTCGCCGAAGGGGTGGCCTACCTGCTCAAGCGGGCCGGTGCGGCGCTGCGCCTGGTCGTCGTGGCCCGCCGGGACCCGCCTCTCCCCCTGCACCGCTCCAGGCTGGCCGGTGAACTGTCCGAGATACGCATGGACGACCTGGCCTTCAGCGACCGGGAGACCGCCGCACTCCTCGATCAGCACGGCGTCGCACTGTCGAGGCCGTCGGTCCGTGCCCTGCGGGAACGCACCGAGGGGTGGGCGGCCGGTCTGCGCCTCGCGGCCATGTCGATGGCCGGACACAGCGACCCGGAGGGCTTCGTGCGGCAGTTCACGGGCGATGACCAGGCCGTGGCGAGTTATCTGCTCGAAGAGGTTCTCGACACCCAGTCCCCCGACATGCGGCGCCTCATGCTGGCCACCAGCGTCCCGGAACGCGTCAACGCCGAACTGGCCACGGCGCTTGTCGGGCGCACAGCGGGCAAGCTCTTCTCCGCCATGGTCGAACAGAACGCCTTCTTCCGGCCGTTGGGGCACGGGTGGTATCGCGGCCACCAGATGCTCGTCACTTTCCTGCGGCTGCGCCTGCGCCACGAGACGCCCGGCCTGGCGGGGGAACTGCAGCGGAAGGCCGCCGCGTGGTTCAGCGGTCAGGGCCTCCTCACGGAGGCCGTGCGCAGTGCGGCCGAAGCCGGGGACTGGCCCTGTGCGAGCCGCCTGATCGTCCATCAGCTGGCGATCGGTCAGGCCCTGGGACTGACCGACGACCGCTTCACCGCCGAACTGTTCCGGAACATGCCGCACCACGTGGTGACCCGTTCCGCGGCCCGCCACGAGCCGGAACCCGCGTTGGTCTGCGCGGCGGCGGCCCTGTCCCGAGGCGACACCTCCGCCTGCGACGAGGCACTCGGCCACATCGAACGGGCTCTGGCACGCCGGTCGGACGCGGACGGCGAGCACGGCGCGAGGATCCGCCTGACGCACTCCGTGATCATCATCCAGCGCACGCGGACCAGCGATGTGCCCGCCGCTGTGCGCGCGGCGGCCACGGCGCAGGCACTCTTCGGCGAGGTCTCCCCCGAAGTGCTCGGCGACCGGCCCGAGTTGAGAGCGCTCGTCCTGTCGACCCTCGGCGGCGAAGAACTGCGCGGCGGCCGGCTGAAGGCCGCCGAGACCACGCTCCTGACGGGCCTCTCCGCGGCGACCGCGGTCGGCAACAGCGCCCTGCGCCGCGCCTGTCTGGAGGACCTGGCGCTGCTCCAGGCGCTCCGGGGGCGGTTCCGTGCGGCCGCCGAGTTCGCGGCGAGGGCCGAACACCCGACCCTGACCGCCCGGTCCCGCCCCGACCGCTCCGGAGCGGCGGTTCTCGTCGCCAAGGGCTGGGTGGATCTGGCCGGCGACCGGCTCGATGCCGCGGAGTCCGAGCTGAGCCGGGCAGGGACCGTGCTCCAGTCCTCGCCCGACCCGTTCGTCGGGGCCGTTCGCGCGCTGGTCCTGAGCCTGACGAACATCGCGGAGGGCCGCGGCAACCGCGCGCTGCGCACCTTGGCGAGCTCGCGCGAGCACGCGACCGCCCCTTGGCTTCTCCAGCGACTCGATGCCGCGGAGCGGGAGGCGCACGTCGCGCGGCCGCGCCCCGCGGGCGGCTTCCGCGCGGACGGGGAGCGGACGCGGGCACCGGACACGGCGGCGGCCCCACAGATCTTCGGATCACTCAGCGGGCGCGAACTCGACGTACTCGTCCACCTCGCGCAGATGATGACCACCGAGGAAATCGCCGCCGAGCTGTATCTGTCGGTCAACACGGTCAAGACCCATCTCAAGAGCGTCTACCGCAAGTTGGCCGTGACCCGGCGGACGGCCGCCGTACGGCGGGCACGCGAGCTGCGTCTGCTGTGAGAGGTGCGACCGCACCAGACGGTGCGGTCGGCGCGGGACCGGGGTCACAGGAGGCGGAGTCCGCGGGCCCGGCTGACCGCATCGCCGCGGGAGGTGACGTCGAACTTCCGGTAGATGGACCGCACATGACTCTTGACGGTGTTCACCGATACGTACAGATCGGCACCGATCTCCCGGAGCGACTGTTCGCCCTGCAGCCGTCGCAGCACGACCGCCTCGCGCTCGGTGAGCCGGACGGCGGGCTCCGGCGCCCCGAACACTGCTGCGGGCGGACCCGGCAGTCGCGCCGCCCGCTTCTTCGCAGGCGGCCGGACCGGGCGCGAGGAGGCCAGGAGGGCGGACGCCTCCTCCGTCAACGCGTCGGCGAGCGGCGGGTCGTGCAGCGAGTACGCGATGTCCGCAAGCACATCGGCTATCCAGGACGCGGACAGGGAGACCGCCGACTCCACGGTGAATCGGTCACAGCCGAGCGCCCGGAGCTCCCTGCGCAGCGCGGCCACCCGCACGGAGCTGATCTGCTCACGGCTCAACATCGCATGGCGCGCCGTTCGTCGGCACATCGTGGGCATGTCCTCACCCCTCAAGAGGAACACCGGCTTCTGCCCACATCCTCGGGCCGCTCCGCCCGGCCCGCCAATACCTAAGCGCCGTCCGCGCCGCCCTCGGTGCCCGGGCCGCCGCCACCCGGAAGCCTCCGCACCTCCACGAGTTCGAGCCCGAGTGACTGGATCCGGTCCAGGATCCCGTACAGCGCGGCCTGGTCCAGCGACGAGCCGCGCAACACGGTCTCCGCGGGATGCACCGAGATCGTCAGCTCGCTGAACGCCGCCCGCAACGACTCGCCCGCCCTGCCCTTGATCCGGATCTCGAAGCCGTCGGCCGCCGCGGCCATGACGCCACCTCCGTCCGGAGCGGGCGGTACGCACCGCATCCTCGTCCGGCCCCGGGAACCGGACATCACCCCGCGTGGGTGAGTACGGCTCCGGGTGCCGCGCGGGATGCTCGCCCCTCACCTCAGGGGAGGAGCCACTGATGACTCAGCGAACTCTGTCGGCCCAGCACCCGGCGGCCGTCGGATTCTCGGTGCTCGCCGGCTGCCTGATGCTGCTGGTCGGCGCCTACCACGCGATCGCGGGACTTGTCGCGATCATCGACGACGACTTCTACGTGGTGACGCGCAACTACACGTACGAGTTCGACACTTCGGCGTGGGGGTGGATCCACCTGCTGTCCGGCGTCGTCGTCATGGCTGCCGCCTTCGGCGTGTTCGCGGCCCGGGCCTGGGGGCGCGCCATCGGCATGATTCTCGCCGGGGCCAGCGCCGTCGAGAGCTTCTTCTTCATCCCGTACTACCCGGTCTGGTCCATCGTCATCATCGCCTTGGACGTCATAGTGATCTGGGCCCTGGCGGTGTACGGCAGGCAGCCGTCCGGCCAGGCCTGACGGCTGCGGGGCACCGCCTTCAGGGGGTTCCCTTCAGGGGGTTCAGGGGGCGAGGACCTTACTCTTCGCCCTCTGGTACTCCTGATCCGTCAGCGCCCCCGCCTGCCGGAGCTCGGCGAGCTGCGTCAGCTGGCTCGTCCCGGAGCTCCCCGGCCCAGCGGATGCTTCGCGTACGTACGAGCGGAACGCGGAGTCGCGCGCCTGCGCCTGCTGCATGTCCCGTTCACCCATCGTCCGGCCCCGGGCGATGAGGTACACGAACACACCGACGAACGGCAGCACGAGGACGCAGAGGAGCCACCCGGTCTTCGCCCAGCCTCCGAGGTCGTGGCTGCGGAAGATGTCGGTGATCATCCTGAACACCAGGATCAGCCACGCCGTCCACAGGAAGAACCACAGCATGGTGAGGAACAGGTTCATCAGCGGATAGTCCATCGTGCGCCTCCTCGGCAGTCGGTGAGATGCACCGTGGTGCGCCCGGCTCCACATCGCCTCACCCCCGCCGGGTGATGTCCTCGCGGGGCGCCGGGGCGAGAGTCGGCGGCATCAGCCCGAAGAGCGGGTGTGCCGAGAGAAGAGGCCTCGCCATGACCGGGAGCCGGACCGCGCATCTCACTCCGCAGGACCGGGCCGCCCGCGGCAGGGCGGCCCGCGGCTTCGTGCCGCGCTCCGCCCACGCGGAGTTCACACCGCAGCCGGACCGCCCGGATCCCGTGGACGTGCTCGAAGCGCAGTCGGCGGCCCGGGTGCCGGAGTTGGTGCCCGTGCGGTACGCACGGATGCTGGAGTCCCCGTTCCGGTTCTACCGGGGTGCCGCCTCGATCATGGCCGGTGATCTGGCGGGCACGCCGAGCACCGGCATCGAGGCGCAGCTGTGCGGAGACGCCCATCTGCTCAACTTCCGGCTGCTCGCCTCCCCGGAGCGCCATCTGATGTTCGACATCAACGACTTCGACGAGACGCTGCCCGGGCCGTGGGAGTGGGACGTCAAGCGGCTCGCGGCGAGCCTGGCCATCGCCGGCCGGAACAACGGCTTCACCGATGGGGAGCGGGCGACCGTGGTGCGCGGGGCGGTGCGGGCGTACCGCGAGTGGACGGCCCGCTTCGCCGGCATGCGCCACCTCGACGTCTGGTACACAAAGATCGAGGCGGACGATCTCTACCGGGCGCTGCGCGACAGGGGCAACCGTGTGATGCGTACGAGGACGGCCCGGGCCCTGGCCAAAGCACGCACCCGCGATCATCTGCACGCGTTCGAGAAGCTCACCCACCTGGTCAAGGGCGAGCGCAGGATCACACCCGATCCCCCACTGATCGTCCCCGTCGACGATCTCCTGCCGGACATGGAGCGCGATCAGCTGGAGGAACAGATCAGGGGTCTCATCGAGCGGTACGGCGAGAGCCTGCCGTCCGACCGGCGGGCCCTGCTCGACCAGTTCCGCCTGGTGGACATGGCCCGCAAGGTCGTCGGGGTCGGCAGCGTGGGCACCCGCTGCTGGATCATCCTCATGCTCGGCCGTGACGAACAGGACCCCCTGCTCCTCCAGGCCAAGGAGGCAGAGACCTCGGCGCTGTCCGCGTACACGGGTCCGAGCGCGTACGAGAACCAGGGCGAGCGGGTCGTCTCGGGCCAGCGGCTGATGCAGGCCACGAGCGACGCCCTGCTCGGCTGGGAGCGGGCCGAGGGCATCGACGGCCGTCAACGGGACTTCTACGTACGTCAGTTGCACGACTGGAAGGGCATTGCTCCCGCCGACACCATGAGCCCGCGGGGCATGGGGATCTTCAGCCAGGTCTGCGGTGCGACGCTGGCCAGGGCCCACGCCCGCTCCGGCGACCGCATCGCCGTCGCCGCCTATCTCGGTCGGGGCGACACCTTCGACCGCGCCGTCGCGAAGTTCGCCGAGGCGTACGCGGACCAGAACGAGGCCGACTTCCGGGCCCTCGGCCGCGCGGCCCACACCGGGCGGGTCCGCGCCGAAGCACCCTGAGATGGCCCCAACCTCCCCTTGAACGGGGGCTGTTGGGCCAGCAGATATCCCAGGGCGATGCCCAGGGTGATGACGACGAAGAGGAAGATGAGCCAGGAGAGCAGAGTGAGGACCGATCCGAAGGGGCCGTAACGACGGATGCTCTCGTTCAGGGCGTGCGGCAGGTAGAGCCGGGACACGGCACTGAAGGCGGCGATGCCCGCTCCTGTGAGCAGGGCGCCGGGCAACAGCGGCCCCCACGGCACACGCTTTCCCAGCAGGAGGTGCTGGGTCCACCACCACATCAGGACGGTGGTGCCCAGCGCGATCGGGAATCCGACCAGAGGGCCCGCCCCGAACCCGTCCTGGCAGGCACCGTGGAACACCAGCGAAGCGAGCCACCCGAACAGCCAGGCGAGCCACCGCCATGCGGCCGGCCTGCCTCCCGCGGGCGGCAGGTGCCAGGCACGCTCGCACAGCCGCTGCAGGGTGCGACTGACGGCGGTGGCCGACAGCAGCGTCATGAGGACGCTGAACGCCCCCCACGACTCACGGGGCGGTGGGCGGCCGGTCGTGAACTGCCGTGCCTGGTCCGCCGAGACACCCTTCAGGCCGAGGAACGTACGCAAGGAGGAGAGCAGTTCCTCGCGCACGGCCGGCGGCCCGAAGGACACCACGACGAACACCACGGGCAGGGCGGCCAGAAAGACCTGAGCCGCGAGGCGGGTCGCAGTGTCGAGGACATTGACGTGCCTCAACTCCCCCGCCACGGACCGCACGCGCGCGTGCAGCCCCGTTGTCACCTCGTACCCCAGTCGTAGAGCACCGCGGTGCGCACAAGGAGGTCTTGGACCGAGGCGTTCCGGCGGCTGACGAGTACCCAGCAGAGCCCCATCGGAAAGAGCACGCACAGTACGGCACGCAGTGCTGCCCGGCCTGCGGGCACGGGACGGCCGGAGGCGCAGACCACGCGCAGGCCTGCGAACTGTTTCCCGGGCGTCCGGCCCGCCACCGTCCAGCCCGCGGCGAGGTATCCGACGGCGATCAGGGAGCCGCCCGCCGCGCCGCCCGGTCTCGGGAGATCCGGTAGCGCGAACGGCGCGCCGGTCACCACGTAGTCGCCCACGCCGTACAGGAGCAGGGCAGCTGCGCAGAGCGCGCCGACGAGCCCGAGGTCGATCACATCGGCCACCGTCCGGGAGGCGATCCCCGCGCGCCGCCCCTGGACCGCGGGCGCCCGGTTCACGGTTCCTCCGGCCACGGCGAGGGTCCTGCCGTGTTCCGTTCGGTGGACCGGAGCATGACCCGGTCGGCGATCCGGCTCAGGAACCGGTCCGCGCTGACGCCGCGGTCCCGGAAGGCGTCCACCGTCTCGACCGCCATCGTGCCGCTGGACTCACGGACGATGCCTGCGAAGTCGATCTCGTCGAGCACGCGCCGCACCAGATCGGCCAGATCGAGACGGGCGATCACCGCGTCGAGATCCGCCCGCGCCACCACCGCGTCGACATCGATGCGCGCGACGATGCGGTCGACGTCGATCCGCGCGGCGATGCGGTCGACGTCCACGCGCCTCGCGACACGGTCGGCATCGAGACGCTCGGCGGCCCTGTCGAGGTCGAGTCTGCGCGCCGCGCGATCCAGGTCTATGCGGTCCGCCGCTCCGTTCAGATCCACCTGGGCCAGCACGCCGGACGCCACCTCCTGGACGACCGCCCGGACAAACCCCGCGGCCAGTTCCCGATTACGCTCCTGCTCCGCGGCCCCGCGTTCTCCCCACTGCACCAGCAGCCGCCACGACGAGACGAACGGCTCATGCGTCACCACCGGGCGCGCGGCGCACGCGACGACCGCGCCCACCCGGGAACCGGCGCACCGGACCGCCCGCGCGGAGCGTCGCCGGGCGGCGGTGCCCAGAGCCAGGGCCGCGCAGGGCAGCAGGCGGAGCAGTTCGGGTTGCCGCCCCGGCGCCGTGTCGTCGGCGTCCGCAGGGTCGAGCACGCGCCGCAGACCGGACCCGGTCAGGCCCAGGAGACCGAGCGCCGTGCGCAACGCCTGTTCCGGCAGGCTGTCCGTCTCTTCCGCTCCGCGTGCACCCATCCGCGTACTCACCGCCTCCGACCACGCCACCTTGGAACAGAATCCGGCCGGGTGCCCTCACCCGTGGCAGGTGACGCTTCAAGGGAGCGCTATATGATCATGCGTGCGGCGGCCGACACGCCACGCACGTCCTTGGAGCCGATCGAAGGGAAGCCGGATGAGCAATCCGCTGGCCTGGATCGCCGAGCTGCACATGGCGCACAGCCTGACCCTGGTTCAGGGCCTGACCGGCCGCGATCTGCTCGTACGCATCGGCGGTGAGCCTCAGAGCATCCGGCAGCCGGACGACGCGGACGAGGTGGGGGCGTTGCGCGACGAAGCGCTGGAGGACTACTGGGACTTCGGCGCGCTGCACGGCGGCGTCGCCGGGGACTGGGCCTTCGCCTTCGAGCCGGCGAGCACCTGGGCCTTCGACGACGAGCGTCTCGCGGCCGCGTCGCGCGGCACCCGGCTGATCGGCTGCTACAACGGCGACTCGCTCGGCTTCGTCGAGCACTGGGTCGACGGGACGCTGATCACCAAGTTCGACACACGGCAACCCGAACTCCGGCACGAGCAGCGGGGCGATGACCCCGACCGGCTCGTACCGGAGATGGGCCGGGCAGGCTTCTTCGACCCGGAGAACGGTCTTTCGCCGAACCTGCGCGCCCTGGCGCTGCTGCACGACTGCACCGGGGTCACCCTGAGCCCGCATCAGGTCACCTTCGGCCTGATGGCCAGGCTTCCGGCGTACGACGAGTGAGGCGGGGCGGGATGGCCCCGCCCCGCCCCGCCGCGCACCGCAGGTCAGCCCACGCTGATCCAGAACTTCTCGCCGTCGATGACCCGTTGCTTCTGGTAGAAGCCGCTCAGTGAGCCACCGACCGAGCCGTTCTGCTTGTTGGGCACGTGCCCGATGGTGCACTCACTGCTCGGGGTCACGTTGTTGACGTAGTAGATGGTCCACTGGCCCTTCCGGCTGCCGCTGGTCTCCTTGTGGGGGCGGATCTCCGCACAGTCCTTGCCCGCCAGCTTCCGCTGCCCGCCGCTCTGCCGCGTCTTGGCGAACGGGTACTCGTCGCAGCTGTCGTCGGGAACCTGCGGGTCGGCCTTGAAGGTGCCGTCCTGGCAGATCTTGTTGCGGTTGGCGTTCGACTTGTCGTCGTCGGCAAGGCGGGTCAGCGGCTTGCCCCGGCCCTGCCAGCCCCAGTGGCCCTTGAGATTCCGCATCGACCAGGCGACGTTGGCCTGTCCGGCGTTCCGCAGCGGCAGCTTCATCGTCGGCACCGCCTGGGGGAACACGCAGCCGACGTTCTTGCCGCTCGGGTACCGGGAGTCACCGAAGGTCCGGTCGCACCTGAGCTTCATGGGCGGCGCGAACCAGGCCGGGGAGATGAGGACTTGGCCCGCGCCGAGGATGGTCACGGTGTTCTTCGCGCGGAAGCTCTGGACCGGGACGGCCCCCTTCCACACATGGCTGGTGGCGCCGTCGAGGACCCGGCCCTTGCTGATCGGCACCGACCCCGACCACGCGTTGTCGGCCGCGCACGCGCCGCCCGAGCACGTGGTCTTCCACGACGCCCGCAGCCCCCTGGCGGAGCCCGACGCGGCGTCGAGCCGCAGCGTGTTCTCGGTGTGCCACAGCCCCTCCTTGATGGAGGCCTTGCCGTTGTGCTCCTTGGGGTCGAGCTCGATCTCCTGCGTTGCCGTGAACACGGCCCTGCCGGTCGTCCGCTTCGTCTTGAGGTCGATCACGGTGTACGTGAGCGACACCCGGCCGCAGGCATCGGTGCGCGTATAGAACCAGCGCCCCGGCTGGACCCGGCACTGCCGGCCCGCCTGCGACGCGATCTCGGACGCCGACTTCACCTCGGGCTTGGGCGGCTTCGCGCTCTCCCAGCAGCCGATGCTGTCGAGCCCCTTCTTCAGGAACCCTTCGAGCGCCGCCTTGACCTGCTTGCAGCCCTGCTCGAACTCGAACTTGACCGCGCCGCCCTCCTGGGCCTTCGGCGCCGCACCGGCGGCCTTGACGACCTGCCCGCTGGCGGCCTGCGCCCCGGCGTCCTGCGCGCCCTTGTCGTCCTCGCCGCCGCCCTCGGGCCCGCCGCAGGCCACGGCACCGGCCAGTACGGCGATCGACAGCGCCGTCGCCAGCACCGGCCGTACAGCCTTCCCGACCTTCCCGGCCGGCGTCCCCGAGGGCTTCCTTGCAGCCGATCTCACGGCCCCTCCTCATCATGATCACGCCAAAGAAGTGATCATGATGCCACGCCGACTGTCATGTCCTGCGCGGGCGAAGTGAACGTCATGTGCTCACTTGCACCCGTCCCCCAGGCTGCTGGCTCATGGCCGGCAGGAGCGTCAGTCGCCCTCTATTTCACGTTCAGTCGCCCTCGTTTTCGAACGTGCGCAGCAGGTCCGCGGCGACGCTCACGGCGATGGTCGCGGGTTCCTTGCCGGTGAAGTCCGCGAGGCCGATCGGGGTCTTGATCCGGTCGATGGTGGTCTCGTCGTGACCGCCCTCGGTGGCGAGGCGCTTGCGGAACCGTACCCACTTGGCCGCCGAGCCGATCAGCCCGATGGAGCCGAGATGGGTCGTGCGCAGGGCGGCGTCGCACAGCGCGGCGTCCTCGGCGTGGTCATGGGTCATGATCAGGACGTGGGTGCCGCGCGGCAGCTCCTCAAGCACCTCCTCGGGCAGCAACGGCGTGTGATGTACGTGCACTTGACCCACCGCGTCCGCAAGCACGGCGAGCCGCCCCTCGGTGAGGATGTCGGCGCGGGAGTCGATCAGATGGAGGTCGAGGTCCTGACGTGCCAGGATGCGCGCCAGTTCAAGCCCGACGTGCCCGACGCCGAAGATCGCCACCGCCCGTACCACGGCGAGGGGTTCGAGCAGCACCGTCACCGTGCCGCCGCAGCACTGCACGCCATGCCGGTTGGTCACCTTGTCGTTCAGGGCGAACTCGATCAGTTCCGGCTCCGGCTTGGACGCGGCGATCATCTCCCGGGCCCGGTCGATGGCGACGGCCTCGACATTGCCGCCGCCGATCGAGCCCCATGTCTCGCTCTCCCCCACGACGAGTTTCGCTCCGGCGTCGCGCGGGGCGTGGCCGCGCACGGTCGCGACGGTCACCAGGACGCCGGACTGCCGGCGTGCCCGCAACCGTGCGACCGCGGCGACCCACGTCATGTCAGGCACCGCTCGGCGTTGTGGCTGCGGTGCGGTTCTTGCCGTTGGGGGCGAATCCGGTGGGGGCGAATCCGTTGTCGGCGGATCCGTTGTCGGCAAGTCCGTTGTCGGCGTGGCCGTTTCGGGAGGCGTGGCCCTGGCGGGCTCCCTGGATCGCCCAGTACACCGCCTCCGGCGTGGCGGGCGAGGCCAGCTCGACGCCGACCCCGCCCGGTCCGAACGCGGCGGCGGCCTGCCGCAGGGCCTCTCGTACGCAGAAGGCCAGCATCAGCGGAGGCTCGCCGACCGCCTTGGACCCGTAGACCGCGCCCTCTTCGGTGGCGTTCTCCATGAGCGTGACGTTGAACTCCTCGGGCATCTCCGAGAAGCTCGGCAGCTTGTAGGTGCTCGCGGCCTGGGTAAGGAGCCGGCCGCGGTTCGGCCCGTCCGTGGCGTCCCAGCGCATGTCCTCAAGGGTGAGCCAGCCCGCGCCCTGCACGAAACCGCCCTCGACCTGACCGATGTCGATCATCGGGGACAGGCTGTCGCCGACATCGTGCACGATGTCCACCCGTCGGATGCGGTACGCACCGGTGAAGCCGTCCACCTCCACCTCGGCCGCGGCGGCGCCGACGGCGAAGTACTTGAACGGCGCCCCCTGGAACGTCTTCGCGTCCCAGTGCAGGCCCTCGGTCCGGTAGAAGCCCGCCGCCGACAGCTGCACCCGCTGGAAGTACGCGGTGCGCACCAGGTCGTCCCAGGCCAGCTCCTTGTCGCTGCCCAGGGCGCGCGCGACGCCGTCGACGATGCGTACGTCCGAGGCGCTCGCACCCAGCTGACTGGCGGCCACCTGCAGCAGCCGCTCGCGCAACTGCTCGCAGGCGTTCTTCACCGCCGCACCGTTGAGATCCGTACCGGAACTCGCCGCGGTGGCAGAGGTGTTGGGGACCTTGTCGGTGCGCGTCGGGGCAAGCCGCACCTTGTGCAGCGGGATGCCCAGCGAGGTCGCGGCCACCTGCAGCATCTTGGTGTGCAGGCCCTGGCCCATCTCGGTGCCGCCGTGGTTGATCAGGACCGAGCCGTCCTTGTAGATCAGGACCAGCGCGCCGCCCTGGTTGAAGGCGGTGAGGTTGAACGAGATGCCGAACTTCACGCCGGTGATCGCCAGTGCCCGCTTGGTGTTCGGGTGCGCGGCGTTGAAGGCGGCGATCTCGCGCCTGCGATCGGCGATGGCGCCGTTGTCCTTGACCTGCTGCCAGACGGCGGAGATCCGTTCGGGCTGAGTGACCTGCTGTCCGTACGGCGTCGACTGGCCCTGCCGGTAGAAGTTGCGCTCCCGCAGCTCCATCGGGTCCAGGCCGAGCAGCGGCGCGCACCGGCCCATGATGTCCTCGATCACCAGCATGCCCTGCGGTCCGCCGAAGCCGCGGAAGGCGGTGTTGGAGGCCTTGTTGGTCTTGGCGATGCGACCGGCGATGCGTGCGTTGGGGATCCAGTACGTGTTGTCGATGTGGCACAGCGCACGGGCCACCACCGGCTCGGAGAGGTCCAGGCTCCAGCCGCCGTCCGCGGTCAGGGTGGCGTCCAGGGCCTGGATGCGTCCTTCGGCGTCGAAGCCGATCTTCCACGTGGCGTTGAACCCGTGCCGCTTGCCGGACATGGTCAGGTCCTGCGTCCGGTTGAGCCGCAGCCGGACCGGGCGACCGGTCAGCTTGGCGCCGAGTGCGGCGATGGCCGCGAACCCGTGCGGCTGCATCTCCTTGCCGCCGAAGCCGCCGCCCATCCGCAGACACTGCACGGTCACCTCGTGGCTGTGCAGACCGAGGACGTGCGCGACGATTTCCTGGGTCTCCGAAGGGTGCTGGGTGCTGCTCTGGACGAACACCTGCCCGGACTCGTCGACCAGGGCGAGCGCCGCGTGCGTCTCGAGGTAGAAGTGCTCCTGGTCGGAGAACTGGAACTCGCCGGTGAACACGTGCGCGGAGTCGGCGAAGCCCGCCTCGACGTCGCCGGTCAGCATCACGGGCCGCGCGCCGTGAAAACTGTCGGCCGCGATCGCGTCCTGCAGCGTGATCAGGGAAGGCTGTTCGTCGAGTTCCACCTCGACGGCCGCCGCACCGAGCCGGGCCGCCTCCAGGGTCTCGGCGAGCACCCAGGCCACCGCGTGGCCGTAGAACATGACCTCGTCGGGGAAGAGCGGTTCGTCGTGCTTCATTCCCGCGTCGTTGACGCCGGGCACGTCGGCAACGGTCAGCACGCGGACCACACCGGGCACGGCGAGCGCGGGCTCGGTGCGCAGCGCGGTGATCCTGCCGTGGGCCTTCATGGCCTGGACCGGGTGGGCGTGCAGCACGTCCTTGGTGCGATGGACCAGGTCGTCGGTGTAGAGCGCGGTGCCGGTGACGTGCTGGGCCGCACTCTCGTGCGGCATGGAGACGCCGACGACAGGCTTTTCGGGGCGCTCGGACAGATGGCTCATGACGACACACCCTCGGTGGTTTGTGCGTACAGCTTCAGCAGGCTCTGGCCGAGCATCGCGGAGCGGTAGGCGGCGCTAGCGCGGTGATCGTCCATGGGCGTGCCCTGGGCCCGCAGCACCTGGGCCGCGGCCTCGACCGTCTCCGCCGCCCACGGCTTGCCCTCCAGGGCCGCCTCGACGGCACGGGCGCGGATCGGGGTGGCGGCCACACCGCCGAGGCCGATGCGTGCCTTGCGTACGATCCCGTCCTCGATGTCGAGCGCGAAAGCGACCGCCACGCTGGAGATGTCGTCGAAGCGCCGTTTGGCGATCTTGTGGAAGGCCACGACCGGCGACAGCGGCAGCGGGACGCGCACCGCGCGGATCAGCTCGCCGGGACGGCGCACGCTCTGGCGGTAGCCGGTGAAGTAGTCGGACAGCGGGACCTCGCGTTCGCCGTCGGCGTCGGCGAGCACCACCGACGCCTCGAGCGCGAGCAGCACCGGCGGGCTGTCGCCGATCGGGGAGCCGGTACCCAGGTTCCCGCCGAGGGTCGCGCCGTTGCGGATGAGCCGGGATGCGAACTGCGGGAACAGCTCCGCCAACAGGGGGACCCGGCCGTCGAGTCGGCGTTCGATCTCGGTGAGCGTCAGCGCCGCCCCGATCTCGATGTGGTCGGATTCGACGCGCAGCTCCCGCAGTTCGGGCAGCCGGTCGACGGCGACCACGCAATCGGCCCGGCGGGAGCGGATGTTGACCTCAACGCCCCAGTCGGTGGAGCCGGCGACCACCACCGCGTCGGGCCGCTCGCGCAGCAGCCGCAGCACTTCGGTCAGGGTGCCCGGCCGAAGGAACTCCCTGCCGTCCTGGGTGTATTCGGTGGCAACCGGCGCGGGCGGCGACTGCTCGCGACGCTGCGCGAGGAGGTCCTCATCGGTGGGCGTACCGACGGCGAAAGCGGCATCGCGGATCGGGCGATAGCCGGTGCAGCGGCACAGGTTTCCGCTCAGCGCGTGCAGATCGAACCCGTTCGGACCGTGCTCGGCATCGGTGACATCGGCCGTATCCGCGTGCGCGCAGCGGTCGGGGCGGTAGTACTCGGCGGCCATGCTGCAGATGAATCCCGGTGTGCAGTAGCCGCATTGGGAACCGCCGCGGGCCGCCATCTCCTCCTGCACCGGGTGGAGCGCGGGCGGCGTGCCGGGTTCGCCGGCGGTGGCGAGCCCTTCGGAGGTGATGATCTCCTGGCCGTCGAGAGCCGCTGCCGGGACCAGGCAGGCGTTGACCGCCACCCAGTCGGTGGGCTTGTTCACGCCGGGACGGGCCACCAGGATCGAGCAGGCGCCGCATTCACCCTCGGCGCAGCCTTCCTTCGTGCCGGTGAGCCCACGCTCGCGCAGAAAATCCAGCGCCGTGGTGTGGGGCGCGGCCGGTGAAATCGGGGCTTCTGTTCCATTGACGGTGATACGCGCCGCTACCATGACGGGCCTTCGATTCGGTGCGCGATCGGTCGATTCATCATGTTCGCCAATTTTCAGGCAGCTTTCTGTGTTCAGAACTCTGTGTTCAGAGGCGCCACGCGCGAGAAGCGGGCGCAAAACGGCACACAACAGATGCGTGCCGAGAAGCGGTGACGGGAAACCCGGAATGCGCCGCAGACGGGCACATCAGAACGGCGTATTCAGCAGCCGTGCGCGATCCGGCCCGGAACCCAGACCGTGCACTGGGCGAGGCGACCGAGATCAGAGCTGGTGTTCATCCGCTGGTCGCCCCCTTTCGGCAGTTCAGGTCGATGGCCACCGCAACCTAATGGCTGGGCCCCCAGGGGTCAAGAGGCCCCCCGTGTCATCACACATGCCGGTGGAGCAGGCTGGCACCGAGCGGGGTGACCTCGTGGAGCACGCTGTTGCCCTCGCGGGAGCTGACGATCAGCCCGGCGCGACGCAGCACGGTGAGGTGCTCGCTGGCCGATGAAAGCCGCAGGCCCGCGCGGCGGGCGAGCTGGCTGGTGTTGCTCTGCCGGCAGGCGTCGGCCGCCTCAAGGACCGCGGCACGGCTGCACCCCACAAGGTCGGCGAGGGTGTCGCTCGCGTCGTCCGCCGCCCGGAAGTCCCACGGCTCATGGCCGAGGGGGTACAGCAGGACCGGCACCCCCTCCCCCTGTCGCACCAGGGTCACCGGGTGGCAACGGCAGAAGTAGGAGGGCACGAGGAGCAGGCCGCGTCCGTCCAGGTGCAGGTCGCGGTCCACCGGATAGTCGATGTCGAGGGCAGGCGCGCACCACCGTGCGGACGGGGACAGGCCGCGGAGCAGCGCCTCCACCCCGCCGGTGGCGAGGAGCCGGCCGGCCCGCGCTCGTTCGCGTGCGGTGTGCGTCAGGATGCCGCTGAGGAACGGTGTGATCGCAATCCGCTGGTAGTCCTGGAAGGACCGGCCGAGGTGGTCGAGCGCCGGGGCGAGGCCTCGATGCAGGTCGCGTACCCACGGCGACAACGGCCCTCCGGTGGCGAGGAGTTCGAGGTCGTCGCGCACCTCGTTCCTGGGGGTGAGCAGGACGGGCTCCACCGCCTCGGCGAGGCACAGGGTGGCGGTGTGCGGTGTCAGGAAATCCGGGAAGTAGCCCTGCTTCGGGATCAGTTCGGCCAGCGACCGGGCCCGCGGCGGCAGGTCGGGCCGCACCCGCCCGCGCCACCACATGCCGAGGAGTCCGGCGCAGCCGTCCCGGAGCCAGTGGGTGCTCAGTACGGTTTCCCACATCAGAGCCGGCGCGCTCGCCACCCGTGTCCGGGCGAGGTCAGGGCCGGTGAAATGAATGCGCAGCATGTGTCCCCCGATCACAGCTGTGTCACATGGGCCCGTACCGTGCGGCAGGGGCTCCCGTCAGCAGCGCCCAGTAGCGGTCGCCGTAGGACCAATGCCACCATTCCGTCGGGTAGTTGATCAGTCCCGCGGTGGTGAGCGCCGCACACAGGGCGAGCCGGTTGCGGCGTACTTGGCCGGAGATGTTCGGTGCGTCGGTGTAGCAGGCTCCGCCACTCGCCTCCGGGCTTGCGTCGACCGGTGTGCCGAGGTCGAGTTCTTCGCCGTCCGTGGTGCACAGGGTGAGGTCGACGGCGGCACCGGCGACGTGCGGCCCTATCTCGGGCGGCGCCAGCGAACGGCTGGTCTGGGTGCGCAGGTGGTCGTCCGGCCAGTCCGGGTTGGCGCGGCGCAACTCGGCCGCGTACTCGTCGAAGTAGCGGGTCTGCAGGTCAAGGGGCCGGTACCCCTCGGTGATCAGCAGCCGCAGCCCGTCGGGCAGCAGGCGTGCCGCCCTTTCGAGGCGCAGGGCGACCCCCTCGCGGACCATGGCATACGCACCGTCCGGATCCGCCTGTCGTGGGTCCACTTCGAGGAGGGACAACTCCCGCAGGTCGACGAGGAGTTCGCCGCACTCGACGACGGAGACGTGGGCCACTTCGGGTGCGTTCATGAGGATGATCGGGGCCATGGCATGTCCTTCTTCGTCATACGTAGTCGTACGACGACGTACGTCGTCCTGCGTGTGGGAAGTGCCGGTGGCGGCGCACGCGCCCGGCCCCGGAGAGAGGCAGGTGCGGCACTCTCCCCGGGGCGCCCCCGTCGGGCGGTGGTCCTGGTCGGCAGGTGGTGGGCGTTATCGCCTTTCGGGCGAGACGTAGCCGACGACGTCGCCGCGCTCGGTGTTGTACCGGGTGCGCTTGAAGACGCCTTCCTTGCCGCTGCCGCTCGACGTCTTCGTGGTGTTGCCCTCGATGGTCGTCAGCTTCTTCCCGCTCTTGCGGTACTGGACGACGACACCGACGTGGTCGACGTCCCAGCCGTTGGTGCCGAGGCTCGGCGTGCCGCCGTCCCAGTCGTAGAGCACCGCGTCACCGGGCTGGGGTACGTAGGAGCCGCGCTTGTGCCACTTGCCGGTGCCGGCCTTGGCTGCCCGGTAGAAGGAGCCCGCCCACGGGTCGGTGTGCTTGGTCTTGGCGCCGGACTCCTTCCAGACGTAGCGGACGAAGTCGGCGCACCAGTTGTTGGAGCGCCACTTCACGCCGCCGGTCGACGTGCTGCAGATGTTGTCGCCGCTGGGCTTCCAGTAACCGCTGTAGAAGTTGCAGTTGTTCCCCTTCTCGCGGTTGTGCTTCGGGTTGTCCTTCTCGATGGTGGCCGTCTTGACGATGTTCATGCGCAGAGGGCTCGGTGCGGCCGACGCGGTCGTGGTCAGCGACCCCGCGGCGACGACGCCGGCGACTGCGGTGGCCAGCAGCACGACCGCCGGGCGGCGGTAGGCGGACGCCTTCGTGGACAGAGAGGTCGAGTCGAGTGCCGATCCGGCCATGGTGCTGTTCGTGGTGCTGTTCGTCGAGCTGGACATCAGTGGTCCTTCCCCGTTGATTCCCCGTTGTGCCGGAGGCTGTTTCCCTCCGACATCACCAAGGTTCGCCGGGGCTTCTGCAGCTTGCCTGTAAGCCCTCAGGAACACGACTCACAGCGGCTTACAGTTCGTCGCGCTCCCGCGTGCCGAACTCCGTGAACACGGACTTCGCCTCCGTACGCAGTGCCGCCGCACCCTGCCCGTCACCCAACGCCTCGCGGGCCGCGGCGAGATCGCGCAGCGTGCGGGCCCGAGGCAGCCGCAGCTCCAATGCGTCCCACAGGCGCACGGCGGCGGCGAGCCGCTTCTCCGCCTCCTGCTGCCGCCCGTCGGCCAGGGCACACTCGCCGAGCGTGCGCAGGGTCAGCGCCTCGCCGAAGCGGTCCCGGTACGCCCGGCAGACGTCGAGCGCACCGAGCAGCTCCGCCTCCGCCTCGCGCGTACGTCCCAGCCTCAACCGGGCCTTGGCTCGGGCCCGTTCGGCGTACGCGGCCATCAGCGGATCACCGAGGCCCGCGAGGATCTCAAGGGCTCGCCCCGCGTACTCCTCGGCCTCCTCGTACGCCCCGAGCGACCGGTGCACCAGGCTCAGCGTGCGCAGCGTGAGTGCCTCGCCCCGCCGGCTGCCCAGGCTCCGGTAGGCGCCCAGTGATACGTCCAGGAGCGCCGACGCCTCGTCTTGGTCGCCGAGTTCCATGCGTACGGAGCCACGCAGCCGGCACGCGAGACCGACGCCCGCGTCATCGCCCAGGCGCTGGAAGACGTCGACGGCACGGCCCAGCGCGTCGTCGGCGGCCGCCAGCCTGCCCAGCTCACGCAGGTTCCCGCCGAGACCCGCGAGGGCGGCGGCCTGGCCGTGCAGATCGCCTATGGCGGCGCACAGGGGCTCGGCCTGCCGGAAGTAGTCCTGGGCCTCGGCGTACCGGTCCTGTTCGAACCGCAGTTGCCCCAGGCCGATGAGCAGCAGCGCCTCGCCGGCCCGGTCCTCGGCGCGCCGGGCGGCGGCGAGAGCGGCGTCATGGCTGCGCCACCAGGCATCGAAGCGGTTGCCGACGGCGAACGACGACGAGCAGAGCGCCGTCGCGGCGGCACAGGCGAGGGTGTGCAGGCCGAAGGCCGCAGCGCGCTCGACGGCCGTGGCGAGCGCGTCGGCCTCGGCCTCGAACCAGGCGAACGGATCGGCGAGCGCCCGCCGCGTGGTCGCCGATCCGACCTCGGCCGCCGGTCCGCGGCCTTGCGTGCCGGTGCCGTCCCACTCCGCCTTGGCCCCGCCGGCGGACCGGTTGACGCTCGCCGAACCTCCGAGATAGGGCCGCAGTACGACCACCCCCGAAGGCGCCTCCTCCGCGACGCGCTCCACCAGGCGCAGCCCGGCGGCCAGCGCACGTCCCACCGCCGCCGTGCGCACCTCGACGGAATCCTCGGCCTCGGCGCGCTCAGCGGCGTACACCCGCACCAGATCGTGGGCCCGATAGCGCGACTGACCCGCGGAGTCGGTCCCCGTCCAGTCCAGCAGCTGCGCGTCGACGAGCCGCTCAAGGACCTCCTCCACTTCGTCCTCGGCCCCGTCGACGAGCAGCGCCACCATCCAGGGGGCCGTGTCGCACGGGCCGAGGACGGCAAGGCGGCGCAGCACCGTGCGGGCGTCGTGATCGAGCGACTCGTAGCTGAGACCGAGGCTGGCCCGCACCTCCAGATCGCCCACGGCCAGCTCGTCGAGGCGGCGCCGCTCGTCCTCCAGGCGGTCGGCGAGGATGCGGGGAGTCCAGTGCCTGCGGGTGGTCAGCCGGGCCCCGGCGATCCGCAGGGCCAGCGGCAGACCGCCGCACAGGGTGACGATGCGGCGGGCCGCGGCGTCCTCGGCGGGATCGTCCGTCGCGCCCTGCGGGCCGGTGACCCGGGCCAGCAGCTCAAGGCTGCGTACCTCGTCCAGGACGGCGAGATCGGTACGCCGGGCCCCGTCGAGGCCGCCGAGCCGGGCCCGCGAGGTGACGAGCACTCCACAGCCCGCGCTGCCCGGCAGCAGGGGCCGCACCTGAGCCTCCCTGCCCGCGTCGTCGAGGACCAGCAGGAGGCGGCGCCCCGCGACGAGGCTGCGGAAGAGGTCCGCGCGCTCATCGGCATGCTCGGGCGGCGCCGCCCCCAGGGCGCGCAGCAGCCGCCCGAGGACGTCGCCGGGCGGCAAGGGGCCGCCGGTGCCCTGCAGTTCGGCGTACAGCTGCCCGTCGGGGAAGGCGTCCATGGCCAGGTGGGCGGCCTTCACCGCGAGGGCGGACTTGCCGACGCCGGCCGGCCCCGACACCACCACGACGGAGGTCGCGTCCCGGGGTGCGGTGAGCCCGTCGACGACGTCCGCGATTTCCGTCTTCCGCCCGGTGAAGTCCTGGATGGCTGGAGGAAGCAGGCACACGGGCCGGGGCGTGGCGGGCACCTGCGGCGCCGAGACGTCGGTGGCGTCCGCACCGCCGCCCTCTGCGGGCAGCAGCACAGGGTCGGCCCGCAGGATCGATCCATGCCGCCGGCTGAGCTCAGGACCGGGATCGATGCCGAGTTCCTCGGCGAGCACGGCACGTCCGTCCTCGTACACCGTGAGGGCGTCGGCCTGCCGCCCCACCCGGTAGAGGGCGAGCATGAGCTGTCCTCGCAGCCGCTCGTTGGTGGGCTGGGCGCCGACGAGTCCCTTGAGCTCGGTGATCAGCTCGCTCTCCCGCCCCCCGCATTCGAGTTCGGCGGCGATGCGCTCTTCGAGCACGGCCTGCCGGGCCTCCTCGAGCCGTACCGCCTCGCTCCGCAGCACCTCGCCGACCCCGCCGAGCGCGGCACCGCGCCACAGCGTGAGGGCGTCACGCAACAGCCGGGCGGCGGCGGAGTGATCCCCCTGAGCTGCGGCCCGCCGACCGGCCGCTGCCAGCTCCTCGAACCGCCCGAGGTCCACGGCCCCGGCGTCTGGCCGGATCACATACCCCGGCGCCCGCGTCTCGATCGCCCCCCGGCGCGCCTCCGGCAGGGCCCGCCGCAGCGCCGAGACATACGTCTGGATCAGCGCCCTCGCCGTCTCCGGCGGCTCATCGCCCCATACGACATCCACCAGCGCATCGGCAGGCACGACATGCCCGGCGCGCAACAACAACGCGGCCAACAGGGCACGAGGCTTGGGCCCGCCCACCCGCAGGGGCCGGTCTTCCCACAGCGCTTCGACCGGCCCGAGCAGGCGGAATTCCAATGCCATGTTCTGTCCCCCGAGGCGTCACCGACACTGACTCACGCCTCATGGTCCCCTAACTTCCCTGGCAGGGCGAAGAGTTGAGGGGCACGGCACGTCATGGCGTCCGGTTTTGGGCCATCGGTTCCGCGAGGTCGGCGGCTTCCAGGCGCAGCCCGGGCGGGGCGCCGCCGGGCAGCCGTCGTTCGCTACGCCGGGTCGATGCGGGAGACGCTGCCGCCGATGTCGAGCACGTACAGCTCACCCTTGCCGCCCTGCACGAACGAGACCACCTCACCGCCGTTGACTCCGAGATCGTGCACGCCGGTCACCTTGCCGTTCTCGATCTGCAGCGAGCGGACGGTGCCGTCGCAGTAGTCGCTGAACACGTACTGACCCTTGAGGTCGGGGATCGCCTTGCCTCGATAGACGTAGCCGCCGGTCACCGAGCAGCCGAGGCCGGTGCGGTCGTACTCGTGGACCGGCGGCACATGGTTCGCGGGCTCGGTGCCGTCCCGGAAGGGATGGTTGCCCTCCATCCGGGACCAGCCGTAGTTCTCGCCGCCCTTGCTGTTCGCCGGGGCCCAGTCGATCTCCTCCCAGGCGCTCTGGCCGACGTCGCCGATCAGCAGATCGCCCGTGCCCGCGTCGAACGAGAACCGCCACGGGTTGCGCAGCCCGTAGGCCCAGATCTCGTCCTTCGCCTTCGGGTCGTCCACGTACGGATTGTCCGGCGGGATCGCGTACGGCTTGCCGCCGCTTGGGTCGATCCGCAGGAGCTTGCCGAGCAGGGTGTCGAGATTCTGCCCGTTGCCGTGCGGGTCGCCGCCCGAGCCGCCGTCGCCGAAGGCGATGTAGAGGTAGCCGTCGGGGCCGAACTTGATGTCGCCGCCGTTGTGGTTCGCGTAGGGCTGTGTCTGGGTGAGGACCGTGCGCCGGGTGTCGGGCCGGATCTTGCCGTGCCGTACGGCGAACTCGTCCACGGTGCTTGTGCCTTCGAGGTTCGTGTACGAGATGTAGAAGTGCGCGAACTTCCTGTCGAACGCGATGCCCAGCAGGCCGCGTTCGCCGTCGGTGGTGGTCTCGCCGGAGATGTCGAGGACGGGCTTCCCGAGCCCCTGCCCGCTCAAGACCCGCACGGTGCCTGCGCGTTCGGCGATCCAGACCGTGCCGCCGGGCCCGGCGGCGCCTGCGGATGGATTCTTGGCCGTGGCCACATTCTTGAGCGCGACCTTCGGTGCCGCCTGCCGCGGGGCGGCCGGCTCGACGGCGGACGCCGCCGTCAGGGCGAGGGACGCGACGAGGCAGATGGTGCCGATGATCGCCGAGCTTCTGGTGCGAACTCTCACCGTGATCCTCCTGGAGGCGGCGAATGGGGGGGTCACCAGGCTGCCGATGGTGTGCCACCGGCCACGGATGAGGGTACTGGGACAGGCGTTGTTGGTATAGACCAAGAGCCGATCCGGCCGCCGCGAACTTCGAGACGGCCGATTCGCAGCCCATCACGCGCACCGCGGCCGTCGCTGCCGGCTCGCTCCTCGCTCTCGCCCCGCACTTCAGCGCCAGCGCGGGAGAGGAGAACGACGCCGTCCGGGCCCCGGCCGGATCGCCCGTCGCCGAGAACGGGCAGCTCAAGGTCTGCGACACCACGCTGTGCACCGCACAGGGCAAGGCAGTTCAGCTCAAGGGCATGAGCTCGCACGGCACGCAGTGGTACGAGCACTGCCTCACGGACGGCTCCCTCGACGCCCTGGCGCAGGACTGGCAGGCCGATGTGCTGCGCGTCTCCACGTACGTCCAGGAAGGCGGCTACGAGTCGACCCGGCGAAGTTCACGCGGATCGCCCAGCGCGTGGTCGATCAGGCCATCGAGCGCGGCATGTACGCGATCATCGACTGGCACATGCTCACCCCGGGCGACCCCAACGCGAACACCGGGCTCGCCAAGAAGTTCTTCGGATTTCGTCGGCTGCCCGGGACAGTGTCCGGAGGTACTCGTCGTCGTGGTCGGCGGCGTAGAAGTGGAACGTGTACATGATGTTCTCGGCGTCGACCGGATTGTCGACGACCTCCCTCTCGTCCGCGCCCTCGGAGACGCCGAGCGAGGACCAGGCGCGGGTGCCGACGAGTGCGATGCCGTCGGGGTCGTGCTGCCGGATCACGGGGATGATCTCTTCCGCGTACGACTTGATCTCGGACCATTCGACGCCGCTGGACTCGTTGGCTATCTCGTAGAAGACATGGGGCTGGTCCGCGTACTTCTTGTTCGTCACCGAGTTCGGCACCCAGAAGGCATCGGGCGACGGCGGCGACGACTTCGCGATGACGCAGAAGTACGTCGACCTGATGGAGCAGAAGAACATCTCCTGGACGAACTGGAACTACTCCGACGACTCACGTTCGGGAGCGGTCTTCAAGGCCGGCACCTGCGCCAGCGAGGAATGGGCGGGCACCGGCGTCCTCAATCCGGCCGGCGTCTGGATACGGGACCGCGTCAAGGGCTGACCGACCACCCCGCGCAGGTGACCACGCGGTGCGGGGTGGGCCCGTTCGCCATAACTTGGAAGTGCGTTCCCCGGGTACGGAGCGCGGGAGGTGGAGACATGGCCGGCCAGAAGGCTGTGATGCGAGAGCTGCTGCGTACTTCGGGACAGACGTACGCGGCGGAGGCGGGGATCCGACTGGCGGACACCCCTCAACCGCTCTACCGCACGCTCGTCCTGTCCTGTCTGCTCAGCGCCCGTATCCGGGCATCCGTGGCGGTGGCGAGCGCGCGGGCGCTGTACGACGCCGGGATGCGCGGTCCACGGCAGATGGCCGACGCCTCGTGGCAGCAGCGGGTCGATGCTCTGGGGCGCGGTGGCTACCGGCGCTACGACGAACGGACCGCGACCCAGCTCGGTGACGGCGCCCGGCTTGTGCTCGATGAATGGGGCGGCGACCTGCGCAGAATGCGTGAGCAGGCGGACGGCGACGTGGCGGCCCTGAAACGGCTGCTGCGTCAGGTGCCGGGGCTCGGCCCCGTAGGCGCGGACATCTTTCTGCGCGAAGTGCAGGACGTGTGGACCGAGTTCGGGCCCTACCTCGACGCCAAAACGCTGCAGGGGGCCGAGCGCCTCGGGCTGCCCCGGAACACCGCCGGGCTGCTGCGGCTCGCGGGGAACGAACAGCCGGCCGTTCTGGCCGCGGCGCTGGTCCGGGCCGCCCTCGACCGGCAGTTGGCGCAGGACAGCATCGACCGGGCAGCCGGCCGCGCCCGCTCCTGATCCCGCCGTCACTCAGGACGCAGCCACACGGTCGCCAGAGGAGGAAGGGTCACCCCCAGAGTGGCCGGGCGGCCGTGGGACGGCTCGGGGGTGGACTTCAGCGGGTCCGGATTGCGGACGTCGCCTCCCCCGTAGCGAGCGAGATCGGTGTTGAGGGTCTCGCGCCAGACAGTGTCCGCGTCCGGGACACCGAGCGGGTAGTCGTGGCGGACCACCGGGGAGAAGTTGCACACGGCAAGCAGCGGAGTGCCGTCCGCGGCGAAGCGCAGGAACGCCAGCACGTTGTCCTCCGCCGCGTCCGCCGCGACCCAGGAGAATCCGGCGGGCTCGGTGTCCTGCTCCCACAGCGCGGGGGCGGACCGGTACTCATGGTTGAGGTCCCGCACCAGTCGCAGTACGCCCCTGTGGTCCGGCTCCGCCGGGTAGTCCGGGTCCAGGAGCGCCCAGTCAAGGCCGTTCCCCTCCGACCACTCGGCGCCCTGGGCGAACTCCTGCCCCATGAAGAGGAGTTGCTTGCCTGGGTGGGCCCACATGAAGCCCAGGTAGGCCCGGTGGTTGGCGCGCTGCTGCCACCAGTCGCCCGGCATCTTGGAGACCAACGCCTGCTTGCCGTGGACCACTTCGTCGTGCGAGAGGGGCAGGAGGTAGTTCTCGCTGTACGCGTACACCATCGAGAACGTCATCTCGTTGTGGTGGTACACCCGGTGCACGGGGTCGCGCTTGATGTACTCCAGGGAATCGTGCGACCAGCCCATGTTCCACTTCATGCCGAAGCCGAGGCCGCCCAGACCGCCGGGACCCGTGTCATGGGTGGCCCGGGTCACGCCGTCCCACGCCGTCGACTCCTCGGCGATGGTGACCACTCCGGGGCAGCGCCGGTAGACCGTCGCGTTCATCTCCTGGAGGAACGCCACCGCGTCCAGGTTCTCCCGGCCGCCCGACTCGTTGGGTGCCCACTGCCCGTACTCGCGTGAATAGTCGAGGTAGAGCATCGAGGCGACCGCGTCGACGCGCAGGCCATCGATGTGGAACTCCTCGCACCAGTAAGTGGCGTTGGCGGCAAGGAAGTTGCGCACCTCCTTGCGGCCGTAGTCGAAGGTCAGGGTGCCCCAGTCGGGGTGCTCGGCACGTCGGGGATCCCCCGGCTCGTACAGGTGCTCTCCGTCGAAGGCCGCCAACGCCCAGTCGTCCTTGGGGAAGTGGGCGGGGACCCAGTCGAGGATCACGCCGATGCCCGCCCGGTGCAGCGTGTCGACGAGGTACTTGAAGTCGTCGGGCGTGCCGAGGCGGGCCGTCGGCGCGTAGAAGCCGGTGACCTGGTAGCCCCAGGATCCGCTGAAGGGATACTCCGCGACCGGCATCAGCTCCACGTGGGTGAAGCCCGCATCCGTGACGTATTCCGTGAGCTGGTCGGCGAGTTGGCGGTAGGAGAGGCCGGGACGCCAGGACGCCAGATGGACCTCGTAGACCGAGAAGGGGGCCCGATGGACGGGGCGGTCCGCGCGGTGCGCCATCCATTCGGCGTCCGCCCATACGTGGGACGATTCCGTCACGACGGAGGCGGTCGCCGGCGGCACCTCCGTGCGGCGGGCCATCGGATCGGCGCGCACGGTGTGGGTGCCATCGGGGCGGGTGATGTCGAACTTGTAGAGGGCCCCCTCGCCGATACCGGGGACGAACAGCTCCCATACGCCGGTCGAGCCCAGCGAGCGCATGGGGTACGCGGCTCCGTCCCAGCTGCAGAAGTCACCGCAGACCCTGACTCCCCTCGCGTGGGGCGCCCACACCGTGAACCGGGTCCCCGGCACGCCCTGGTGGGTCATCGGGTGCGCTCCCAGCGCCCTCCACAGTTCTTCGTGCCGGCCCTCGCCGATCAGGTGCAGATCGAGTTCACCCAGAGCGGGAAGGAAACGGTAGGGGTCCTCGTATGTGCCGTCCCGGCCGTCGTACGTCACGCGCAGCCGGTACTCGGGCATCGCGTCGTGCGGCAGAACAGCGGAGAAGAAGCCGTCGCCCGTGTCCTTCAGCTTCACGCACCGACCCTCGGTGAGGAGCGTCACCGCCTGGGCGTAGGGGCGCAGGACCACGAAGGCCGTGCCTCCGGGCACCGGATGCGCGCCGAGCACGGCGTGCGGGTCGTGATGGGTGCCCGCCAGAAGGCGCCCTCTGTCCTGTGCGTCGAGAGGGGCTTCGGGAAGGCGGTCGCGGACATCGGCGACGGTCCGGGGAAGGGTACCCATTGGTCTCAACTCTCTTCCGCGAGGCGGGCGATCGCCGCCATGGGGACGGGCAGCCAGTCAGGGCGGTGCCGGGCCTCGTACAGCACTTCGTACACCGCTCGGTCAGTCTCGTAAGCGCGCAGGAGCTCGGCCTCCGCACGCGGATCCCACGGCGACTCCGCCGCGTACCCCGCGCAGTAGGCCTCCCTGCACCGCTTCACCCACTGGGCGCCCCAGGGGCGCCGGGTGTAGGCCGCATAGTCGAAGGAGCGGAGCATGCCCGCCACATCGCGTACGGGTGCCTGCGCGTGCCGGCGTTCGGCCAGCGGTCGGGCCGGTTCGCCCTCGAAGTCGATGACGAACCAGCGCTTTCCGGCCCGGAGCACCTGGCCGAGGTGCAGGTCGCCATGGATCCGCTGGGCCGGGCGGCTCAGCCCGCGCGCCGCGAGCGCGCCGTATGCCGCCTTCAGGCGAGACACGTACGGAACGAGGTCCGCCACCTGACGGGCGGCGGTCTCCAGACGGTCCGTCATCGCCGCGGCCAACCGCCCGCCGCCGTGCGGGTCCAGGGGCTCCGTGTCGAACGACCGGGTCAGCGCCAGGTGCACTTCGGCCGTGGCACGGCCCAGTTCGTACGACTCGTCGCTGAAGTCCTCGCCCGCGGCGAGGGACTGGAGCGCCAGCGTCCAGCCGTCCGTCGCCTCGCGCAGGAAGGGCTGGAGCACTCCGAGCGTCATCTTGCACGGCTCGGTGGTCCAGAACCACGCCACGGCCGCGGGCACCCGGGCACAGCCGCCACGGGCCAGCGCCCGCGGCACTTCCAGGTCCGGGTTGATGCCGTACTGGACGCGGCGGAACAGCTTCAGGATGAAGGAATCCCCGTACACCAAAGAGGTGTTGGACTGCTCGCCGTCGACCAGCCGGGGCTTGAGCCCGTCAGGAACCACGACCTGCGTGTCCCGTTCGAAGCGCAGGGGACCCGTGGCGCCGGGAACCCGCAGGCGTTCCAGGAGCAGCGTCGCCGACCACGGGTCCAGGAGGGCGTCGTACACGGTGAGTCCGGCGAGCGGGCCCGCGTCCGGTCGGCCGATGAGCGCGTGCTGGAGCCGGAGCGGCAGGTGCTCGCGGACGCCGAGGATCAATTGGTAGCAGTCATCGGGCTGCCCGGCATGGCGCGTACGGATCAGCAGGTGCAGGCACCCCGGGTGCAATTCTGTCGTCGAAAGGACGGCCAGATCCGTCACGGGCCTGCCCTTGCCCGCGAACCACCTCTGCTTCGGCAGCCACTCGCGAAGCAGCCCGGCCAGCGAGGTCAGCAGCTGGGGCGGGCCGAGGCTGGCGGGCGACTGCGATGCCGTCTTCAGCATGAGACACACGTCCCTTCAAAGGTGCACCGGGGGTGCGGCCGGAGGTCGTGGATGGTCGGTCAGCCGGAACCAGTAGAACCCGTGTCCCGCCAGTGTCAGGAGGTAGGGCAGTTCGCCGATGGCCGGGAAGCGCACCCCGCCGATGAGTTCGACCGGGTGGCGGCCGTTGAAGGTCTGCAGGTCGAGCTCGGTGGGCTGGGCGAAGCGGGAGAAGTTGTGCACGCACAGCACGAGGTCGTCCTTGTACTCGCGCAGGAACGCGATGACCGCCGGGTTGGAGGAGGGCAGTTCGGTGTACGAGCCGAGCCCGAAGGCGGGGTTCTGTTTGCGGATCTCGATCATCCGGCGGGTCCAGTGCAGGAGCGAGGCCGGGGAGGA